>JAFRWU010000019.1 GCA_017441705.1 Clostridia bacterium | reverse complement strand
GGCGTTTTCCGGTCCGTGCGGATCCCGGAAAACGCCGCTGGTCTCTTCTCTTCCGGCAGAGCGCTTACGCCTCTTCTCCGTCCCCGTGATCGGCCCTCACCACCAGCACCGTGTTTTTCCCCGACGTGGTGCCGATCCGGTCCGCCGGCGCGTCGGCGATCAGGGAAAGGTCATGCTTCTCATCCAGGAGATAGAGTCTCACGCGCTTCGCCCCCGGGAAGGAGAAGACGACCAGCCGGTCTTCCTTTTCGTAATTGACGGCCATCAGGACGGAAGTCTTCCCGTCGGTCGCCGCGGCATAGGCGAGTTCCGTCTCCGCGGTCGTCACGGCTTCCGCGCCGGCTTCCCGGAGCATCCCGAAGGCCTTCAGGGCGTAATAGGCCCGGGAAGGCGTATCGGTGTTCCGGAGGAAAAGCCCGCCGTAGGCCGCGTGCGGCTGCGCGTCGTAGTAGCAGGCGACGTCCGTGTCGCCGGTGTTCTGCAGGCGGCACAGGACTTCGGCGGCAAAGGAGGCGCCGGTCATGTCCCGCATCCGGTCGAACATGTCCTTCCCCGACCAGTTCCACTCGTCGAGGATCGCCTCGGTTTTCTGAAATCCGGCCCTGTCCAGTTTGTCGCGGCAGTAGCGTGCGTGGGCAAGCACTTCTCCGGGATCGTGGGAATAGATGTGCCAGGAGAAGAAATTCAACGGACACGCCGTCTCCGGCGCCTTGACAAAGGCCAGGAAATCGTCGAACCAGGTGATGAACGACCGGTAAAAATCCGTGGCTTCTTCGTTGAACGCGGCGTACACACCGCAGGAAGCGTAACCGCCGACCTTGATCCCGGGGAATTCCCGTTTGAGAAGGTTCGCCGTCTCGCGGTAGAGGGCAAAGTACTCCTCTTTCGTCCCCGTCCACATGGGCGGATTTTCCGGCTCGTTCCAGATCTCCCAGTACTTCACGCCGTAATGGAATCCGTTTGCCCATCCTTCGTTGTAATGGCGCACCACGTTCGCGCAGATCCGCGCCCATTTCGCCGGATCCTTCGGCGGATGGACGTGTTCCTTGAGATAGCCGTGGTCGATGGTCTCCCCCAGCCGGTAGAACGCCTCGGCTCCACAGTCGGCGATGCAGCGCATGTACTCATCGGTAAAGGCGAAATCATAGGATCCCGGGTCGTTTTCGTCCAGATCCCAGAGGGGAAACACGTTGCGGATATCCACGAATTTCCCGCCGCCCAGCGGCCCTTCGATGTCGTGCAGACGGCAGTACGGGATCTTCGCTTCGCGGAAGAGCTTTCGGGCGTCCCGGCGGAAATTGAATGTGACCGGTCCGCCGTTGACGCCGTTCAGGGGCTTGATCGGCCGGCCGGAGGGCCGGTTTTCCACGATGATCCTGTCTGACTGATTCATACTCACCGCTCCTTATCTTCTCTTTATCAAACGGCGTTCCGGCAATGCAAAACGGGACGGATACCAGGGCCGTCCCGCGTTTTCCGATTCGTCCTTCCGGATGCGCGCAAAAGCCCTGAATCTCATCGTCCCGATTATAGCACAGACGGGCGTCAAGCGCAACCGCAGCCTCCGATTTCGGGCGTTTCCCGCAAGAATCCTCTTTACAGATCGAAGGAACGTAGTATAATAAAGTCAGCAGCCGCGGAATCGGAAAAACGAACGGCGGTTCCGGAAAACAAACAAAGGGAGTGAACTATCGTGGAAGAATTCCTGAACAAGGTCATTGAGATCGGCACGACCTCGGGCGGCAAGATCCTTCTCGCCATCGCCGTCGCCGTCGTCGGCTTCTTTCTCATCAAGCTTATCACCAAGGTCATCGGCCGTTCCCTCGGGAAAACCAAGCTCGATCCGCAGGTGACCAGGGTCATCGAGACGGTCGTCAAGGTCCTTCTCTACGTCGTCCTTCTGGTCGCCGTGATCGAGATCCTCGGCGTACCTATGACCAGCGTCGCCGCCCTCATCGCCTCCGGCGGTCTTGCCGTCGGCCTCGCCTTTCAGGGAGCGCTCGGGAATCTTGCGGGCGGTTTCCTGATCCTGATCTTCCGCCCGTTCAAGAACGGAGACTACATCGAAGCCGCGGGCGCCGAGGGCGTCGTCAAGGGGATCAGCATTTTCTATACCAAGCTCACCACGCTGGACAACCGCGCCGTTCTGATCCCGAACGGCGATCTGATGAGCTCGAACGTGACCAATCTCACCGCCGAGAAGATCCGCCGCATCGACCAGGATTTCAAAATCACCAACGACATCGACCAGAATCTGGTCAAGAAGGTCCTGGCAAACGCCGCGGCGAACACGCCGGGCGTTCTTTCGGAGCCGGTCCCCTTCGCCCGTCTGACCGCCGTGGACGACGATACGTATATCTTCACCGTCCGCGCCTGGTGCAATACGCCCGAATACTGGGACGTCTATTTTGATCTGATTGAATGCTGCAGCAAGGCCCTGAGCGAAAACGGGATCGACGACCCCGAGGAGCGCATCGCCGTCCGCATCGTCAGCGACGACGGGGAAAACGGGGAGAACAGGGAAGAATCCGGAGAATGATCCCGATCAGGCCGCCTGCCGCGCCGCAGAAGAGCCGTCTGAAAAGCCAAGCGAAGCCGCCCCTCCGGGCAGCTTCGCTTTGTTTTTCCCTGTCGGGAAGATGCGCTTATTCGATCTCCTCCCGGAGCGTGAAGACTTCCGGCAGATGAAAGATCTCCTTTTTCAGGAAGACCGGGTAGAAGTATTCGTTTTCCAGCCTTTCGAAGGGCAGCCATTCAAAATCGTGGATGTGACGCCCCTCATGAAGCGTAAACCGGTCGCCTTTTTCAAGCAGCCCGGTTTCGGACGCGTCGGTCAGGAAATAGACACAGAGCTCGTGATAGCGGACCCCGGTCACGTCCTCGGTGAAAAAAGCCTGGTTCATCCAGAGCGGGCGGACTATCTTCGGCGTGACGTTCAATTCCTCTTCCACTTCCCGGATCACGGCGTGTTCGGCGGTCTCCCCCAATTCCACCCGGCCGCCGGGCAGGTAATAGTAGGGCGAGCGTTCGTCGTGCATGGCCAGGATCCGGCCGTCTGAGATCATGATCGCGCATACCCGGCAGTTGAACTTCCCTTCTCCGGTGCAAAACGTAAGATCCATGATTTCACCCCCCGAAAACAACGTATTGCAATCTATCTAATATCTACAATCTCCCATCTGCCATCCTCAAATACTATCATGTGCCGTTCCCTCCACAGAGCCTTTGTAAACTAAATACCTCAAATCTCACCATAAATAGTGATAATATTGTTCAACTCTTCATCTGTATTCGCGTGCAACACCTTATCCCGTACAGCAATATCCGTCAGATCCAAACGCACAAACCGTGTGCCGCCTGCATCCGTTGTCTTATGGATAAGCTGAATCCTTCCAAGGCGGTCTTCTGCTTTGGCATACTCGGCAAGCGCTTTTGCCTTTGGCAGATTATCCGCATACTGATTGCCGTGCGGCTCCAGAACGTCAATGACATATTCCACCATGGGATCGCTACGCACAATCAGGAAATCCGGGTAGAAAGACTTCTTTTCTCCGTTCATATCATACGGCAGGCACAGAGCCCATGCCGCGCGTGATGGGTTACGCAGCCAGCACAGGAAATCGCTTCGATGCGTTTCTTCTTCGATTAGCTCGGCTTCCCAGCCATTGAGCTTGATCTTGGCAATGCCTGTTTCCGGAGAGGCGAGCAGATGGTTTTCATACTCTTTTCCGTCCGGATCTTCCTTCACATAGATATTCTCAGGGATTGCAAAGTTCTGTTCACTGACCTCTGCGCTGTCTGCCATGATTTCGCGGTATTTTCGTTTACAGGCGTCCGATTTGTTTGCGATCACAACACGGTATTTACGTGAAAACTCCCGAAGTTTTTCTTTCGCATATTCTCCGAGCTTTGCTCTGCATGAATCATCGGCGGCAAAGAGGATGCAATCAATTTTGTGAGCGTTGGGGTTATCGTCATCGTAATACCTGCCGCCATAGATATTCGGGAATCCATATCTTCCGAGTTTTGCATCAGCATTCCGTACCTGTCGGTCAATGTCGGTCTCTGACATCAAGGTGAAATTGTTGAGATAATCCTGCTGTAATGCTTTCCCAAAGGGATCAAATACTTGGATTGACAATTTGAATTGTTGAACCTGCTCAGCCAGGGAATCATATCTCCCTGTCCTGTGCAGCTCGTCCACGTATGTGCGGATCATCCCGATTATATCGTCTATCACTTCATCTCGCGCATCCTGATAAATAACATTGTGAGTGAGCAGAGTGGCAAGATCAAGCAGGGATTTGAGATAATCGTTGATCCGGTCTTGACGGACATAATAAGTCAAGAACCCCTTTGCGTTGATGAAATCAATAATCTCAACGCGGTCAATTTCCGGCTCAAAAGCAAGCTGCTTTCCCTGGAAAGTTTCCGTTGCCGGTACGGCAGGGACACTTTGGCAGCTTCCGGTCGAAACAGGAACATTGAATGTTTTCGGAACCGTGTATTCCGGGGCACCTGCACCTGTATTTACGGGATTTGTGGTGACTGCAGGGGATGTAACAGAGGGGGTACTCAGGCCCGTAGTCGTTGTATCAGGCGAATTCCCGCCGCCCGTGATATCGTCCATAGTCACCTGATTCGGATCGGGAATAAACTGCCTGGCCCGTTTTGGAGTGTGGACCGTCCAAGTGATATACGTCGGCTCTTCCAGAGATTCACCATTGATTTCAGTGGGGATGCTGCCGCCTTCATTCGACTGAAGCTCGTCCACCACCTTTTTCACGGTCTCTTTATTGAAGTGGGGCAGATACAGCTTTACATCGTTCAAAAACTCATCACGGGACACACGCATTTGGAGCGGTGTGCGCACCATCCGGCCGAGAAGCTGGGCAATATAAGTCGGGTCGTTCCGCACGGCAAAGGACATCATAGTTTCCGCCCGCGGGCAGTCCCAACCGGTGGAGAGCGCTTCTTTGAAGAAAACTACTTTTATCCGGTGATCATCCGCTATTTCAGACGCCTTGGCGTGTGGAATGCTCAACCCATTGATCTCAAGAGCATTACCTTCGCCGAAACAGTGGACGACCTCCCCCAGCTTAAAAGCGGTGCCAACCTTTTCCTCGATTTTGGCAAGGACATCCTCAAGATTTGTGTCAGAGAGTGCGCCACCGCTCCCCTGGCAAACCTGGACGACAAGCACAGGATCGACGTTCGGGTAATGCTGCTCTGAGGTATATTGATGCCATCTCCGGCATTTTTTCAACCATTCTTCAACTGCTGTTTCCAGCAGAACGACATCGTTATTCTTGGTGGGATCGTCCGGATAGGTAATGACAATGCGATCCTTTAGGAGCCCCGAACTCCGTACATCGTCTGCTGTGATAATGTACGTCTGTAATCCCACATTCGGGATATTGCCGATCAGGGTATTGAAACGCTCGGCAGTCGCACTGATTCCGAGGACTACCGGCATAGGTCTCATTTTCCGCTTAATCCCGTTTTCGGTGTATTCGTATCCCTTGATAAAACGCTGCATGATTGTGGTATCCGTACCCGCTTCGCGCTTGGATTTTGCGCCGCGGTGCGCTTCATCGATGATGAAATACAGGCGATCCGCTTTGTTCTGGATGGTATTATCAAGCGTCTCCCAAATCGTGTACTGCCGGTCATCGGAATGCTGCGTCAGCTTGCCGCTCCTGCTGATTTTCTGCGTATTCAGGAAATAAATCCGTCCGTCTTCCAGCATTTCCATATCAAAAGAGTCTTCTGAAATGGTTTCACACTGACCGAAGCGCAGCTTACTGCTTTTGAGCTCTATCTTTTGTTTTGACTGCTCGTTCAATTCCGGCGAATCCGACAGCCAGACGAAAATCGCTTCCGGCTGTTCGTTGAAGGTGGAACCGTCGTTAAGCGTTGAACCGCAGTAGATGTTCTCGATCAGAGCAGCCGCAATGATGGTCTTTCCAGCACCCGTAGGCGCCTGAAGAGAAACCACCTGCGTTTTTCCACGCCGCCGATAGTTGTCCAGCGCGTCTGCAATATCCACGCGCAGCTCTTTGACGGCTTTGTCCTGGAAGGATATCAAGTCAAGTTTCATCTGCTGTTCCTCCCCGCATTGATACGGAAATTATCCAGATAGTCACGATAAAGCTGATAAGTCGTCTTGTTTTCCAGCGCCTGCGTCATGGCAACAAATCCTGCTTCATAATCGGTTACAAGATAGACGACCTCGATCTCCGGATGGCCGGCAAGCCGATCTGCAAACTCACCGAAATAGTTTTCATCGTTCAGGATCGCCATCTGGTTCTCCGGCAAGATCAGCATATTGGGGATGCTTTCCTCGATGGAAGGGCAGGGTCCATGAGCTCCGGCTTTCATCCACAAGGTGGGCAGCATCTCCTTAAACTGTCTGCCAATGGCAACGGCGTTCTTATCAAGGAAGCCGAGTTTGAAGAAGGCGGCGTTAGTCATAAAGCCATCTGATTTCTTGAAAGCAGAGAGTTTTGGAAGCCTTTGGACTTTCTGCCTTACGTATATTTTCTTTGAAACTGGATTTCCTGTCCTCTTTGAAACGACAGTATCTTCAGTATCCACACAATAATCATCTTCAATGACCCCGTAATCGCCATCTATCGGATTGCCGTTAATGTCTTTTCCCAAAATACTGCATACGGTTCTTGGCCAAGTGACATATCGAGCAATTCCCAATTCATTCCACTTATCATCTCCTCGCGTGTATCCAGCTTCCACGAGGGATTTTTCTTCATCTGCAGAAACCTCATTGTTCGTAACTAAAATACAACGTCTATGCCCATTATCTTCGGCGTTCAATAGATTAACCGCATGAAGTGTGGTTCCAGAACCAGCAAAAAAATCAATAATCAAAGCATTAGGCTTTTCTTTTACAAAGCAATTTAAAGCGTCTCTTACAGCGTATAGAGATTTTGGGTATTGAAAACGGTTTCCAATGAATGAAGATAAGATATTCGTTCCGTATCGTTGTGCATCATGCGTTGTTTTATTCCAATTCGTAGTCGGCATCTTATCCTTCCCGGTCGGATAATATGCGATAACCGTGCCATCTTCATTTTTGCCGTCTGTAACAGCAATCCCTGCAGCTATATCTGCGATAATGCCACCAGTCAAATAACTAATAACATACTTTTGCGGTTCATTTGGTCTTTTTGCCCCTGCACGCAAATAGCCTGCTTGTAGTCTTGCTTCGGCTTCATCGGGCTTTATGCCCCAATTCATCTCAGTGCCATCTGGTCTTACAGGGAATACTGCTGTACATCCGTCAATATTGGGAACGCTATTTCGATCTACTCCCTCTGGAATTGGATCTCCTATCCTTTCAATTCTTCCGGTTGAATCATTCACATATATTGGGTAAAACTGGTTTGGACCGCAAGCTCCTTTGCCGTGTTTTCCTCTGGCGTTCGCGAGACTACTCCTGCGCAAGGTATCCCAGATAACAGGCACGTTTTCGACCTCTCTGCTTTCTGGGACTACCGCTGCAGCACCAAGTCGGACAAAGAAAATATACTCGTCGGTTCGTGCAAATTCTTTTTTCCCAGCTCCAGCTGGATTTATCACACTCGATATCATTTGGATCTTTGCCTCTTCAAACAAATCTTCAAGCAAACACCCTAAATGCAGGTATTCTTTTTCATCTATTGTTACAATGAGAACAGAATCCAGAGGATTCATCAGTTTTTTTGCAAGAATCAATCGTTTCTTCATCATAGCCAGCCATTTACTATGACGATATGAATCATTTGGATCAACATAATCATTGTTGTATTTCCAATCCTTGGCACGAGTATTATAAGGTGGGTCAATATAGATACAATCCACCTTTCCTGTGTAAAGGTATTCCAGAAGCTGGAGTGCATGGTAGTTGTCCGCCTCGATCAGCGTGTGCCAGAGGTCGCTATCCGGCGCATTGCAAACAGTGTCCAGCGGCTTGAGATAGGGATAGATCGGCTCTCCAAACTCTGCAATGCAGACAAGTTCATCGACATTGAATTCTGCCGTCTCGCTCTTATCTTTATTCAAACAAAGTGCCTTGTCGCTTTCGATTTTAATGACAGTGTAGAAGTCACTGACCTGTCCGGCTTTCAATGCAACTTTCGCCCCCTTTTTGACAGGGATATCCCAAAGAGGCGTACACTCCGGAAGGTGCTCTTCAAAAACAAGGCCGAATTTCTTCTGTTTTGCGAGCTTGTCCACCTCCGCGGCTATCCGCTCACGCAAAGCCGGATTCTCGATCTGAGAAACAAGTTCATCTAAAATTGCCATTTTCTTTTTCCCCTTCTTGGCTTTCGCTGCTTTTTAGGCTTCGTCCAATTGTGTGAGTGTTCCTTCTTTGATGTGATATGCAATCCCATGTTCAGAACAAAACTCAATCACCTGATTTGCGCACTGATTATAAAAATCCTTTTGCTCTGGAAACGAGCTGACGTCCTTGCTGTAATTCGTTCTCCCAAAGATAATTCTGTCAGTGAAAGAAACAGCATCAAGAATCTTTTCCAGCTTCTGGCGCACAAGGTTGGGGGTCGGATAAGGCTCCATGCTTATCCATGTTTTACAGCCTCTATCGTGGAGTTTTTTCAATGCATCCAATCGTTCCGGATACTTTGCTGAATGCGGTTCCATCCGTTTCCGAAAGGCCTCTGTCAGTGACACGAGTGTGATTCCATATTCATTTTCTTCGGAAAGCTCTGCCAGCTCAATCGGCAAGATCCCTTTTGTCAGGACAGTACATTTGATGCCGTTTTTATTCAGTTTCCGTATCGCTGCAAGACTCATTTCGCCGACTTCATCATACCGATACATGAACGGATCAGTAGTGAAGCATAACTGAACAGATTTGATCTTGTCCCGGAGTTTCGGGATTTCTGTATCTAAAAGCTCGAGCGTATTCTCAACCAGATATGGCTCAAGCCACTCTTCATATGAGGACACTTTTCCGAAACGTTTTTTCATCATGAAAGCGTAACAAGGGTATCTGCATCCATGTGCACAGCCAAGGACGTGGTTCATGGTGTAATCGCCGTATTCGACGCCCGTTACATAGAGCATGGATTTTCTTTTGATGTATCCTTTGACTTTTTTCATATTAGAGGATTCCCTTTCAAAAACGTCACGACCGTCTCCCTCTTTCCGCTTTCCGGATTTATGTAAATACCTATTGTCGCCCCAAACACGTTTTTCAAATCATTCTTGATTTCTTTCCTGTACCCATCTGACGGGAAGATCGGATGTCCATCAAGCAAGTCCCATAATGTTTGAAGAGGAACATTTACCTGGCCAGCAAACGCTCTGCTCAAATACTTCGCAATATCTGTTATTCCGAAACATGACTCATCTGTACTGGTGGTAACAAATCCTTCTCCTGAAAAATCCATCGTTAGCTGGTCTTTATCTACATGAGAATTCTTTGTAGATGATCTTGCCCCAAAGGTTTTCCATGCGCATTTCTTATATAGTTTGAAACCCTCGATATTCCCCGTACAATGAATCAAGCTGTACACCTGAGAATTCTGGGAATTGTAGAACGGGAATGCGGCGACGAAATATTCCCGCTGTCCCTTCAAGGCTTCGATTATTTCTTCTACACGCTTCTCATAAGCGTTTTTATCACTTCCGAACGGAACGAGGTTCTCAAAGGCATCCAAGTACGTATTCTCGTATTTGATCTTTGTGGATCGCTTTTTTACTTGTGTGATTGCACGAACTGGATCGGAAACCATATGGTTTATCATTACCTCGCACCAATTCCTAAAGAACGGGAAGAGTGCCTCCCAGTCAATGGAGGCGTCATACGGATCATACAGGAGGAAATAGTGCAAGCGTTTTCGCTGATCCAACCTGCTGCCAATATCTTTAAGAAGCACATTTCCATCTTCATGGGTTACAGAAACGTGATAATTCTCTTTAGATGAGGGAAGTTTTGTCTGGAGCAGGTCCGTTTTGTCCTTATCGATATCATTGAAATGCAAATACACTTGTTTATGAGGATATTGACCAGCGACATCTCGGAGGACTTTTGCTACTCTTATAGGTGTCCCTTCAACCAAGGCTCCATTCTCATCGTTGTACAGGCCACTGTTACACATGCAATCGATAAAAACAATCCCGTTGCAATACTGGTTCAACATGAGTTTCTGAGCCCACGATTTCACATATTCTTCGATCAATTCAAACTTTTTAACTGTATGAGGGCTTGCCTTGCTAATCAATTCCCGGTTGTTGCTACTTGCCATATGATTACCTCACAAATCAAGCTTTTGCCGTTGCTTCAATTTCTCTCGATTCGAACCCACAACCCTGAAGATGCTACCGAGCCTTTCGAGCACTACCCGCCGTATTCGAACCGAGTTTTCTCAAAACGGTGCTGATCTAAAGTGCACTTCATTTTAGCACCGGTTTTCCTGCTCCTTACGCTTCCTTCAACCGATATGCCCAGAACTTGCCGTCTCTCACACGTTCCAGCGTGCCGTCTTCGCTCAGATCCCGCAATATCCGATTCGCCGTGGCCGGGGAAACGCCGAGACCTTCGCACAGGTCAGCATTGCGGATCAATGGTTTTCCTCCGAGAAAATCCAAAATAAACTGCCGCCGATAAGCCGCGTTCTGCGCGTTCTTGCCGAGCGGTTTTTCTTTTTGCCCGGACGCCTCCAGCAGTGCGGTTTTGATGGCCGAGAGCATGAACTCGACGAAGATCGTGGACTCCCCGGCGTTGTTCGAGGCGTTGATCGCGTCGTAATACTCCCGCTGCCGGTCATGGATGATCGACTCCACCGGGAGCCAGGCAAATAGCGGATTCCACTCGGCCAGCAGCCGCGTGTGCCACAGTCTTCCGGTCCGTCCGTTGCCGTCAGCAAAGGGATGAATGAGTTCGAACTCATAGTGGAACACGGAGCTTTTGATCACCATGGGCAGGTCGCTGTCCTTCACCCAATTCAAAAGCTGCTCCACGCTCTCCGGCACATATCGCGGCAGCGTGCCCATGTGCAGGATGTTGCCTTTGCTGTCCGCGACGCCCACCGCGCCGGAACGAAACAGTCCGGTTTCGTCGATCAGTCCATGCATCATCGCGCCGTGTGCGGCCAGCAGGGAATCGACGGAATAGGGATCGAGCTCCGCCATCGTTTCATAGACGGCATAAGCATTCCTGACCTCGGCAATATCCTTCGGCGGCGCAATCACATGCTTGCCGTTCAGCACGGCCGTAACCTGTTCGACGCTCAGGGTATTCTGCTCGATGGCCAGGGTGCCCTGGATCGTCCGAATGCGATTCGTGCGCCGCAGGATCGGGCTCGTTGACAGTTTTCCCGCAGAGAGGCGGCCGACCAGTTCGGAGATCTCCGCCGCGTCGGTCAGGATCGTTTGTGTAATTTCAAAAGGAGGGTTCTTCATGACACGCCCCGCTTTCCAAGATTCGACTATATTGTACCACTTCATCAATCAAAAAGCAAGAAATGATGGAAGAATTCTGATTTTCGTTTTTGACGGATGACCGGATCACAGACTTCCAAAAACGGACGTCCGGAAGCTCGAAAAAGAGACCATTTGGAATCCAAAAGCGCGCTTTCTTCGAAATAGGCAATGAAAAATCCCGAAAGCCCAGATAAATCAAGGCTTTCGGGACTTTCGGATGGTGCCGGTGGCGGGGGTCGAACCCGCACGGGGTATGAGCCCACCGGATTTTGAGTCCGGCACGTCTGCCAATTCCATCACACCGGCTTGATGCGAATGCATTATAGCACAGCGCCGGGCGGTTGTCAATCTGCCTTTCTCCTTCGCCGTTCTCCTCTCCCGGCAAACCCGCCAAAGCGGCGCGCGCTTTTTTCCTTCCCTTCGCCATCTTTCACAATATTTGCATAAGTCCGCATATTTTTCCATTTTCCCCTTGACAAGCGCGCGGTTCTCGGGTATACTATGCGCATAATCAATGCATAGGAGCGTATAACTATGAATAAAGAAGCGGTCAAAAAAGTCGTTCTCGCCTATTCCGGCGGCCTTGACACCTCCGTCATCATCCCCTGGCTGAAGGAAAACTACAACAACTGCGAAGTGATCGCGGTTTCGGGCAACGTCGGGCAGGCCGACGAGCTGGAGGGGCTGGAGGAAAAGGCGCTGAAAACCGGCGCGTCCAAGCTCTACGTCCTGGATCTCACCGACGAATACGTCAACGAGTATATCATCCCCACCATGAAGGCGGGCGCGGTCTATGAGGATTATCTTCTGGGCACCAGCCACGCGCGGCCCTGCATCGCCAAGGGACTGGTGGAAATCGCCCTGAAGGAAGGTGCGGACGCCATCTGCCACGGCTGCACCGGCAAGGGAAACGATCAGGTCCGGTTCGAGCTGGCCATCAAGCATTTCGCCCCCAATATGCCGGTCATCGCGCCGTGGAGGGAATGGACGATCAAATCCCGGGACGAGGAGATCGATTACGCCGAGGCGCATAACGTGCCCCTGAAAATCAACCGGGAGACCAATTACTCCAAGGACAAAAACCTGTGGCACCTTTCCCACGAGGGCCTGGATCTGGAGGATACCGGCAACGAGCCGCAGTACGAAAAGCCCGGCTTTCTGGAAATGAGCGTCTCTCCCCTGGAAGCGCCGGATGAGCCCACCTATATCACGCTGGATTTCGAGAAGGGCGTCCCCACCGCCTTCAACGGCGAGAGCATGAGCGCCAAGGATGTCATCCTCAAGCTCAACGAAGTCGGCGGCAAGAACGGCATCGGCCTTCTCGACATCGTGGAAAACCGGCTGGTGGGCATGAAGTGCCGGGGCGTTTACGAGACTCCGGGCGGCACGATCCTTTATAAAGCCCACGAATATCTGGAATCGGTGTGTCTGGACAAAATGACCATGCACGAAAAGCAGCGGCTTTCGGTCACCTACGCCGAGCTCGTCTACAACGGCCAGTGGTTCACACCGCTCCGGGAAGCTCTCGCCGCCTTCGTGGACAAAACCCAGGAAAAGGTCACCGGCAAGGTCAAGCTGAAGCTCTATAAGGGCAACGTCATCAAGGCGGGCGTATGGAGCGAATACTCACTTTACAGCGAAAGCATCGCCACCTTCGGCGAAAGCGATTACGATCAGAAGGATTCGGCCGGATTCATCAACCTGTACGGACTGCCCATCAAGGTGCAGGCCATGGTGGACGGCAAAAAGTGATCCCTCCCGGGCCGCCCGAAAGCCGGGCGGCCCTTCCCCGGTTTTTTCACGCCTCCTTCCCGCCGGGAAGGCCGCGTTATTTGCCGGTCAGACAACGAAAGGAAGACGTATCATGGCTAAGCTCTGGGCCGGACGCACCTCCGGCGTCATCGATCCCGCGGCGGACGATTTCAATTCCTCCCTCTCCTTCGACAAACGGCTTTACCGTCAGGATATCGCGGGGAGTATCGCGCACGCGGCCATGCTCGGAAAAACGGGGATCCTCACGCCGGAGGAAGCGGAGCGGATCACCGACGGGCTTATGGGGATCCTTGCGGATCTGGAATCGGGAGCGCTCGGTTTCGATCCCGCAGCCGAGGATATCCACTCCTTCGTGGAGCAGGTCCTGACCGAAAGGATCGGCGATGCGGGGAAAAAGCTCCACACCGCAAGAAGCCGCAACGACCAGGTCGCGCTGGATCTCCGGCTCTATCTCCGGGACGAGACCGACGAGATCGAGAAGGGCGTCGTCGCTCTCGCCGAAGCCGTTACGGACCGCGCGGAGGAGTACAAGGCTTTGATCATGCCGGGATACACCCATCTGCAGAGGGCCCAGCCGGTGACCTTCGGGCACCATCTGATGGCCTACGTCATGATGCTTTTCCGGGATCTGGACCGGCTTTCGGACGCGAAGCGGCGGCTGAACGTTTCCCCCATCGGCTGCTGCGCCCTGGCGGGCACCACCTACGCCACCGACCGCCGTTTCGAGGCCGAAAAGCTCGGCTTCGGCGGCGTGGCCATGAATTCCATCGACGGCGTTTCCGACCGGGACTTCGTTCTGGAGCTTCTCGCGGCGCTTTCGATCCTGATGATGCATCTTTCGCGCTTTGCCGAGGAGATCTGCCTCTGGTCGAGCTTTGAATTCCAGTTTGTCGCGCTTTCCGACGCCTACACCACCGGCTCGTCCATCATGCCGCAGAAGAAGAATCCCGACATGGCGGAGCTTGCGCGCGGCAAAACCGGGCGGGTCTACGGGGACCTGATCTCGCTTCTCGTCACGATGAAGGGGCTTCCCCTGGCATACAACAAGGATATGCAGGAGGACAAGGAGGCGGTTTTCGACGCCTGCGACACGGTCCGGAAGTGCCTGGAGGTTTTCACCGGCATGATCGCTTCTCTCCGGGCAAACCCCGAAAAGATGCGCGCCGCGGCCTCCGCGGGGTTCATCAACGCCACCGATCTCGCCGATTATCTGGTGGGCAGGGGAATGCCCTTCCGCACGGCTTACAAGCTTTCAGGCGAGATCGTCGCCTTTGCCGCCGGAAAAAACAAGGGGCTTGAAGACCTGACGCTTGATGAATATCTCTCCTTCTCCCCGCTTTTCGACGCCGGCGTTTTCGACGCGGTGGATCTTGACGCCTGCGTCACGCGCCGCAAGAGCGAGGGCGGCACCTCGGTGGAGTCGGTGGAAAAGCAGATCGCATACGCAAAGGAGTTTTTCAGGTCATGAACAAAGTATTTATCGACGGAGCGGCCGGGACCACCGGGCTCCGGATCCAAGACAGACTGCGGGAACGGAAGGATCTGGAGCTGATCCTGCTTCCGGACGAGGCGCGCAAGGATCCCGCGGCCAGGCGGGAGTCTCTGAACGCCGCCGACGTCGCTTTCCTGTGCCTCCCCGACGACGCGGCGCGGGAAGCGGTTTCGCTGCTTGAAAACCCCGATACCGTCCTGATCGACACCTCCACGGCGCACCGCACGGCGCCCGGGTGGGTTTACGGCTTTCCCGAGATCGGCGGCAGAAGAGAAAAGATCCGAAAGGCGAAAAGGATCGCCAATCCCGGCTGTCACGCCTCCGGCTTCGTCGCTCTTACCGCGCCGCTGACCGAAGCGGGCCTTCTCCCCCGTGACGCGCGCCTTTCGGTTTTCTCCCTGACCGGGTATTCCGGCGGCGGCAAAAAGATGATCGCCGCCTATGAAGAGGAAGGACGCGACCCGCTCTTCGGCGCGCCGCGGCTTTACGGCCTTTCGCAGAAGCACAAGCACCTTCCCGAAATGGCGGCCGTCGCAGGGCTTTCCCGTCCGCCGGTCTTCTCCCCCGTCGTGGCTCCCTACTACGCCGGGATGGAGGTCGTCGTTTCGCTCTTCCGGGAAGACCTTTCCGCCGGCGCCGAGACGCTTGCGGCGCTCTATCAGGAGTATTACGGACCCGGGACCGGGCTCGTTTCCTTCCGGGAAAACGCCGACGAGGCGGGATTCCTGTCCGCCGGAGCCTACGCCGGGCGGGACGATATGGAGATCGCCGTCTTCGGGAACGAAGAGCGGATCCTTCTGGTTTCCCGCTTCGATAACCTGGGGAAAGGCGCCTCCGGCGCGGCGATCCAGAACATGAATCTCGTCCTCGGCGTCGAAGAGACGCGCGGGCTGGTTCTTTCCTGACGGGAGGCGCGCGATGGAAAAACCTGTTTTGAGCGTGATGACCGTCGAGGATTACCCGGAGGTCAAAAAGCTCTGGATGTCGATCCGCGGCTTCGCGATCCGCAGCATGGACGATTCCCGGGAGGGCGTGGAACGCTTCCTTCGCCGGAATCCCTCCACCTCGGTGGTGGCGCGGGTCGGCGGGGAGCTTGTCGGCGCGGTGCTCTGCGGACACGACGGGCGGAGAGGATGTCTTTACCACGTCTGCGTCCGGGAGGATTTCCGCCGGAAGGGCATCGGCAAGGCGATGGTCCTCTTCTGCACCGACGCGCTCCGGGCCGAGAAAATCAACAAGGTCTCCCTGATCGCCTTTACCTCCAACGACGCGGGCAACGCGTTCTGGAAGGAGATCGGATGGACGAGACGCTACGATCTGAACACCTACGATTTTACTCTGAACGAGGAAAACGTCGTTCGTTTCAACCGCTGACGAAAGGAAACAGAATCTCATGAAAATCATTCCCGGCGGCGTGACCGCGCCGAAAGGCTTCGAGGCCGCGGGCGTCGAAGCCGCGATCAAGTATCAGAACCGCAAGGATATGGCGATCCTCTATTCGGAAAAGCCCTGCGTGGCGGCTGGCGTCTTCACCAAAAACACGGTCAAGGCCGCGCCGGTGAAATGGGACCGGAAGCTTCTGGACGAAAGCCCTTACGTGCAGGCCCTGATCGTCAACACCGGCATCGCCAACGCCGGGACCGGAGAAGAAGGGCTGCGGTGTTCCATGGATACCGCAAAGGAAGCGGCCGCGCTCCTCTCCCTTCCGCAAAGCGCCGTTCTGGTGAGCTCCACCGGCGTCATCGGTCCGCTCCTTCCCATGGACCGGATCAGGGTGGGGATTCAAAAGCTGGTCGCTCAAAAGGCGCATACGCCGGAATCGGGATCCGACGCGGCGGCGGCTATCATGACCACCGACACCCATCCCAAGGAATTCGCCGTGGCGTGCGAGATCGGCGGCAAGACCGTCACCATCGGCGCCATGTCCAAGGGCTCCGGCATGATCCATCCCAACATGGGCACGCTCCTGAGCTTCGTCGCCACCGACGCCGTGATCTCGAAGGAGACCCTCGACGCCCTGGTCCGGGAGGACGTGAAGGACACCTACAACATGATCTCGGTGGACGGCGACACCTCCACCAACGACAGCTTCATCGTCATCGCCAACGGCATGGCCGAAAACGAGGAGATCCTGTCGGGAAGCGCGGATTACGAGGAATTCAAAAAAGCCCTGCGTCTGGTCAACGAGCATCAGGCGAAAGCCCTTGCAGGCGACGGCGAAGGCGCCGACGCTCTGATCGAATGCGTCGTTCTGCACGCGGACACGAAGGAAAACGCCCGGATCCTCGCCCGCTCGGTGATTTCCTCCAGCCTGACCAAGGCGGCGGTATTCGGTCACGACGCCAACTGGGGACGGATCCTGTGCGCGCTCGGCTATTCCGGCGCTCCCTTCGATCCCGAAAGCATGGAAATCTTCTTTGAAGGAGGGGGCAGAAGGATCCTTCTCTACAAGGACGGCCGCGGGGTCGACTTCGACGAGGACGAAGCCTCCGCCCTTCTGGCTGAGCCGGAAGTCCGGATCGTCGCCGACGTGAAGCGCGGCGGAGAATCCGCGACGGCATGGGGATGCGACCTGACCTACGAATACGTAAAAATCAACGGGGATTACCGTTCCTGAGAAAGTGAGAAAGCGCATGCAGACAGAGTTTTCCAACGCTGAACGGGCCGAGGTCCTGACTCAGGCCCTTCCCAACATCAAGCGTTACGTAGGAAGGATCGTCGTGGTCAAATACGGCGGCAACGCCATGATCAACGATGCCCTGAAGGAACAGGTGATGGGCGATATCGTTCTCCTGTGGCTGATCGGCGTCAAGATTGTTCTGGTCCACGGCGGCGGGCCGGAGATCAACGATCTGATGAAGAAGCTCGGCAAAAAGCCCGAATTCGTGGACGGTCTGCGCGTGACCGACCGGGAAACCGTGGACATCGTCCAGATGGTCCTTTCCGGCAAGATCAACAAGACCCTCGTCAATCTTCTGGAGGCCAGAGGCGGCCACGCCATCGGCCTTTCCGGCATGGACGGAAGCATGATCGAAGCGACGGTCCGGGATCCCCGTCTCGGTTTCGTCGGAAAGGTGACCAGGGTCAACATCAAGCCGGTGACCGACATCCTGGAAAAGGGTTACATCCCGGTCATCTCCACCGTCGGATGCGACAGAGAGGGAAACGCCTACAACATCAACGGCGACACCGCCGCCGCCTTCATCGCCGGCGCCCTCGGCGCCGAGCGGCTGGTCATGATGACCGACATCGACGGGATCCTCCGGGACCGGAACGATCCCTCCTCCCTGATCTCCGAGCTGACGACGCAGGAGGTCGCCGAGCTGACCGAAAGCGGCGTGATCTCGGGCGGCATGATCCCAAAGGTGGAATGCTGTCTGGAGGCGCTCCGGGAGGGCGTGAAAAACGTGGTCATCCTGGACGGGCGGGTGCCGCATTCGATCCTGATGGAGCTTCTGACAAACGAAGGCGCGGGCACCTGGATCCACAGAGAGGACGGTACGATATGAATCTGAAAGAACGGGACTCCCTTTATATCGCGAATACGTACAAGCGCTTTCCGGTGGAGCTTCAGACCGGCAAGGGATCTCTGGTATACGACGAAACGGGCAAACGGTACATCGACATGGGCTCCGGCATCGCCGTCACCTCCTTCGGGATCGCCGACGAAGCATGGATCGCCGCCGTGACCGCCCAGCTTTCCCGGCTCCAGCATGCCTCCAACCTCTATTACACCTCTCCCTGCGTGGAGCTCGCCGAGCTTCTCTGCCGGAAGACCGGCATGAAAAAGGTCTTTTTCTCCAATTCCGGCGCCGAAGCCAACGAATGCGCCGTCAAGGTCGCGCGGGAATACGGCCGGACGCATCTCGGCGAAGAATACTATACCGTCGTCACCCTGAAGGGAAGCTTCCACGGCAGGACGATCACCACTCTGTCCGCCACCGGGCAGGAACATTATCACGAGAAATTCCGCCCCATGACCCCGGGCTTCCTTCACACCGCGCCCGGCGACCTTGCGGAGCTTCGATCGCTTTTCCGGAAGGAAAAGATCGCGGCGATCCTCATCGAATGCATCCAGGGCGAGGGCGGCGTGGTCCCCCTGGATCCCGTCTATGCCAAAGAAGCCGAAAGGATCGCCAAGGAGAACGGCGCGCTTCTGATGGTGGACGAGGTGCAGACCGGGAACGGCCGCACCGGGACCCTTTACTCCTACGAGGGATACGGCCTTTCTCCCGACGTGGTCTCCACGGCGAAAGGCCTTGCCGGCGGACTTCCGATGGGCGCGACCCTCCTCGGCGAAAAGACGGAAAGCATCCTCGGCTACGGCGACCACGGCTCCACCTTCGGCGGGAATCCCGTCGCCGCGGCGGGCGCCCTGAGCATCCTGTCCCGGTTGGACGACGGTTTTCTGGCCTCCGTCGAAAAGAAAGGCGCGCTCCTCCGCGAAGCCCTTGAAGGCGCGGACGGGATCGAAGCCGTCACCGGACGCGGACTGATGATCGGTCTGAAAACCGTCCGTCCCGCCCCCGAAGTCGTGGCGCGCGCCATGGAAAAGGGCGTTTTGTGTCTGACCGCCAAGGATAAGGTCCGGCTTCTGCCCGCTCTGAACATCCCGACGGAGCTTCTTCTCGAAGCCGCCGGGATCATCCGGGAAGCGGCCGCCGGATAAGGAGGATAAAATGGATCTTCATAAGAGGAGTTTTCTGACGCTGCTCGATTTTTCGCCGGAGGAAATCGCCGGCCTTCTGGATCTCGCGGCGGAGCTGAAGGAAAAGAAAAAAGCCGGCGTTCCGCACGCGTACCACGCAGGAAAAAACGTCGCCCTGATTTTTGAAAAAACGAGTACCCGGACCCGCTGCGCCTTTGAAGTGGCCGCGGCCGATCTCGGGATGCATCCGGTCTATCTCGACCCGCAGGGCTCCCAGATCGGGAAAAAGGAGAGCATCGCCGACACCGCACGGGTCCTGGGACGGATGTTCGACGGGATCGAATACCGCGGTTACGGGCAGGAGATCGTGGAAGATCTGGCGAAGTACTCCGGCGTTCCGGTCTGGAACGGCCTGACCAACGAGTACCACCCGACCCAGGTCCTCGCCGATCTTCTGACGATCCGGGAGCATTTCGGTTCGCTTGCGGGCAGAAAGCTCGTCTTTATGGGCGACGCCCGCTACAACATGGCGAATTCGCTGATGATCGGCTGCGCCAAAATGGGGATGCGGTTCACCGCCTGCGCGCCGAAAGCGTATTTCCCGAATCCAAAGCTGATCGGGATCTGCGAAGGGATCGCGAAGGAAACCGGCGCGCATCTTTCCTTCGAGGAAGACCCGGTGAACGCGGTGAAGGGAGCCGACGTGATCTATACCGACGTCTGGGTCTCGATGGGCGAGCCGGACAGCGTTTGGGAAACGCGCATCAAGGCGCTTCTGCCCTACAGGGTCACGGCGGAAATCATGAAACAGGCGGGCGAATCGTGCCGCTTTATGCACTGTCTGCCCTCGTTCCACGATCTGAAAACGACGATCGGAAAGAATATCTATGAAAAATTCGGGATCGACTGCATGGAAGTGACCGACGAGGTCTTTGAAAGCGAACAGTCGATCGTCTTCGACGAAGCGGAAAACCGCATGCATACCATCAAGGCGGTTATGGCGGCGACTCTTTGAGGAGGAACTATGGCGTATTTAGTGCTGAGCGACGGAGCCGTATTTGAAGGAGAGCGCATCGGCGCGCCTGGGCAGAGCCTCGGGGAGCTGGTGTTCACCACCGGCGTGATCGGGTATCTTGAAACCCTGACGGATCCCAGCTACGCGGGTCAGATCGTGATCCAGACCTTCCCGCAGATCGGCAACTACGGCGTGATGGAAGAGGATTTCGAGGGGGAAAGCGCCGCAGTCGGATACGTGGTGCGGGAGCTCTGCGAAACCCCTTCGAATTTTCGCAGCCAATACGACCTGAACACCTTTTTGAAAAAACGGGGCATTCCCGGGATCTGCGGCGTGGATACCCGCGAGCTGACGCGCATCCTGCGGGAAAAAGGTGTTATGAACGCGATGATCTGCGACGAGGTCCCGGAGGATCTCTCCGTGATCAGGCAGTACCGGATCCAAAACGCGGTCGAAAGCGTCAGCCGCAAGGCGCCCGAAACCTTTCTTCCGCAGGGAGACGCGCTTTATCGCGTGACGCTGATCGATTACGGCGCGAAGCGCAACATCATCCGCAGCCTTTTGAGCCGCGGCTGCGAAGTGACCGTCGTCCCGCAGGATACGGCCGCCGAGGAGATCCTCGCGGCGGATCCGGACGGGATCATGCTCTCAAACGGCCCCGGAGATCCGCAGGAGAACACGTTCTGCATCGAACAGATCCGGAAACTGATGGGGAAAAAGCCGATGTTCGGCATCTGCCTCGGCCATCAGCTGACGGCGCTTGCCATGGGCGGGAAAACAGAAAAGCTCAAATACGGCCACCGCGGCGCAAATCAGCCCGTCAGGGAAACGGACGGAACGCGGACCTATATCACCAGCCAGAACCACGGATACACGGTCGTCAGCGAAAGCCTGAAGGGGATCGGACGTCTTTCTTTCATCAACAGGAACGATGAAAGCTGCGAGGGCGTGGAGTATCCGGGCAAAAACTGCTTTACCGTACAGTTCCATCCGGAAGCCTGCGCCGGTCCCTGCGATACGTCTTTTTTGTTCGACCGCTTTGTTTCAATGATGGGAGGGAAAGAGCATGCCGAAGGATAATTCGATCCGCAAGGTGCTCGTGATCGGTTCCGGTCCGATCGTCATCGGCCAGGCCGCGGAATTCGATTACGCCGGCGCTCAGGCCTGCCGCGTGCTGCAGGCGGAAGGGATCAACACCGTTCTGGTCAATTCCAATCCCGCAACCATCATGACCGACAAGCATCTGGCGGACGAGATCTATCTGGAACCGCTCAACGCGGAAACCGTCGCCCGGATCATCGAAAAGGAACGGCCGGACGGGCTCCTCGCCGGACTCGGCGGCCAGACCGGCCTGACGATCGCGATGCAGCTTTCGCGCGGCGGAATACTCGAAAGGTACGGCGTAAAGCTGCTCGGCTCCGGGATCGACGCCATCGACAAGGCGGAGGACCGCGAGCTGTTCCGGAATACGATGCGCCGGATCGGTCAGCCGGTGGTCCCTTCGGATATCGCGCAGGACGTCGAAACCGCGCTTTCGATCGCCGAAACGATCGGATACCCGGTGATCGTGCGCCCGGCTTTTACCCTGGGCGGAACGGGCGGCGGCATTGCCGATACGAAGGAGGAGCTTGCCCAGATCGCCAAAACCGGTCTCGATCTTTCGCCGATCCGGCAGGTCCTGATCGAAAAATGCATCTCCGGATGGAAGGAGATCGAGTTTGAAACCATGCGCGACAGCGCCGGCAACGTGATCGCCGTCTGCTCGATGGAAAACCTCGACCCGGTCGGCATCCATACGGGCGATTCCATCGTAACGGCTCCGGCCTTGACCCTTTCGAACAAAGAATATCAGATGCTGCGTACGGCGGCGCTGGATATCGTGACCGCCATCGGGATCGAGGGCGGCTGCAACTGCCAGTTCGCGCTCGACCCCGACAGCTTTGAATACGCCGTGATCGAGGTCAATCCGCGTGTGTCGCGCTCTTCCGCGCTGGCGTCGAAGGCGACCGGATATCCGATCGCGAAAATCACGACGAAGATCGCGCTCGGATATACGCTCGATGAAATCCGGAACGACATCACGGGGAAAACGTGCGCCTGCTTCGAGCCGGCGGTGGACTACGTGGTAGTCAAATTCCCGAAATGGCCGTTTGAAAAATTCGCCGGCTCGAGCCGCAGGCTCGGCACCCAGATGAAAGCGACCGGAGAAGTGATGGCGATCGCCCAGAGTTTTGAGGCGGCGCTGATGAAGGCCGTACGCGGCGCGGAAATCTCGCTCGACACCCTCAACGCTCCGCCGCTTTCGGACGAACCGCTGATCGAACGCCTGAAAGCACAGGACGACCGGAGGATCTTTACGGTATTCGAAGCGATCAAGGCGGGGACTTCCCTCGAAGAGATCCACGAAATCACGATGATCGATTTCTGGTTCCTTCACAAGTTGAAGAAGCTGGCCGACTTTGAAAAGGGACTCGAACAGAACGGATTGCAGGCCGGCGATTATGAAAAAGTGAAACGCCTCGGCTATACCGACGCGGCGATCCGCCGTCTGAGCGGAGCGAAAGAGCTGCCCGGCATGAGCTTTTCCTACAAGATGGTCGACACCTGCGCCGCCGAATTCGACGCGCAGACGCCTTATTTCTATTCCTGCGTCGACAAAGCCTGCGATGCGCGCCGCTTTCCGCGCAGCGGACGGCCGGTCATCTTGGTGCTCGGCTCCGGTCCCATCCGCATCGGACAGGGCATCGAATTCGATTATTCCTCGGTCCACTGCGTCTGGACCCTGCAGGACATGGGGTACGAGGTGGCGATCGTCAACAACAATCCGGAAACCGTCTCCACCGACTTCGACACCGCCGACCGGCTCTATTTCGAGCCCCTGACCCCCGAAGACGTCTGGAACGTCATCGAAGTCGAAAAACCGATCGGCGTCGTCGTGGCCTTCGGAGGTCAGACCGCGATCAAGCTGACCGGCTTTCTGGCTTCGCGCGGCGTGAGGATCCTCGGCACCTCCGCCGAGGGGATCGACACCGCGGAGGACCGCGCGCGCTTCGACGCGCTTCTTGAGAATTTCGGGATCCGCCGCCCCCGGGGCGAAGCGGTCACAACGCTGGAAGACGCCGTCCGCGCGGCCGGAGAACTCGGCTATCCCGTTTTGCTGCGGCCTTCCTACGTCATCGGCGGTCAGAATATGACGATTTCCAAAAATGAAAAGGAAACCGCCGCCTATATGCGCAGGATCCTTGAGGGCGGGATCGAAAACCCGGTCCTGATCGACAAGTACATGCCCGGGATCGAGCTGGAGGTCGACGTGATCTCCGACGGAAAGGACGTCCTGATCCCCGGCGTGATGGAGCACATCGAGCGCGCCGGCGTTCACAGCGGCGATTCCATCGCGGTCTATCCCCCCTACAACCTGAACGACCCTCAGCTGGAAATGATCACCCGCGTCTCCAGGGACCTGGCTCTGGCCCTCGGAACGCAGGGGCTGGTCAACATCCAGTATCTGATTTTTGAAAACGAGCTCTACGTCATCGAGGTCAATCCCCGCGCGTCGCGCACGGTCCCCTACATCAGCAAGGTCACCGGCGTTCCCATGGTGGATCTGGCTTCCCGGGTGATGCTGGGCGAATCGCTCCGTTCGCTCGGATACGGCGTGGGACTTTACCGGACGCCGCCCTACGTGGCGGTCAAGGTCCCGGTGTTCTCCTTTGAAAAGCTTTCCGACGCCGATTCGATCCTCGGTCCCGAGATGAAATCCACCGGCGAGGTGCTCGGCATCGGCAAAACCGTCGCGGAGGCGCTCTACAAGGGGCTTTCCGCCGCGGGCTTCACCCTGCCGCATCCCGCAGAAAAGGGCGCCGGCGCTCTTCTGAGCGTGGCCGAAAGCGATTATCAGGAGGTTTCGGGACTCGCGAGGCGCTTCGCCTCCCTCGGCTTCACCCTCTACGCCACAAGGGGCACGGCGAAGGCGATCCGGGATCTCGGACTCCCGGTGACCGCGGTCGCCGATCTTACCGAACGGAGCGAAATCACCGATCTGATGGAAGCCGGCAGGATCTCGGTCATCGTCTACACCGGCGCGGTGAAGGACGCCACGGTAGGAGACTTCACCCTGCTACACCGCCGCGCGATGCAGCTCGGGATCCCGTCCCTGACCTCGCTGGACACCGCGGGCGCCCTGGCGGAAAGCATGGAAAGCCGCTTCACCGCCGAAAGCACCGAGCTCGTGGACATCAATCACATGCGCAAATGGCGGGAGAAGATCCCCTTTGCCAAAATGCATTCCTGCGGCAACGACTACATCTTTATTGAAGATTTCGACGGACGCGTCACCTGCCCCGAATCGCTCTGCGTCGGTCTGTGCGCTCCGCACACCGGCATCGGAGGCGACGGGATCGTCCTGATCGGGCGTTCGTCGGTCGCCGACGCGAAGATGCGCATCTTCAACAAGGACGGCTCCGAGGGCCGGATGGCCGGAAACAGCATCCGGTGCGTAGCCAAGTATCTCTACGACAAGGGATACGTCCAGAGCGAATACCTGACCGTCGAATCGGTCAGCGGTCTGCACCGTCTCCGTCTCTATCTGCGCGACGGAAAGGTCAGCTCGGCCGAGGTCGATATGGGCCGCGTCTCCCTGGATCCGAAGGATCTTCCGGCAAAGCTTCCCGGCGTCTCCGCCTTCGTGGATCTGCCGCTTCCGGTCGCCGGAAGGCTCTGGCGGGTGACCGGCGTCTCGCTGGGGAACCCGCACGCCGTGGTCTTCGAGGACGCGCTGGACGCCCTGGAGCTTTCGAAGACCGGGCCTGCCTTCGAGCACGATCCCCTCTTCCCCGACCGGATCAACGCCGAGTTCGTACGCGTGCTCGGAAAGACCGAGCTGCGCGTCCGGGTCTGGGAGCGCGGCAACGGAGAGACCATGGCCTGCGGCACCGGCGCGTGCGCCGCAGTGGTGGCCGCGGTGGAAAACGGATACTGCGAGGCGGGTCGCGACGTGACCGTCCATCTGCCCGGCGGCGATCTGACGGTCCGTTACGCCGACGGGCGCGTGACCCTGACCGGCAGCGCCGTGATGGTTTACGAAGGGACCTTCGAGATCTGAATCGTCCGATCAAGCACATATCGAAGCCGGGCCGATCCCGCAAAGGATCGGCCCGGCTCTCTCTTTTCATCCCGGCGGGTCTTCTCCGTCCGCCGTCAAAGGAATCGCGCCCGGTATTTCACGCTTTCTTCGCGCCGCGGCGCATTTCTTCCCCGGGATAATCCGCGACGCAGTCGGCCGCGCGGATCATAAAGGTCCTGACGTGCCAGGGATCTTCCTCGAAAACGTCCACGATCCGGCCGCCGCGCATGTCGTCGTCACAGTAGCAGTCGTAATTGATACCCGCGTCGTAGGTCATCTTGATGCCGAGGTAATCCCCCTCGTAATCGTTGATGTGATCGTGCCCGACGACGATGGTCTTCACGTCGCCCCGCTGGACCAGGGCCGAATAGAGGCCGGAGTTCACCGGTCCGCTCCCGATATGCTCGCGCCGGAGGCCTTTGTAGCGGGTCTCCGCCACATTTTTATACGGCAGCACGTATTCCGGGCAGGGCATATGCATGGTCAGGAGACCGGGCACCTTGCCGCCCTCCGCTTCCTCCAGCTCCTCGGAAAGGTTCCAGTACCACGCGATCTGTTCAAAGCGCACCACGTCGTAGGTCTGGGAGACGTAGAGCGGGTCGGGGAGCTGCGCAAGGCGCGCATCCGCCGGAAGACCGCATTCGGCGAGGTATTCGCCGACGCCCCGGTGGCTGTCCATATTCCAGATCGCGAATTTGATCCTTTCATCCTTTTCTCCGTAAACCGGAAGGAGATAGTTGCCGGTCCCCTGTACGGTTTCGGGGCCGCGCTTGGTGAGACAGAGGGGAAATTCCTCGTATACCTTCTGCTGTTCCGCGACCGGATACCCGCGCTCCGCATCGTGATTGCCGAACACGTGCGCCCAGAGGATCCCGCGTTTTTCCATCTCCCCCGCGACCTCGGAGAGAAAGGCGCGCAGGGTCGCGGGGCTTTCCGCCGCGTCCCGCCAGACGATATCGCCGAGAAGCAGCACCAGATCCGGCTTCGCTTCGTCCAGGATCGCGCCGATGTCCCGGGTCAGACGGCGGTCGAAATCCACGACGCCGTGCAGATCCGAAAAGGTCAGAACGCGGAATTTCCCGCCGCGGAACCTCAGCTTCGCCCGGTTCGGGACCGCCTCCGAAAGATGCTCCAGCGAATCAAAAAACGACATGGGAAAACCTCCTTTTCTTTTCCTCCCTATTATGCCACAGACAAAATCCGGTTGCAAGCAAAACGCGGCGGAGATTGCATACTTTTCCCTGAAAAAGGGACAATAGGTTCGTGAAAGGAGAGATGATCATGATCGAAGAGGATACCGTAAAGCTGCTCCGGGAATGCAGTGCCGGCGTCCGGATGGGGATCGACGCCCTGGACGACGTGCTGAAAAAGAATCCGTCGGGAGATATCGCGCCGATCCTTGTGCGGGCGCGCCGTTCCCACGAAACCCTGGGCGCGGAGATCGACGAAGCGCTTCATCGGTTCGGGGACGAGGGCAAATCGCCCCATCCCATGGTCGAAATGATGTCCGGGATGAAAACCGATCTGCGCCTGGCGATGGGAGCGGACGACGCAGCGGTGGCCGACCTTCTCACTGACGGAAGCAACATGGGGATCAAGTCGCTGAACCGATACCTGAATCAGTATCAGGCGGCCGACGCCGATTCCAAAGCCATCGCCCGCCGTCTTTCCGATCTGGAAGAGGCCATGGTGCGCGACCTTCGGAGCTTTCTTTGAGCGAGTATCCGGCGGGAGCCGTCCCGGAAGCGGGAGGGCTCCCGCCCGCGTTTTCCCGCGTCTTTCAAAGAAAGGCGGCTCCTCCGCGCTTCTTGAATTCGTTTTTCTTTTGTGATAGAATAGGAAAAAACGAAGGAGGGACGGCACATGAAGGCAAAGAAAAAACCGGTTCAAAGCGCGCCGCGCACCATCGCTCTGAGCTTTCTCGTGCTGATCCTCGTCGGCACGCTGCTTCTGATGCTGCCCTTCGCCTCGGCGGACGGAAAAAGCGCCCCCTTCCTCGACGCGCTTTTCACCGGGGCAAGCGCCACCTGCGTCACGGGGCTTGTGGTGCGCGACACCTTCCAGAGCTGGTCGCTTTTCGGGCAGATCGTGATCCTGTTCCTGATCCAGATCGGCGGGCTCGGCTTCATGACCGTGATCATCCTCTTCTCTCTGGCCTTCGGCAACAGGCTGGGTCTGGCGCGCCGGCAGCTTCTTCTCCGCTCGGTAGGCGCGATGGATTTCGCCGGGATGCGTCCCCTTCTGAAGCGTGTGATCCTCGGAACCCTGCTTTTCGAGGGGAGCGGCGCCGTGCTGCTTGCGATCCGCTTCGTGCCTCTTTTCGGCTGGGGGCGCGGCGTCTATTTTTCGATTTTTCACGCCGTCTCCGCCTTCTGCAACGCGGGATTCGACCTGATGGGCGGACAGGGGGCGTTTTCCTCCATGACCGCCTTCACCGGCGACCCGCTGGTGATCCTGACACTTACCTCGCTGATCCTGATCGGCGGCGCGGGGTTCGTGGTATGGCGCGACGTGTGGGAACACGGGTTCCACGTCACGCGGTATTCACTGCATTCCCGGATGGTCTTTATGAGTCTGATCTTTCTGACGGCGATCCCCACGGCGCTTTTCCTGATTTCCGAGCGGAACGGGCTCCTGGCGGACATGCCCTTCGGAAAATCACTGCTCGCCGCCCTTTTCCTTGCGGTTTCGCCGCGCACGGCTGGGTTCAATTCGGTGGCGCTGGACAAGCTTTCGGGCGGCGGCTTCCTTCTGGAATGCCTTCTGATGTTCGTCGGCGGCAACCCCGGATCCACGGCGGGCGGCGTGAAAACCACCACGATCCTGGTCCTGATCCTGGGCGTGGCGGCGACCCTGCGCAAGCGCAAAAGCATCACCGCCGGGCGGCGGAGCCTGGAGGGCGATTCACTGAGCACCGCCTCCTCTATCGTGGCGCTCTATCTTTCGGCGGTCCTTTCCTCGGTTTTTCTGCTCTCTTTGCTGGAAAAAGCGCCCCTCGGCGAGCTTTTCTTCCACGTTATCTCGGCCGCGGCCACAGTCGGTCTTTCGGTCGGCGAGATCAGCGGATATACGATCCTTTCCAAGATCATCCTGATCCTTCTGATGTATTTCGGCAGGATCGGCGGACTGTCCCTGGCGCTGGCCTTCGCCGACGCGCGGGAGATCCCCGCGGCGGAACGCCCGGTGGAAAAAATCATGATCGGCTGACGGCCGGTCCTTCTGGGAGGTACATATGAAATCCATTCTCGTGATCGGCATGGGCCGGTTCGGATATCATCTGGCAAGAAAACTCACCGAGCTCGGCAACGAGGTCATGGTGGTCGACAGCGACGCCGACCGCATCAACGAGGTCGCGCCGTTTTTCGCCGATGCGCAGATCGCCGACTGCACCCGCGCGGCGGCGCTCCGTTCCTTCGGACTGGACGGATTCGACATCTGCTACGTCGCCATCGGCGACGATCTGGCCACCTGTCTGGAGATCACCTACCAGCTCAAGGCCCTGGGCGCAAAGCGCATCGTCGCCAAGATCGGCAGCGAGCATCACGAAAAGTTTCTCCTGCAGGCCGGCGCAGACGAGGTGGTCTATCCCGAGAAGGAAATGGCCGTCAAGATCGCCGTCCGTCACGATGCGAAAAACGTCTTCGATTATATCGAGCTGACCGATAAATTTGCCATCTACGAGGTCCCGGTACCCGCGGCCTGGGTCGGCAAAAGCATCACCGCCCTGAACGTGCGGCGGAAATACAAGGTCAACGTGCTTGCCGTCACCGTCGACGGCGAGCTGATCCCCATGCCGGGGCCGGATCACGTCTTCCGCGCAGGCGAGAGGATCACCGTCCTGGGCGAATCGGACGAAATGTCCCGTCTGACGAGGTAACAAGCGAAACCCGCTCCGCGCCGCTCCTAAGACCGGCGCGGAGCGTTCTTTTCGGGTATTCCCGCCGCATTCTCCCGCAGGACAGATATCATAAGGCCATTCGAAAGGCCGGAAAGTGAGAACGACGTCATGATTCAGAAAGCACTCGGCGCGCCGGAATGGTTCCGGAAAGGCGCGGTCTACCAGATCAACCCGCGGACCTTCTCCCGGGAGGGGACGATCCGGGCGATCACGAAGGAGCTTCCGTATCTTGCGGATCTGGGGTTCCGGACGATCTACCTCTGCCCTATCTTCGAGGAGGACGCCTCCGAAAACCGGGAAAACTGGAGCACGCGGCAGAAGGCCTCCGAGACCGGCAACCCGAAGAATCCTTACCGGATGAAAGACTATTTCCGGATCGACGAGGAGTACGGATCCATGGAGGATCTTATGGAATGCATCCGGACGTGCCACGCGCACGGGATGCGGCTGCTTCTCGATCTGGTCTACCTCCATATCGGGCCCAACGCAGCGATCCTCGCCTCCCACCCCGAATTCGCGAAGCAGAACGCGGACGGCAGCTTTGTCAACGGAAAATGGAATTTCCCGCTTCTGGATTTCGGGCATCCGGGCTTGCGCGAATATCTCTGGAGCAACATGGTTTACTATATCGCCTCCCTCGACGCCGACGGCTTCCGGTGCGACGTGGGCGACGGCGTGCCGTTGGATTTCTGGGCGGAGGGACGCCGCCGGATCACCTCCGTCAAGCCGGACGCCGTCCTGATCAACGAAGGTGTGAACGGCGATTCGCTCCTCACGGCGTTCAACGCGATCTACGGTTTTTCCTGGCACTCGACCCTTTACGACGTGATGATCGGGGGCAAAAGCGCCTCCCTCCTGCGGCAGGATTGGGAACGGACCCGCCGCCAGTTCCCCGCCGGAGGTCTGATTTTGCGGGATATGGACAATCACGACACCGTCACCGACTGGCCCGGGCGGATCGAGACGATGGCGGGCCACGCGGGCATGGACCTGATCCTCGCGCTGAATTACGCGATCGACGGGGTCCCGATGGTGTATACCGGCAATGAGATCGCGGACGAGGCGGTCCTTTCCATGTTCGCGAACCGGTTCCATCCGGGAAAATTCGACGCGACCGACCGGAGCCCTGCGCACAAAAGGGAGCCCGCCGCCGAGCGCCGCGCAGCGCTCGTCCGGCAGCTCAACGCCCTCCGGCGCGGGGACGATATTTTCAGCCGCGGCGAAGTCACGTGGATCGACAGCGACGCGCCCGACGCGGTGATCGCGTTCCGGCGCACCCTCGGCGAACGGCACGCATGGTTCGCCGCGAACCTCAGGAACGAGCCCGTTTCGGTCCGGATCGCCGAACCGTTCAGCGGGTCTTTCGGGAATGCGCTCGTTTCGGGCGCCGAAATGCCCGCGGAAGATCGCCTGAGCTTTGCCCCGCACGGATTCATCCTGATCCGTGATCGGGAGCCGGACGGAAAAGAAGAGAGGATCCTGCCATGACGGAACTTACAAAGCTTTCAGAGAACATCTACCGCATCCGGCACTGGGCGGGCCGGGAGCCGCGCGAATCGCTGCTTTCCCGATACGGGATCCTGAATCTGAAGCCGGACGGCGAACCGGAGCGGATCCGCCGGGACGACGGCGCTTCGGTGACGCTGGGAAATGACGGCGAGCTCGTCTTCTCCCTCTCGGCGGGGGAAGACGGCGGCTTCGACGTCCGCCTTCCGCTGGATCCCGGAGAGCGGCTGTACGGTCTCGGCGACGAGTCGCGGGATTCCATCGAGAAGCACGGCAAAATCGCGGTCATGAAACAGGAAAACGTCCGCTCCTACGGACCCATGCCTTTCCTGATGAGCTCCCGCGGATGGGCGGTCCTTGTCAACTGCACCTACGCCCACACCTTCGACGTCGCGGCGACCGAACCGGATCTTCTCAGGATCTATGGGGATAAAGGCGCCCTGGACCTGATCGTTTTCTGCGGGACGGATCTGAAGAGCGCGCTGTATCTGGCCGGAAAGGTCATGGGGCGCCCCGTCATGCTTCCGAAAGGCGCTTACGGTCTGACCTTCGTCCTGAACGAGCAGACGACCGACCGGACCCTTCTTGACGACGCGCTCCGTTTCAGGGACCGCGGGATCCCCTGCGACGTCCTTGGGCTGGAGCCGAGCTGGATGTCAAAGCATTACGACGCGAGCACAGAAAAAGGATGGGACAAAAAGCGCTTCTACCTTCCCCACTGGCAGCCCGAGAACTATTACGGGAGCTGGTCCTTTCTCTGGAATCTGCACCGGATGGGCTACGCGCTCAGCCTGTGGCTGTGCTGCAACTACGACCTGTTCTGGAAAGAAGAGGACGATCTTTTCCGGGACGAAGAGAAAACCGATCCGGACGCCGCGATCCGCGATCCGCACCTTGCGAAGGGGCACCGGATGGATACGGTCACGAAGCCCGGCGAGGACTGGTTCGAGCATCTTAAGAAATTCGTCGACAACGGAGCCGAAGCGTTCAAGCTCGACGGCTCCGAGCAGGTGATCCCGTTCCCGGACCGTCTCTGGGCGGGGCGCTACCTGGACGACGAGATCCGGAACCTGTATCCCGTCGTCTACGCCAAGCAGATGAAGGAGGGATTCGAGGCGCACACCGGACGCAGGGCCATGATCTATACCGTCGGCGTCTACCCGGGCATGCAGAAATACGCCGCCACGTGGGCGGGCGACACCGGAAACGGCCCGAAGGTCCTGCTTTCCCTGATGAACCACGCCATGTGCGGCCATTCCAACGCCTCCTTCGATATGGACATGGAGAAAGAATCCATCCATTTCGGATTCCTCGCCCCCTGGTCCCAGCATCTCGGCTGGGCCAACTGGCAGTATCCCTGGTACTGCGGCGGCGAGGCGGAGGAACGCTACCGCTTTTACGCCCGGCTCCGTTCGACGCTGTTCCCCTATCTGTATTCCTTTGCGCACGTCGCCAACAGGACCTCCCTGCCTCTTCTCCGTCCGCTCAGCCTGACCTATCAGGATACGGGGCGGTACGACGGCGTTTTCAACGAGTACATGCTGGGAGATTTTCTGCTGGTCGCGGCGCTCGATCACCACGTCGTTTTGCCGGAGGAAGACGAATGGTTCGATTTCTTTACCGGCAAAAAGCATACGGGGCCGCGGGAATTCGACAATCAGCCCTCCGGGCTTCGGGGCGGAGCGCTCTTCGTCCGCGCCGGTTCGATCCTCGTCCGGCAGGAATGGACGCCGAGTCTGCGCAGCAGCCGTCCCGACGCCCTGACCGTTCACGTATATCCCGGAAAGGATACGTCCTTCGAGCTGTACGAGGACGATTACGCCACCTACGGATATGAAAAGGGAGAATTCGCCGTCACCAGGATGACGCTTTCCGGCGACGAGCTCCGCATCCTTCCGCGGGAGGGCGCCTATCCGGATATGCCGGAGGAATTCCGGTATACGGTCGTCTGGCACCGGGAGGACGGTTCGGAGGAGCAGGTCCCGGCCGGGAAAGACGACGGGCCGGACCGGGCCGCCGTCTACCGCCGTCCGTAAGCAGGATTGGCAAAAGCAGAAAAACGCAGGACCGTACCGCGGCGGGTACGGTCCTGCGTTTATGCTTATCCTCAAACCTGAGAAGGACATGACAAGACTTTGTGCTATCTTACCATTTGAAATTACACTACTCTCAAACAAATGTGCACCTTCATGGAGGTTCAAGGAGTTTTACTACCATTTGAAATTACACTACTCTCAAACAGAAGACGCTTACCACGCTGACGGGGAAAGGTTTTACTACCATTTGAAATTACACTACTCTCAAACGCAAGGCAAGAGATCAGATCACTCATCTCAGTTTTACTACCATTTGAAATTACACTACTCTCAAACAACGGCGGGAACATGGGCGACCAGGAACGGGTTTTACTACCATTTGAAATTACACTACTCTCAAACCGGGATATGAAGTCGGAGAAATCTGGCCGTGTTTTACTACCATTTGAAATTACACTACTCTCAAACGCGCCGGATTCTGATTGTCACTTTTTGGCGGTTTTACTACCATTTGAAATTACACTACTCTCAAACATGGAGATATGATCGACGGGCTGGAAGGAAGTTTTACTACCATTTGAAATTACACTACTCTCAAACAAGCGCAGTTCGAAACGGTATCCATAGAGCGTTTTACTACCATTTGAAATTACACTACTCTCAAACTCACGTCCTGTGTCGCGGCCCTGTTATCGGTTTTACTACCATTTGAAATTACACTACTCTCAAACATATACTGTTCTTGCTGGAGGGGCGATAAGGTTTTACTACCATTTGAAATTACACTACTCTCAAACGCCATGATGGAAGCGGAAGGGGATTATTCCGTTTTACTACCATTTGAAATTACACTACTCTCAAACATGCTGCCAGATCTTTGTATCAGAACGATTGTTTTACTACCATTTGAAATTACACTACTCTCAAACCTACCGCTGGTGTCGTGCTCCATCTCTTCGGTTTTACTACCATTTGAAATTACACTACTCTCAAACACGGCAAAACATTCTATGGCAAGACACAAAGTTTTACTACCATTTGAAATTACACTACTCTCAAACGGTGTTGCCCTGTTTCAAGGGCTCTTGTCAGTTTTACTACCATTTGAAATTACACTACTCTCAAACGAATGCTTTCCCTCTACGATGATCTGATAAGTTTTACTACCATTTGAAATTACACTACTCTCAAACCGGATAAAGTAGACATTTTGGAAAATCCGGGTTTTACTACCATTTGAAATTACACTACTCTCAAACCTCAAATCCGGCATACCACCGTACGGAGCAGCCCGCCACTACATAACGGTTGACATTTCAAACGGCACTTTATTCTATCACATATCAGGATATGATGCAAAGATCGCCGTCAATAATCGTAATCAATTCTTCCTCCATTCGCGTTTCTTTTTGATGGGGTTCCAACAGCATAACGTCCAGTTTATCATAAAAAACAGAACGGTAAAAAGAATGCAATTCATCCACGGTGAGAAGGCTTTGTAGACCATATAGAATAAAAAAGCGTTTTCCAAAATACTTTCTCTGTACCTTCATGTATGACAGGAGCGATTCCGCGAGACCGGCTTCATCAAAAGAAATATGCAAATCCATTACTTTCAACAGCACCGTCGTATCTTCGATCACGGTGAAATCCGTTTCAAAGCTCATGGCCGCACATATTTCCGCGGCCAGATTGTTGACGGCGGAAATGATTTCAGCCATCCTGTCACCCTGTGCATCGCAAATCAGAAGCGCCTCCTGCAGAAGTTTTGTCGCAAGCTTTCTCTGATCCACGGCAAGGCGGAACGGATCGGTCACCAGATCCACCGCCGCAGAAAAATCCAGCGGTATGTTTTCATCGCCCAACACGCATTCACCAACATCACCTTTGATCTGATCCTGTAAACCTCTAATCAAACGGCACAGTTCCGCAGGGTTTTCAATAATCAAAACATTGATCCTGTTCTCTTCTGTCTTTATAGCCCCCGGCAAAAGCGGATACGCAAACGTCATAATTCCACAAACCTTTCGTCGCTGTCGAGTATATCGCCCTTATGCGTCCCGAGAATAAACTCCATACGGGAATACTGTTTTTCGGTGATGATCAGGCTTTGTATGACGCCTTTCGGCGGCTTGGAACGGCGTACCGCTTCCAGCGCGGTTTCGACGCCGCTTTGCGTAAGCGCAAGTTTGCAGTATACCGATTTCTGCATCATCATAAAGCCGTTTTTGATCAGCGCTTTGCGAAATCGCGCATATTCTCTTCTGTCAGATGCAGATTCTGTCGGCAAATCGAAAAACACCAGAAGTCTCATATACCTGTAACTCATACAGAATAATCAGGGAAAGCAAGTCTTTCCGCATCATGGGTTTCCAACGCATCAAAAACGCTTAAGGCGAAAATGCGCAGTGCGTTCAGCATGTACTGCTCCCTGCCGGCAATGCAGACCTTTCGATTCAATACGCCGATCAACGTGTTTTTTTCCTCTTTCCCGAACACAGACGGCGCCAGATCACGTACGCACGCATCCACAAAAGGACGAAACGGTTCCATCAGATCGCTCGCCAGATTCAAGCGGTTGAACCGGTTGTTGTGAAAAATCCCGAGCTGAGTGCAATATCCCGCCGCCGTGACTTCCCTTGCCGTCGCAGAAAGCAGCAAACCGTATCCGTAATTCAAAGCAGTATTGACCGGATCGTTACCGTTACGGGTAAAGCCCATTCCGAAAAGCGCATTGAAATACACTTTTGCGGCATGGCCTTCCCTGTTCGTTTCATCACCGGGTACAATCTGCGGCAAATATGACCGCATCAGTTCCTTTTCCGCCGTTTTCTCCGACGGCAAAACGGCAATCTGACCGGTGATTTTGGCGCGGACGATCGACGCCCAGACGTTTCTCATGTCCTGTGCGTCCCACATGCACTGCGTTCTGTAATGCAGCGACGTATCGTGACTTCCGTAAAGAGAAGCCACGACGCCGTAAGGAATGCGTTTTTCATCGCATAGAATCACGGCGATCTTTCTGCGATCCAATTCACAGAGCAGATATGCCGTCAGGGAAATCGCCGTCGATTCCAGAATCAAAACCGATATTTCGCTCAGATGGATCCGCGTTACGCCTTCCTTGTTGCGGACCACCAGATAGTCCATTTTGTAGTCAAGCTTGCTCAGGCTTGATACCGATACGATTCGCCAGCTCATGGATCAGTTCAGAAGATCTTCTCTGACTTCATAAAGTCCGGTCACAGATTGATGAATCAAATATGCATTCTTTGATGAAGAAATCTTTTTGGCAACACATACCCTTCCCACTGTTCCTTTACCGTTCAATTCCGTCAGATTTGCATTCTGCGCGTTGCATCTGAAGGCTTTCAGGATTTCCAGCAAGAGTTTTGCCTGCTCAAAAAGTGTTTTGTTTTCAAACACGCTCTTCGATTTGTATAAATCCTTCTGCATGTTTTCAAGCAGTTTTTGATACGTTTTCGTTCGCAGCTTTTCCACGAAGAAATCATACATATCCACATTTTTTTCCGCTGTCACCCCGTCTCTTTCCGTAACGGGAAGTTCTGCACGCTTCGCGGTGCAGCGGTCAACGTACTTTTGCAGATCTCTGATGTACTTTTCCCTTGACGGATCTATTGCAAGTTGATAGGCATGCTCGCAAACATAATAGTTCCCGGTTCTGCCGGAAATATAGAGCCTGCTCCCATCCATTTCAAGCAGCGCATCTGCACGTATCTCGCGGCAAACGATTCTCGGCGCTTGCAAATGAAGAATATCCATGCAATACTTGATCGGATCATCTCTGTAAAGCTTTTCCGCGTATAGATAAACCGTTTCAATCGATCGTACACGCTTCGATTTCTCCAAGTATTCCGCAACAAAGTAATACGATCCGGTCAGTTTATTGTAGCCACCGTATTTTTGAATGTTCATGCCACGTTTCTTTTCCAACTGTCCGCTTCCTGCCGGCATAATGTTCAGATCAAAGAGTTCGCCTTTAACCTCCCGCGGCATGCGTGTAATAATCGGGTTGTTTTTTGCCATCATTTTCCTTACGGTTTTGATCGTCTCTCCTTTCTTCCACGCACCGGGGACATCGTAGTCAAAGACGCAGTTCAAGCTATACTCTTCATGGCGGATATTGGAAAAGAAGCGATCTGTGAAGCGCGTACAGTACACGTTCCCGACCACAACATTCAGATATGCATCCTTCGCATGATGGAAATCATTCACTTCCCTGCATTTCAGCATATCAAAATCATGACGGAAATCGCTGACATTCCCGGCCTTGGAGAAAACGATCCTCGCTCTGTCGCCGTATTTTTCCCTCAGAAGCATTGTCAGCGCTTTGGTCGACTGCTGTGTTTCCACAAGCTGTCTCGCCACAAAAGCTTCAAGTTCCGTATCAGTCAATTCCGAAGCACGAACAAGCCTGTCGTATTTCTTTTCGCTGATCATGTTTTTGCTGCGCAGCATATCCCAGAAAGGTTTCATTTTCTGTCGAATACTCGCTTTGATCGGATAATCGTTCGTTTTTTCCCGATTCAGCGTATTTTTCACAACGACCCGGTTGTCCAGGCTGTTATCCTTTACGCGGGAACGCGGGAAGATGTGATCCACGTCAAATTCTTCTCCGTTCATCAGCTTGTCCAGGTCGATCGGGTCACCGGAATACATACACTTGCCGAACTGCGTGTAATAGAGATACAGCTTGTCGCTCCGAAGCGTATTGTCGTCTTCCTTTTCCAAATCCGGAAGAAGCACTTTTGCCTCCTCACGGCAGGAGGCATACAAGGCCATGAGACGGTTTTTTCTGGATTCCGTCCGTTTTCCCTTCATTTCTTCCGCTCCGCCGCGAGCCATTTCAATGAATATCTTTTCCGGTACGGATTTCCGGATATCCACGATTTCATCTACTATCTTCAGAGTCTGTCGGACGCTTCGCCGTACCGCCGGTGCAAGATACAGCGACTCCAGTTTTTCCGACAGTGTCTGATTATCCCCGAACAGTTCTTTTCGGTGGGCTTCCGCTTTTTCAGCAAACTGGTATTGATCGGTCAAGAGCTGCATCAGATTGCTGTTCGTCTCCCGAAGCAGATCCATGATACAGAAGGCTTCGCCGGTCTCGGTTCCGGGAATCGTGCTGTATAACCCGGTCAGAAAAACCTCGGACAGTCTCCCCCATTCACTGTAACGAAGGCGGGAAACATATGCGATATCCTCTTCGTCCAAGGATTTAAAGCTCTTTCTGAGCCAGCTTTTCAGCATCCGGCGATCATCGCCGAAAATCAGGATCTGGCGGATGATATCTTCCACCATGTTACGGTCGCCTGTTTTTTCCAGGATCCGTTTGAAATCATGAAAGGACTTCAGCGTTGTCTTGATCGTATCGTCGATCCCGCTGATTTCATCTTCCTCCTGTATATACCCATTGCACAGCAAATACTGACGGATACGCTTCTTTGTAACACGCCGACGCTCTTTTTCAAACAGATCCTCCACAATGAGGCGCTTTACATCCGGCGGCAGAGGATTCCCGTTGATTTGGATCGGGTTGATCTCGTTCAAAAGCATATACTCCGAATACAAGAGCGAATCTTTCGGAAGGACTCTTTCCCCGGTATAGGTACATCTGCCGACAAGTTCGCTGATGAATGCGCCTGCCGTTGCCTCTTCATCTATCACTTTTTTGAAGTTCCATGGAGTGATTCTCACATTTTCCATCCCCGGGAAGCGCACCGCCCAATAACTGCCCGCGCGGGAATTGAGCGGGCCGACATAGTACGGTATACGGAAGAGAAAGGTTTTTTCTATTTTTTCGGCAATACTGTTTCCGTCTTCATCTGTCGCCTTCAAAAACGGCAGATACGTTTCCGCATTCTTGAGTATCAGTTTCAACTCCTGATACTGAAGTTGATATGGAATAACACCGTTTTCCGTTCCGCGCAGCTTTGTCAGGAAAGTAATTTCCCTGATCTCCTGATAAATGCGAACGATCTCCGGGTCTTCATTGGGGGTATCCGGCAAAACGCTCTTCAAGTATTTGCAGAAATCTTCCTGCTTACAGGTATAGTCCCCGCTTTTCAGTTTGTATCCGCTGTAAGAAGCATAGTTATTCAGGCTCTTCTTCTTTTTAGAAAAGATTTCTTTGTATTTTTCCGGGGCTGCCAGGCGGACATATTTCTTCAGAATACGCAGGTCTTTCCTGTTCTTCTCATAAAGTGCGACTTTTGCTTCGCTGATGGTCTTGTATCCTTCCCGCATCTTTGAAAGGCGTGCCGTATCAAATACCATCTGCAGGCGATACAACAAATCGATTCTGTCTCCCAGAATACCGGAAAGAATGTCATAGTTTTCATCCAGATCGTCCTTCAAAGAAACGCTTGCAATTTCCGCTTTTGCGAGCGTTTCATCGTCAAACAGATCCGTAAGTTTGATTTTTGCTCCGGCCAGCATATCATTGATACAGGAAAGTCCAAGACCTTCGTCCTGATTCTCGCCACCCCACGCTTCTTTCAGCAGTTTCTTCTTGGCTGATATACCTATGTCATTTCGGAGCAGCGCCGTCTTATACTCTTCTTCGTCCCGAATGATCCAATCTGCATCATACTCGCTTTTCAGGTATTCCCGAAGCTCCGACAAGACCTGATCCAGGCTTTTGATGCTTTCAACATCATTCGATGTATCATAAAGGAAATGCCCTCTGCTCTTGATGATATGATGCAAGGCAAGATAAACCAATCTGACGTCATGCGGGATGTCAGAACGAATCAATTCTGCGCGGAGATGATATATCGTCGGATAACGTTTATGATAGTCCTTGTCGGTGAAATCAGGATCATTGAAAAGCGCGAAGCGGCATTCCCGGTTGGTTTTATCATCGAGCCAGTATCCGCTCTCCTCCATACGCCGGAAAAACTCCGGATCCACTTTCCCAACAGCATCCGAAAAGAGAAGTTCTAACAGCAGAAGTCTTTGTTTCCTGCGTTCCAGTCTTCTCCTATTGGTTCTGCTGATCCTTCTGGCGCTTGCATCATGAGCTTCATCAAAGAGCCTTGCACCCCACATCGAATTGCCCTTAAAGCGGAGCAGATTATACTCCTGATCCGTTACAGCCCAACCGACAGAATTTGTTCCTACGTCCAGTCCCAGATAGTATTTACCAGTCACTTGATCGTTTCCGTTGTTTTTCATATTTACCCCCTTGACAATCTCAGTTGTTTCGATTATACTAATTACAATCTCAACTACCATTGGGATTACACTACAAGTTCAAATAAGCTTGCAGCGAAATCATCGCTTACGCGAATTCACAGTGTGTGAATAAAAAGAGTCCCTTGGGGGGCTTTTTTTATTGATAGTTGCAATTACACATTGATTATATCAGGTGCTTTCCCAAGAATCAACAATAAATATCAACGAAAGATTACGCGCCGCAGGTTTTATACCTGCGGCGCGTTCCATTTCTTTACTTTTCGATCCGGATCGCAAGGGCAAAGGGGTCGTGGCCGGCAAGGACCTGCGGGATCCGGACGCGGAGGCCGGAATCGGTCCGGGTGAAACCGAGCGGCGCCCCGGCGCCGAGGAGCGTGAGCTTCCCCGCCTCCGCCGGCCAGGGAATCAGGAGCTCGCGCGCAAGCTCCTCCCCTTCCGCAAGCTTCACCAGCGCGTAGACGGTCTCACCTTTTTGGGTGAAGGCGACGTTTCCGGCCTCGCACGGATCGGCGGTCCGCGTGCCGTAAATCGCCTCCCCGTTGTCGCGCAGCCAGTCGCCGAGGGCGTCCGCAGCCCTTACGGCCGCCGCCGGCAGATTGCCGTCGGGCTGGGGCGCGATGTTCAGGGCCAGATTGCCGCCCCGCGACACGACGTTGATCAGAAGGTGGACCAGCTCGCGCGGGGTTTTGTATTTCTCATCATACCGGTAGGAAAACGCGGTCCCGATGGTGACGCAGCTTTCCCACGGGACGCGGATCGGCACGGTCGGGACGCTCTGCTCCGGGGTGATGTAGTTCTCGTTCGGGCCGCCGACGGTCCTGTCGGCGATCAAAAGGCCGGGGGTGATCTCCCGCGCCTTCGCTGCGAATTCCGAAAGGCGGATATCCTGGCCGTTGGCCGGGTTCACCTGTCCCCCGTCCAGCCACAGGATATCCAGCGGGCCGTAATCGCGGACGAGCTCCATCATCTGGCCCTGCGTGAAGGCGACGTATTTTTCCCAGAGATCGGGGTGCTGCTTCGGATCGTAGGTGGGATTCCGATTGCACGCCACCGGCTTTTCCATGCCCTCCGCCCAATACCACGGGCAGTGCCAGTCCGGTTTCGAGAAATACGCCGCGATCCCGAGCCCGCGGGCGCGGAATTCGTCGAACACCGCCTTCACGATGTCGGCGTATTTGTGGGTATGGAACGGGCAGTCGGGCGAGGTCGTCTTGTAGTCGGTATACTTCGTGTCGAAAAGGCAGAAGCCGTCGTGATGCTTGGTGGTGAAGATCAGATACCGGAACCCGTCGCGCACGGCGAGATCGGCCCATTTTTTCGGCATCAGACGCACCGGGTTGAAGCTTTTGTTCATGTCCCGGTACTGTTTCCGGAAGGCCGCAGCGTCCTCTTCCCAATCGACGTCCCTCCGGCTCCAGGAGGAATCCCCGTCGGAAAGTGGCCAGGATTCGCAGATGCCGAGTTGGGAATATATGCCGAAATGCATCATCAGGGCAAGCTTCTGATCCCGGAACCATTCCAGCTTTTGAAGCACGAGGGGATCGTCCGGGCGGACGTAGGCGTCCTCCTGACTGCATCCGTGCATACCGTTCTGAATCAAATCCGCCATTGTCGTTTCCTCCTGTGAAAAAATCGATTCCGGAAAAGGGAGCGATGCGGTTTGCGGAGGCGTATCCCTCCCTTCGTCAGCGGGAGGCGCCCGGAAGCGCCGTCCGTATACAGTATAGCAGGATTTCAGGCCGGAATCAATTGATTTTGAGGATTCAGGGCGATCCCGCGCGGTCTTTTTGCCCGTTTCGCGGGACCGCCGCCGCGCGGAAATTCCCCCTTGACTTCCCGCCGGCATTCATATATAATAAGCAGGTCGACGGATCCCGCCGGCTATATGCGGAGAGGTATCGAAGTGGTCATAACGGGGCTGACTCGAAATCAGTTTGTGCGAAAGCACACATGGGTTCGAATCCCATCCTCTCCGCCAACGCCGCCGCAAGCTTTTATCGCTTGCGGCGGCCTTTTTCTGCGCCGCGGCAAAATACCGGGAGGGACCCGGTCGGGACACGGCTCAAAGGAGGACCGTCGGATCCGCAAAAATCGGATCAATTATCCGAAAATCATCAAATCCGGTTGAAAAACGGCGCGTTTTCTGCTATCATATGATCGTGGTTTTATCAATTCCGACCAGGG
>JAFRWU010000004.1 GCA_017441705.1 Clostridia bacterium | reverse complement strand
TTAGACGCGGAAAGGAAGAAAAAGTTTCACTTACTCGGATATTATTTGATACGGTTTTGGAAGGTAACATGGAAGACATCCTCATCGCGGTGGATCTGAACGACCGGCCGCTCAGACCGGTCCCGAAAACGGAAGCGCACGAAAAGTGCGTCCTCCACAGGGCTTTCTCCGTCATCCTGACCGACGGACAGGGACGGATCCTGATGCAGAAGAGAGCGCGCTCCAAATATCACTGCGGAGGACTCTGGAGCAATACGTGCTGTTCCCATCCCCTCTGGGGAGAGAATCTGGAGAGCGCCGTCGCCCGGAAGCTCGTGCAGGAGCTCGGCATCCGTACCGTGCAGATCCGGGAGATCGGACGGATGAACTACTGCTATAACCTGGGTAACGGCATGTCCGAATACGAATACGACCACATCTTCACCGGACGCTATGAGGGAGACGTCACGCCCAACCCCGAAGAGGTCGAATGCGCGGAATGGATGGGAATGGAAGAGATCCTGGAGTCGGCCGCGAAGGAACCGGAACGGTTCACGCCGTGGTTCATCCAGATGATCCCGTACGTCCGGGAGGCGGCAGAAGAAAGAAAAGATATAGAACTGGAGAGGCTGCCTTACAATCTGAGCGTCTGCAAGCTGGAGGATGCTTCGCAGTATACCGCATTCGATGCTTTCCATTTCCTCGCAAAGACCGGAGAAGAGAACTCGCTGGTGTGCCGGACCGAAGACGTGCCCCGGAACGCTCTGGCGAGGGAAGACGGATGGAAAGGGTTCCGCGTGCGGGGCGTTCTCGACTTCTCCCTGACCGGGATCCTCGCGGGGATCACGGGAATCCTGGCGGAGAAGGGGATCCCGGTCTTCGCGGTCTCCACGTACGACACCGACTATATCCTCGTCCGGAAAGAGGATTCCGGCGCCGCCGCGAAAGCGCTGGAAGAGGCGGGATACGTCGTATCCTGACTGAACCGTAAGATAACGGCACGATATACGAACGATCACAGAAACAGCAGGAGGAAACGACATGAACTGCCCGGGATGCGGAAGACCGATCAAAGAAGGAGCGAAGTTCTGCCCGAACTGCGGGAACGCAGTCGACCAGAAGGAAATAGGCGGCACGGCAGGGAAAACGGATCCGATTTCTTCTCCGATACCCTCGCCAAACGACGCGCTGTTCCGGAAAGAAGCCCGGGAAGGAGAGTCTGCGGTAGGGAATGCAAATCCGCCGGTCCCACCCGCCTACGCCTTCACGCCGTATCCGGCAGTGGCCGCGCCGGCGCCGGCCGTCCAGGAGCCGCCGCCCGGGCAAGTATCCGGGAAGAAGAAAAGGAAGAAGCCGAAAAAACAGAGCTCCGGCTGTCTGATGTCGTTCCTGATCTCCATGGCGGTGTTCCTCATTCTCGGTCTGATCCTCGCATTTATCATAGGCAGGATCCTTCCGGGCGGGAAAGGGAATTCCGGGGATAAGCAGGTGCAGCGCGAATATGAGGAACCGGTGGCGTCTTCGGAGCTCCGGCGCGAGCTCGGCGGCACGTATGAACCGGACAGCAAGGATATCCGATTCGATAATCAAGGGATCTCCGGCTATGTGGATCATGTGATCCTGGTGTATTTCAAAAAAGGCGTATCGGACGAAGAAGTACGGCGCGTGGCGTCTCTGGTGGACGGGGAACTGATCGGATGCATATCCGAACTGGACGTCTTCGAGATACGAGTCTCAGCTTCCGGAGCCGATGCTCTGGAGGAGATCTGCGAAAGACTTTCCTATGAGGAGTGCGTCGACTGGGCAACGGTGGACAGCGTCAGCAGAGTATCTACACAGTGGAGCGATCCCGGCTTGGACAGTATAGTACCGGACGATCCCTGGGGGGAATGGACCTGGATCCCGAAAGGGCTCCGAAACGTATTCCATCAGCAGTGGAGCATGATCTGGCCGCGCGGCAAGAACTGGCATCAGGAGATCGTCGGCGCTCCGTCCGCCTGGGCGTACGAAGAGTATTACTCTCCGATCTCGGTCGGTATCATCGATGCCGGATTTGACACAGATCATCCGGATCTGAGGATCACGTCGGTCAATCCGGTAGCCAACAGCAAGACACTGGCGGATCCCGAGAAGTCGGATGAATACGATCACGGCACGCATGTAGCCGGTATCATAGGTGCGACGCGAGGCAACGGCACAGGCGTGAACGGGATCCTCTGCGGGCAGTATTCCATGTATGGATACTGCATGACTTATCTGACGGAATCCACGACGACATCCAGCAAAACACTGGATGCGTGCAACAGTCTTCTTCATGAAGGGTGCCGCGTCATCAACCGTTCTATGGGAATAAATTGGAGATACGAAGACGATAACGGCGTCTGGCATGACTGCATCAACGGAAACAACATGCCGTTCGATGAGGATACAGGAAATGAATACACGGATGACGATTGGAAAGATCTTGGCGTAGAAGCGGCAAAAGAGATCCTTCGGCTGCTTGAGTACTATGGATCAGAATTCCTGATCGTAAACGCCGCGGGTAACGACAGCATCGATGCCGTATACTCCGGATGGGTTTGCTCCATTACCAGGGAGTATGCGGAGGAAGCAGTCAAACAGGCAGGCCCGAACTGCCGGTATACCGCACAGGACATCATGGACGCATTCATGGTCGTCGGATCGGTCGACAACAACGAAAACTACGGTACGTTTACCTTTTTCCGCAACGGCACTCCGGTGATCCCCGCAGACTGTGACCGCAGTCTCAAACAATCGGATTTCTCAAATTTCGGTACACAGGTCACGATCTCTGCTCCTGGAAATAAAGTATACAGTACGGTAGATCACAGAGGATGGTGCTCCGATATATGTCCGGCACTTCCATGGCGGCACCTATCGTATCGGCGTGTGCGGCACAGCTCTGGTCGATCGATCTGTCCATGTCCCCGCGGGAAGTCAAGAACCTTCTTGTATCGACGGCAGTCGAAGGCGTCAAGTCGGGAACCAGCCTGGATACGACGAACGCCTCTTATTCGATGGTAAATCTGAAGGATGCAGTGGAGACCGTCCTGATCCGGAAAGGATACATCTCTTCGGCTCGTCCGGACGGAAACCTCAAGAGGATCGCGCAGATCATCTCGTATGGCAAGCTGGAAGAAGGGGAAAAAGAGATCGAAAAACTCCTCGATCAGTACATGGAGCAGGTGAACGACGGAAACCTGGGAGCCTCTTTCGTTACGATGTTCAAGATGGTGAAGAAAGCGTCCGACTATCAGATCTACGGTTTCTTCGCGATCCTGTCCGAACTGTTGTAAAACGGATGTAAAGAGAATAGCTTTACAGAATATCTGAGCCTATGATAACTGTAATCCCGCTCTGCATATAGACACGGGATGCCGGATCTATGCGAACGAACGATAAGAAAACGGAGATGCTTATGAAGAAACTGCTGATCGCCGCGGATTTCGACGGAACGCTGAATCAGAACGATCAGGTCGATGTGCATACGCGGGAGGCCATTGACCGGTGGAGAGCCGCCGGGAGGTATTTCGGCGTCGTGACCGGCAGGAGGATCGATTTCTACGAAAAGGCCAGGGAGATCGGGATTCCCTTCGACTACCTGATCGTCTGCAACGGCTCGCTGATCGTATCGGACGACCGGACGATCCTCTACGAGTCGCTCATTCCGCCGGACGTCATCGCAGCCCTGGAAAGGGCGATGGCTTCCTATCCCGATATCGTACACTATCAGAAGGACGACGGAACGCCAGAGCCCCACTATTACTGCCTGTTTCCGAGCAACGAGAGGGCTCTCCGGGTCCGGGAGGAGCTTCTGCCGGAATTCGGAAGCCTCGTCAACATCTTCGTGAACGGCGCCTACATCAACATCGGGAACGCCGGAACGGGAAAGGCGGAAGGCGTCGGCATCATCCTGAAGCATTTCGGCCTTCCGGAGGACGGCGCCGCCGTCGTCGGCGACGATTACAACGATCTGGATATGATACTCGCTCACAGAGGATGGGCGATGGAGAGCGGAAAACCGGAAGTGGTCGCAAAGGCGCCGCACACGTGCAGAAGCGTCGGCGATCTGATCGATTCCCTGCTGGCGGAGGGATGAAACGGCAAGGAGGGCGGAAAGATGCTGTGGAACGCGAGAAACGGCGCCGTGGCGCTGGACGGTACGGTGATGCGCTATGTCTCCTTCGGACACGGCGGGAGGAGCGTGGTCATCCTTCCGGGCCTTTCCGACGGCCTTGCGACTGTAAAGGGAAAAGCTTTACTCCTTGCGCCGACGTACAGAAGCTTCTTTGAGGAATACACCATATACCTGTTCAGCCGGAAGGACGCCATGCCGGACGGATATTCGATCCGGGACATGGCGGAGGATCAGGCGAAGGCGATGCGAACGCTCAGCCTCGGAAGATGCTCTGTGCTGGGCGTGTCGGAAGGCGGAATGATCGCCCAGCTCCTCGCGGCGGATCACGCGGATCTTGTCGATAAACTCATCCTGGCGGTAACGGCGCCTTCCGCAAACGGACTCATCCGGGAAAACGTATCCCGCTGGATCGCCTTTGCGGAGAGAAGAGATCACAGGAGCCTGATGATCGACACGGCGGAAAAAAGCTATTCGCCGGCTTACCTCCGAAAATACCGCAGGATCTATCCGGTTATCGGACTTGTGGGGAGACCGCGGAATTATAAAAGGTTTCTGGTCAATGCGAAAGCCGTCCTTGGGTTCGACGCGACCGACGATCTGAAAAGGATCCTCTGTCCGACGCTGGTCATCGGCGGCGAAGCCGACCGGATCGTCGGAGCGGGGGCGTCTCTCGAGCTTCACTGCGGGATCCCCGGAAGCGAGCTCTTTCTGTATCGGGGACTCGGGCATGCGGCCTACGAAGAAGCGAAGGATTTCAACCGGAGGGTTTTTGAGTTTTTCATCTCTGATCGGGATTCATAAGAAGGAGAGGGATATCATGCGTTTTCGGAACAGAACGGCGCTCATCACCGGCGCCGGCGTGGGGATCGGCAGAGCCGCGGCGCTCCGGATGGCGGAGGAAGGCGCGAACGTCGTGATTTTCGATGTAAACCCCGAGACGCTCGGGACGGTCGAAAGGGAAGTCCGTGCCTTTACGGAAAACGTTCTCGCCTGCGTATGCGACGTGAGCGACGAGGAGAGCGTGAATAAGCTCGTGAAGGACGCGGAGAAGAGATTCGGCGGGGTCGATATCCTCGTCAACAACGCGGCGCTCTGGCGCTGCTGGAAAAGCTTTCAGGATACGACGACGGAGGACTGGCGCCGGTATATGGACGTCAACGTGATGGGCACGGTATATATGACGAAGGCCGTCCTGCCCGGAATGCTCGCGAGAAAGTACGGCCGGATCGTCAACGTCGCCTCGGTGGCCGGCGTATACGGCAACGCGAATATGGCGCACTACTCCGCGACCAAAGGGGCGGTCATCGCCATGACGCGGGCGCTGGCGAAGGAGGTAACGGACAAGGGCGTCCTGGTCAACTGCGTTTCGCCCGGAAGCGTGAGCTCGTCCGAAGACCCGGACGTCCATTCGTTCCAGCCGAGCACGCTTTCCTTTATGGGGAGGACGGGGACCGACGCGGAAAACGCGAATCTCATCTGTTTCCTTGCGAGCGACGAAGCAAGCTATATCTCCGGACAGAACATCCAGATCGACGGCTGCAGAAGGAAGCAGTGAGCCGCACAGAGAAGATCAAGTGAAAGGAAGCGCCTGCGTGTCCGTCACGGAGCGGAAACAGGCGCCGCGGGACAGAAGGATGGAATTTTTCGCGGAAAACGGAAAACGGCCCGTAAGGCTGAGCGAGAGCACACGGAGATTCGCCTGGGATTCGGTCAACCACCGGTACGGACTCGAGACGAGAGAGCATCCCAACGTATCGCTCGATCATATCGAAGGCTATGGGGACATGACGCCGCTCGAAAGATACGACCGCGCCGTCACCGAAATCGTCACGAAAGCCCCGGTCAGGATCTGTGCGGACGAACGGATCTCGGGCGCGGCGACGCTCGGTGACGCCATCGGGCACGAGCTGCCCGCTTGTTACGGAGACGAGCCGAGAGGCTATCTCACGGCCGTCAGCCATCTGACGATCGATTTCGAGACCGTGCTGAAAAAAGGCGTCGGATACATCCGGGATCAGGCGGAAAAGTCGCTGGAAACATATAAAGGGACGGAACGCGAACCGTTCCTCCGGAGCTGCCTGCACTGCATCGACTGCATGGAGATCTGGCGAGGACGGTACCTGGACGCACTGGAGGGAAGACCCGGATACGAGGCGAACCTGCAAAACCTCCGGAAAGTGCCATTTGAGCCCGCCGGAAGCTTTTACGAAGCGGTCCAGAGTCTCTGGTTCACCTTCGCGTTCGTGCGTCTCTGCGGGAACTGGCCGGGAATCGGCCGGATCGATCGGCTTCTGGGCGGTTATCTGAAAAGAGATCTCGCGTCGGGAGCGATCACGATCGACGAAGCGCGGGAGATCCTTGCGCATTTTTTCATCAAGGGCTGCGAATGGATTTGCGGAGGGAATTACGGAAGCGGGGACGCGCAGCATTACCAGAACATCGTCCTTGCGGGACGGGATGAAAACGGGGAAGAGGTAACCAATGAAGTCACCTTCCTCGTCCTGGACGTCCTGGAAGAGCTCGGCATCAGCGATTTCCCCACCACGATCCGCGTATCGGAAAACACCGATCCGGAACTCCTCCGGAGGGCGGCCGAGGTGATCAAACTGGGAGGCGGCGTGATCGCCGTATACAACGAGGATCTGATCCTCCGGTCGCTCACCGCATACGGCTACGATCCGAAGGAAGCCGCTAAATTCGCGAACGACGGGTGCTGGGAGATCCAGATCCCCGGCAAAACCTGCTTCTCGTATATCCCCTTCGACAGTCTCAGGATCCTGCAGGAGACTACGCTCGCAAACTACGGCGAAGGTGTCACCTTCCCGGATTTCGAGACGCTCTACGCGGCCTTTATCCGGGACCTGAAGCGGAAGGTCGAAGAGATCGTCCGGGATCAGCTCCGGGACAAGGAGCGCCAGGCGGCGATCCCCTGCACGGTGATCTCGCTTTTCGAGCAGGGCTGCGTCGAGAAAGGGCTTTCCTACCGCGCCGGAGGGCCGGTGTACCACGTCCTTTCCCCGCATATAGGGGGGCTTCCGGACGTCGTGAACAGCCTGTACGCCGTCAAAAAGCTCGTCTTTGACGAAAAGAAAACGACCTTCCCCGGACTGATGCGGATCCTGCGCGAAAACTGGTCAAACGACGAGCCGCTGAGAAGATACGCCGCGAACCGGTTCGCCTGCTACGGCAACGACAACGACGAAGCGGACCGGATCGCGTCGGACGTCCTCCGGGATTTCGCGGATATCTGCGACGGCCTGAAGGACACCGGGATCTTTATGACCCCGGCGGGCGTCAGCACCTTCGGACGGCAGATCGAGTGGGCTCCGCACCGGCTCGCCACGCCGTTCGGGAAAAAGGCGGGCGAAGTGCTGGCCGGCAATTTCTCGCCCACGCCCGGTACCGACAAAGAAGGCGCGACCGCGATCATCAAATCCTACTGCAAGGCAGATCTCACCAGAACGGTCTCCGGCGCGGCTCTGGACATCAAGCTTCTGCCGTCAGCGGTGAACGGAGAGAACGGCACCGAATCGATCATGTCTCTGATCCGGGGATTCGTGAAGCTGGGAGGGCATTTCATGCAGCCCGACATCGCGGATACCGCGCTCCTGAAGGAAGCGCAGGCGCATCCGGAGGACTATCCGAACCTGTCGGTGCGCGTGTCCGGATGGAACGCCCGCTTTGTGACGCTGAATAAGGACTGGCAGGACATGATCATCGCGCAGACAGGAAGCGGGATCTGAAGGAGAAGAAAAGAGGACGGAAAAATGAACACCGCCATCGCGTATTACTCGAAACATCACGGGAACACGAAAAAGCTTTTGGACGCGATCCGCGCCTGCGACGATACGGTGACCCTGATCGACGTCACGGAGGATCCGGAAGCGGAGCTTGCGAGTTACGACCGGATCGGGTTCGCGTCCGGCATCTATTTCACGGCTTTCGCGAAGCAGATCGTCGCCTTTGCGGATAAGAACCTGCCGGAGGGAAAAGAGGTTTTCTATCTCTACACGCACGGCGCCCCGGCGGGCTTTTCCCTGAAAGAGATCCGGAGGATCGCGAAGGCGAGGAACTGCCGGGAACTGGGATCCTATCACTGCTTCGGATACGACACCTTCGGTCCCTTCAAGGTCATAGGAGGGATCGCCAAGGGACATCCGGACGAAAAGGAGCTCAAGGGAGCGGCCGCATTCTACCGGTCGCTCTGAGGCGGCAACGAGACAGACGGAAACAGGGAGGAGAAGATCATGACAAGACGCGACACGGCGCTGAAGTACATCCGGGAGCAGACCGGCGAGGTCCGTCAGCGCATCGAAAAAGGCATCGAGGAAAACCGCAAGCGCGACGCGGTGATCCGCCTCGTATCGGACGGTCCTCTGCCGGAGGACGTCACCGTCAGGGCGGTGCAGAAGAGTCACGAGTTCCGATTCGGTGCGAACCTGTTCATGCTGGATGAGTTCGAATCGGAGGAAAAGAACGCCGTTTACCGGGAGAAGTTCCCCGAGATCTTCAACCTCGCCACGGTGCCCTTCTACTGGAACGATCTGGAGCTGGAGGAGGGGAAGCCCCGCTTCGCCAAAGATTCCCCCCGGATCTACCGGCGCCCGGCGCCCGACCTCTGTGTGGAATACTGCCGGGAGAAGGGGATCGAGCCGAAATGCCACTGCCTGAACTACGACAGCCATCTTCCGGATTGGCTGGAAGGTGTTTCGGTCGAAGAGCACAAGATGAAGCTCACGAAGCGCTTCCGGGAGATCGCCGAGCGCTACGCCGAGGTCATCCCGAGCTTTGAGGTGACCAACGAGACCCTGCAGAAGGCCAGATCGGCGTTCTTCTACGAACCGGATTTCCTGGAATGGAGCTGGAAGGAAGCGGACAGATACTTCCCGGAAAACCGCCTCATTATCAACGACTATAACGTGTGGTGGCCCGAATCCTACAACAACCGCCACGCCTATTACATGCAGATCGAGAGGCTGCTCCGGAACGGGATCACGCACATCGATTCGGTGGGCATCCAGTTCCACAGCTTCTTCCCCGAGGCGGAAGAGGCGAAGATGGCCGCGAAGCGCTACAACCCGGAGATCCTCCTGAAGCTGATGGACACCTACGCGCCGCTGGGACTCGCGGAGCAGATCACCGAGATGACGATCCCCGCGTACTCGCCCTCGGAGGAGGACGAGGAGATCCAGGCGGAGCTGACCGAGGCCGTCTACAGGACCTTTTTCAGCCATCCGGCCATGGAAGCCGTCATCTACTGGAACGTCGTCGAGGGGTATGCGTACGGCGCGGAGCCGGGGGATATGAAGGCCGGCGAGAACGCCTATTACGGCGGACTTCTCCGCTTTGACATGAGCGAAAAGCCCGCCTACAAAAGGCTCCGGAAGCTGATCCGGGAGGAATGGCATACCGAAACCACCGTAAAAGCCGAAAACGGGACCGCGCGCTTCCGCGGCTTCTGCGGCGAGTACGATCTCCGCGTCTATGCCGGCGGAAAAGAGATCCCGGCTTCCCTGAACCTTTCGAAAGACGGGAATAATACGGCGACCGTCCGGATCCCGGGTTGACCGCGGCGGAGGAGTCACGGAACGGGAGCGCCTTTGCGGGCATGCCATGCACGGGATCCGCGTCACTCCGTTTCCATCCGTCAAGACCGCCGTCGCCGACCGTTCGCCGCAGGATTCCGGGAAGAATCAGCCGCCAAGAAACAGAAACAAAAACCGGGGCGCCCTCCGTGAAGAAAGGCGCCCCGGTTTTGTTTTGTGAGATCCGATTGCCGGATGGAGAAGCGGCGTTCTCCCGATCGTTTTCAGCACCGGTACCGTCCTGAAAGCTTATTCCCGGCTTGTACTGTGCCGCCGCAAGTCCCTTCCCGGCTGTTTCTATATCCGCATCCCGGCGGGACCGGGATCACCAGCCGAGCTTCTCGTACTGAGGCTCCATGACCTTCTTGTTGTAATCGTTTCCGCCGGGGTAGTTCGCGCTCTTCAGGATCGCCGGCGTCTTCCCGTGGGAAAGAAGGATTTCGACGGTCTCGGCGGCCATGCACCAGAGGAGATAGTCGGAGGCGATACCGGAGGCGGCCGCGAAGGGCGCCTCGATGCCGTCCACCTGCAGCATGCCTTCCGCGGGAGGCGCGCAGTTGTCCATCGTCAGGTCGGCGATCTCATAGAGCTTCAGGCCGCTGGAATGCACGGCGTCCACTTCCTTCGCGTAGGCCATGGAGGTGAAGGCGATGACCTTGATGCCCATCTTTTTCGCCTCGTAGGCGAGGTCGACCACGTTCGCGGTACGGCCGGAGACCGAGCTCACGATCAGCACGTCGCCCGGTTTCAGGGAAGAGGCCTTGATGACGTACGCGCCGAGACCTTCCATGTTCGTGTCGATCCCGGAGCGGTCGCGCGTGCGGGAGGTCGACTCCACGTTAAGCTTCCAATTGAATCTTTTGTAAAACAGGGGGCCGCCGCCGCGGTAGAGCACGTCGCCGTCGGCGCCGTGGACGACCGGGCTGACGAAGATCACGCCGCCGTTCTCGATCGATTCGGCCATCAGACGGCCGGCTGCCTTGATGTTGTCATGCTGCGTTTCACGCACGGTATGGATCAGTTCCTCCACACGATCCTGATAACGTTCCAGTAATCCCATAACTGCCTCCGTATCCTCAAGATGTCATATGCCGGGATCCCGGACCGGACAGGCCGGCGAGGATCCCCGACGCGTACAGTATACCACAAGACGAAGGGAGAGTTCAAGAAAAACAAAAGATCAGAAAGCCTGTTTCCGGGAAAGAATCGTCTCCCTTCCGCGTTTACTTCTCCCTTTCGCTGTGATATAATGAAAACGGAAAAAGCGTTATCCGCGGAAAGCCGGAACGGCGGTCCGGACCGGGAGGAAAAACGCCCGGAGAAGGGGACGGAAAGCCGTGACCGGGACCGGAAGACCGATCCTGCGGCCCTTCCGGGAGAGCGACTGCGGCGACCATTTCGAATTCCTCACGCCGCTCTGGACATGAGGGAAACGGATCAGAAGCAAAAGAGGACAGAAAGATGAAAAAGGAACTGGGCATGAAGAGAGGTATCAACCTGGGAGGCTGGATGAGCCAGTGCGACTACAGCGCCGAGCGGCTCGACGGCTTTGTGACCGAGGAGGATTTCCGACGGATCGCCGGATGGGGTCTCGACCACGTGCGTCTTCCCGTGGACTACGAAGTCCTGCAAAGGGACGACGGGAGCATGATCGAAGAAGGGCTTCGCCGGGTCGACCGGGCGCTCGGCTGGGCGGAAAAGTACGGACTTTGCACAGTCCTGGACCTTCACAAGACGCGCGGGTTCTCCTTCAGTCCGCGCGCGACGGAGAAGGGGTTCTTCGAAAACGACGCGTATCAGGAGCTGTATTATAAAATCTGGGAATGCTTCGCGGCGCGCTACGCCTCGCTCGGCAGCGGGATCGCCTTCGACCTTCTCAACGAAATCACGCTCGAACGGTATCTTCCTTCCTGGATCCGCATCTCGAAGGAAGTCACCGCGCGGATCCGCCGGTCGGCGCCGGACGCCCTGATCCTTCTCGGCAGCTATAACTGGAACAGCGCGGGGACGGTGCCGGAGCTCCCGGCTCCCTACGACGGGAAGGTCGCGTATACCTTCCATTTCTACGATCCCCACGACTTCACCCACCAGGGCGCCCACTGGGAAGCCGCCCAGCGGGACATCACGAAACGGTATACCTACGAGGAGAGCGGCGCGTCGCGCGCATCGCTGGAGGCGGTCCTCCTTCCCGCCGTCAGGAAGGCGGAGGAGGAAGAGGCGGGCCTCTACTGCGGCGAATACGGCGTGATCGACGTGGTGCCGCCCGCGGAAGGGATCAAATGGTTCCGGGATCTGCACGCGGTTTTTGAAAAATACGGGATCGCCCGGACGCTCTGGAACTACAAGGGGAAGGACTTCGGCTTCCTGGACGAAAGCTGGGATCCTTACCGGGAAGAGATGCTCACGCTCTTCTGAACGCACCGAAAAAAGAGGAACAGAGACAAGCAGAAAGGAACGTGAACATGAACGCCAAACAGAGGATCCGCGCGATCCTGAACCAGAAGCCTCACGACCGGCTCGGGTGGGATTTTCTGAATCCGGCTCACCGCGACATCCTCTCCGCGCCTTTCGCGCCTTTCCGGAGGCCGGAGGCCGCAGGCATGACCGCCTGGGGACGGTATCCCGAGCTCCTCGCACGCGTTCCGTCTTTTCGCGGCGAGGTGTGCATGGATATGTACGGGAACATTCTTGGAAGGCTCGAGGGAAAGACGAAGGGCGAATGCGTCCGCGGCGCGCTGGAGGACGGATGGGAAGGTCTCGCGGATTACCGCTTCCCGTCGTTTGACCGGGAGGAGTACGCGGCAAGGCTCCTGACGGAACGGTATGCGGAGAGCGAACAGTACGTGATGGCGCCCTGCGTGTCCGTGTTCTCGGTCCTCCGGGACGTGCGCCGCATTTCCAACGCTCTGATGGACACCCTGATGGAACCGGAGAGCGTGGAGGAGTTCCTGCTGAGGCTTTACGATTTCACGGTCCCGTATCTGGACGTGATCGCGGCATGCGGTGTGGACGGCGTCATGATCGCCGACGACTGGGGCACGCAGATCTCTCCCTTCATCAGTCCGAACACCTTCGAAGAGCTTTTCCAGCCCGCATACGCGCGTCTCGCCGGCGCCTGCCGTGAGAGGGGACTGGACTTCATCGTCCATTCCTGCGGCTATGTCTATCCTCTGGTGGAGATGTTCGTGGACGCAGGGGCGAACGCCTTCCAGTTCGACCAGCCAGAGCTGACGGGCAGCCGGGTCTGGGCGGAGGAGTTCGGCGACAGAGCTGCCTTTTACTGCCCGGTCGATATCCAGAAGGTGCTTTCAACGGGCGACCGCGCATTCATCGAAAAGACGGCCCGGGAGATGTGCGACGTGTTCCGCGCCAACGGCGGGAACCTCATCTGCAAGGATTACCCCACCTACCGGGACATTGGGGTGGAGATGGAATGGGCCCGCTGGGCCGAGGACGTCATCGTATCCCATTCGGATCTGTGACGGGAAAGCCGGAAAGGGAAGAAGGCCGATATCGTGCTCTACGATCCGGACCGGATCAAGTCGGTCCCCGTACACGACCCCCTGGCGTCGGTCGCGTATTCCTCGTCGCCCGAAAATGTTGCCGCGACGATCGTGAACGGAAAGACCGTATACCGGAAAGACAGCTTCCTCTGCGGCATTGAGGAAGCGAGCCTCGCGCACGAGGTGCGGGAAGTACTGAAAAAGGCGGGTTACGCGCCGCACTGAACGGAAGCACACGGAAAGGAAGGCGGGCACCGGAAGAGGACGGCCGGCGCGCCGACGGGAACGATGAAGAGAATGCTCAATTACGCGGCGATCCTCGCCGTCTGCTTCTTCGCGGGCGCGGGCAACTTCATGAACGTAGCCATCCACAGCTTCGAGGAGGCCTTCCCGGACGTCAGCGAGCCGACGATCATGCTGGTCTCGACGCTGCCCTGCCTGATCGCCGTCCCGGTGATGCTCCTCGCGGGAAGGCTCGTCGGGAGAAAGATCTCCTACCGGGCGGTCTGCATCGCCGGAACGGTCCTGATCGTTGTCGGCGGCGTGCTTCCCTGCTTCGTCACGAAGAGCTGGGCTTTCATCCTGGTCTGCCGCGCCGTCCTCGGGATCGGCGCCGGCTGCTACGGGGTGCGGAATTCCCTCATCATCCGCACCGTACCGGCCGACCAGGTCATCCGCCTGACCGGGTATTCCACCGTCGCGCTGACCCTGGGCGGGACCCTGGCGGGACCGGTGGCCGGGGCTCTCGCCTCGAAAGCGTGGAACCTGGCGTTCCTCTACGACGCGGTCCCGCTCCTGATCCTGATCCTGGTCATCGCCGGCCTCAAAGAACCGGAAAGGCTCCCGGACACGCTCCCGGACACGCTTCCGACCGAAGGAGCTGAGAGAAAACGCGGCGGGGGAAAGCTTACCTGGAGGATCTATTTCTACGCCCTGACCCAGCTCCTGATCATCGGAACGCTCTATCCAATGACGGTTTCCGGCGTCTCCATCTACTTCGACGCCTACGAGCTGGGATCTCCGGCGCTCGCGGGGACAGTCATGTCTCTGTTCCCGCTCTTCGGGGTCCTGGGGAATCTGTTCCTCCATCGGATTATGCGGCTTCTCGGCCGGTTCACGATCCCCGCGATGTGCCTTGCCGTGATCGCGGGATCTTCCCTGAGCCTTCTTTCGCATACGATGACCGCCGTCGCGCTGAGTTACAGCCTCGCAGGTTTCGGGTATCATATCATCATCGGCGTCCTGCAGGTGTACAACGGCGGCGAGGCGCCGCGGGAGAAGATGGCCTTCGGATCCACGATGATCCTGGCGGCCAAGAGCGTCGGGATCTTTCTGTCCAGCTATTTCATCACGGCCTGCGCGTGGCTGTTCGCCCTGAAGGGGAGGATCCATCTGGAGAACGCGTTCCTCGGCTGCATCGTCGTCTACGGGATCCTGATGGTCTTCACGGCCGCCGTGAACGTCGAGCCGCTGCGAGGCCGCCGCGGAACAGAGATGGAAGGATCCTCGGAGGTGTAAAGACAATCTCTTTACATCGTGAAGAATGTCTCTTTACGCGGTATCTCGGGCAATTTATACATGGCACAGGATCACCTGTGGCGGTATAGCCCGTGCCGCTGTGACACGGCGGAACGGACCTGTGAAAAATGCGGAAATGCAGGTTTCAGCCGATTTGAAAAATGCGGAAATACAAGGCCCGAACGGCTGCCGGGCGGATACAGAACAGATCATGAAAGGGAGAAAAGCTATGAAGGAGATCAATTACGACGCGTCGACGAAGATGCCGAAACCCTTTCCAAAGCTCCGGAAGAATGGGCTGATCTCGCCCAACGGCGGCGAGATGTCCGTCTTCGAATACCGGGGAAAACTGATGCTCCTGGAAAACTGCTGGGGCGGATCCGGCGGCTATCCGGGCCCCTGTGCCGTCATCCGCGAATACTTCGACGACGGCGTCAAGTACCCGCCGTTCGGCGAAAGGACGGACTATTTCTACGAAGCCTACGCGGAGGGGGAAACGGTACACGTCTTTGCGGCGGACCGGCACCGGATCTGGCACTACAGCTCGGACGACCTGACGCACTGGGATCGGAGGATCGCCGTCCTTTTCCCGGAGAACTTCAAGCTCCACAACACCGCCGTGGCGAAGGATGGGGAAGGCCGGTACGTGATGGCGATCGAAGCCGCCGCGGCCGACGGCCCGGAAGGCACGCCGCGCGCCGTCCCGAACCCGTACATCGGCGCGTTCTTCACCGAGTTCTTCGCGGTCTCCCGCGACCTGGAGACATGGGATCTGATGTCGTTCGACCGCGCCTACACGAAGGAACGGTACAACGCCTGTCCTGCAATGGTCTTCCAGGACGGCTTCTTCTATATGATCTGCCTGGAGGAGCTCCCCTGCGTGCGCTACGCACCGTACATCTACCGCACGAAAGACTTTGAGGCATGGGAAGTGAGCGTATACAATCCCATCCTCGTCCCGGGCGAGGAGGACCGCCATCCGAAAAAAGGATGCGAGCACCTCTTCACGGAGGAAGAGATCCGGAAGGCGGCCGTCCACATGAACATCAACAACAGCGACGTGGACCTCTGCGAGCACGAAGGAAAGGTCTATCTCGTCTACGCGACCGGGAACCAGCTGAGCGAAAGCTACAGCGCGGAGGCGGTGTTCGACGGGACGATGAAGGAATTCCTGGAGGCATATTTCTGACCGATATCTCCGGGGAGGAACGGGGAAAGGAGCGGTGCGAACATGCGGGAAAAGACGTTTGAGACGCGATGCGGCGCGATCCGCTACTGGACGAATGAGGAAAAGTCGTCGCCCCTGTGTCTGGTCTTTCTGCCCGGCCTGACGGCCGACCACAGACTTTTCGAAAAGCAGACCGGCTTTTTCAGGGACGAATACCGCGTCCTCGTGTGGGATCCGCCCGCGCACGCCGCATCCTGGCCGTTCTCCTTCGATTTCGAACTGAAGGACGAGGCTCTCTGGCTCGACGGCATCCTCGAAAAGGAGGGGATCGGATCCCCGGTGATCGTCGGGCAGTCCATGGGCGGCTACGCCGGGCAGATGTACGCGGAGCTCTTCCCGGAGAAGCTGAAGGGCTTCGTCTCGATCGATTCCGCCCCGCTCGCCCAGAAATACACGACGTCCTGGGAGATCCGGCTTTTGAAGAAGATGGAGCCGGTCTACCGCCTGTATCCCTGGAAGATGCTCAAAAAGACCGGGACCGAAGGCGTCGCGGTGACGGAGTACGGCCGGGCGCTGATGCGCTCCATGATGGAGGCATACGAAGGGGACAAAGAGCGTTACGTGAAGATCTCGGGCCACGGCATGCGGATGCTCGCGGAAGCCATGGAGGCCGATCTGCCGTACGATATCCCGTGCCCCGCGCTCCTGATCTGCGGAGAGAAGGACCGCGCGGGCTCCGCAAAGCGATATAATAAGGCGTGGCACCGGGAGACCGGGATCCCGCTCGTGTGGATCCCGAACGCCGGGCACAATTCCAACACCGACGCGCCGGAAGAGGTCAACGGCCTCCTCCTGGAACTGCTGAAAAGGATCGAAAAACAGGAAGGAGAGCAAAGATCATGACCGTGATCGAACACGAAAAGTACCGGGTGCTCATCGGAGAACCGGAGGTCTACGTCGACAACCAGAAACGGAAGCGCAGCGGACACATGACCCACGCCATGACGGAATTCGCGCCGGGGACCTTCATCGACTTCAACGCGAACTGCTCCGCGACGCGCTGCGGAGGACACTCGGTCTACGGCTGGGTGGAATACCGCATCTCCCGCGACGCGGGGAAGACCTATTCGGAGCCGAAGGATTTCCCGTATTCGGTGGAGAGCTTTCTGGAAGGAAACTGGACCGTCTCGGTGGAGAAGGCCGTCACCGCGCCGGACGGCGCGATCGTCGCCCTCTGCCTCCGGAACACCATGCTGGACGAGATCTGCTGCGAGCCCTGGCTCACGCCGATGTGCGTCCGGAGCACCGACGGCGGCCAGACCTGGGGAGAGCCCTACGAGTGCATCCCGTACAAGGGAAGGATCTACGACGCGGTCGTTCACGACGGGGTGATCTATGCAATGATCTTCTGCAACGAGCATTTCCTGGGAACGTCGCCGGAGCACGTCTACCGGGTGTACACGAGCCGCGACTGCGGCAAAAGCTTCGAGGAGCTCTCGACGGTGCCGTGGCCGGATACGACCCGGCGCGGATACTGCTCGATGATCTTCGACGGGAAGGGGATCCTGCACGCCTACGCGTACAACGAGGCAAAGGAACGGGAGATGGACCACGCCGTCAGCGCGGACGGCGGAAAGACCTGGACCGTGACGGAGCCGTCGTATGTCGCGAAGGGGATCCGGAATCCGCAGACGGCACTGATCGACGGCGTTTTCATCCTGCACGGGCGCGGGGAGAACGGACGGGATTTCGTCTGCTATTCCTCGGAGGACGCATATCATTGGGACGAAGGCGTATATATCGGCCGGAACGCCGGCGGATGCTACTACTCGAACAACGTCAACCTGAAAGACGAACGGGGAGACTTCCTCCTGATCCAGTATTCCGACCTCTACGAAAAATGGGCGCGGGTCAACGCGATGCACCGCGTGCTGCGCGTGGAAAGGAAATGAGGCGCGGACGCGTTCCCCGAACGGAAAGACTTTTTGACAAGAGAGAAAGGCACATCACGGATGAAAATACTCAGGAAACTCTTCGGCGGGATCGATCTGACGTGGCCGAAGCTCATCTTGTTCGCCGTCGCCGCGGGAGTATATACCGCCGCGGTGGCGATCATCCCGGGGCTTCTGTATACGTCCTTCCACACGATCGCGGTGACGTTCGAGGTCTGGATCCTCTTCGGCATCTTCATCATCCTGAACAGCCGGTCGAACCTCGACGCGGGGCTGAAGTGCTTCGTCTTCTTCCTGATCAGCCAGCCCCTCATCTATCTGCTCCAGGTGCCGTTCAGCTGGCAGGGCTGGGCCCTTTTCGGGTATTATAAGACCTGGTTCCTCCTGACGCTCTGCTGCTTCCCGATGGGGTTCGTCGGCTACTGGATGAAGAAGGGGAAATGGTGGGGATATCTGATCCTTTTCCCGATGATCCTTCTGACCGGATATTCCTACCTCACGTATTTTTCGGACCTCCAGTTCTCCTTCCCGCGGTATATCCTGATCGTCCTCTTCTGCGCGTGCGGGATGATCCTCTATCCCGCCGCGGTCTTTGAGGACAAAAGGATCCGGATCGCGGGCATGTCGGTCGGAGGCGTCCTCGTCGCCGCCCTGACGGTCGTCTGCCTTCTGAATCCTCCCGTCTACACGACGGAGATCATGGGGAACGGCGAGGAATACCGGTTCGACGGGACCTACCGGGCGTCCATCGCGGATACGAGGCTCGGCGACGTGGAGATCGTATACAACGAGAGCCTCGAAGACTATATGCTGCACGCCGACTTCCGGAGGGCGGGAAAGACGGTCCTGACCCTCGAATCCCCAGACGGGGAAAAGACGGAATACGACCTCGCGGTCGAGAGAGACAAATACACCCTGACGAAAAGAGAAAGCGCGGAAGAGGACGCCGGAGGGAAATAGACGGCGCACGCGCGGAGGAGACGGCCATGCAAGAGAGCAAAATGTTTCTGGACAGGGGCTGGAAGGTCTTCCTGGAACCCGAAGAAACGGAAGTCCCGGAGGCGTACGCCCGGATCCCGGAGGGCAGGGAGCTCCGGGATACCGACATCCCGGCGACGGCGGCCGATCTGGCGCCGG
>JAFRWU010000018.1 GCA_017441705.1 Clostridia bacterium | reverse complement strand
GTTAACAATTTATTTACAATTTTGATGCCGTTATGATACAAATCTATGATAGAATCTATACAGGAGGAAGGAAAAAAGGGGGAAACAAACGATGAAAAAGAGAAACCCGCGCGCCGCCGTGAAAAAGCTCCGGGCGGCGGCCTTGCTTACCGCCATGCTTCTTTCTCTCTTTGCGGCCTGCAACGGAAATCCGGGAAACGGGGAAAACAGAGCCCGGCGCGTGAACGTTTTCAAAAGCGGCGCTTCCTATGCCGGACGGGTCGTGGATCTCGGTCTCGCGGAAGACGAAAAGCCGCTGGATATACTGGCGGAAGAGAACGGCTACCGGCTTTTAGTGGGGAAAAGCATATCGTCTGACATGCCCTTCCCGCAGGAGGACGGTACCACCCTCTTTTTCAGAAGCGGGACGATCCTTCAAACCGAATACCGCTTTTTGAAGGAAGACTTTTCTCCCGCAAAAAAGAAAGCAGTTCCGACCGACGGTTTTATGATCTCCGCGGAACGGATCGACGGCGTGCTCTACGAATTCCGCGGCACGCCGCATATTGAAAATCCTGACGATGAAGACGTCGAGCGGTATGCCGAATTTCTGGACGGGACGCTCTGTGCCGACGGGAAGGAGCTCTGGATCGTTTCCACAAACAGGGATGATCCTCCTGCCGGCTTTTTTCTGGCACAAGGGCCGACAACGGTGGCGAGCGACGGGAAAGCGGTCTATCAGTATCTCGTGAACAAACAAAAGGTTTATACCGACGGAAAGCTGATCCCCCCGGCGGAAAATATTCCCATTGGGTACGGAGTCGAATCCGAGACGCCGCGCAGCGTTTGCGGGATCATGCGGCTGGGAGATACCGTCTACGCCCTGCTTCACGATACGGGTTCCCGTTCCCTTCTGGTCCCGCTGTCCCCGGATATGAAAAAGATCGAAAAGAAGGGGATCGAGTTGAAGGCTGGCGCCTCCGGCCCTTGTGCTTCCGACGGAGAGATCGGGCTCTTTTTCTCCGGGACTGTGCTTTACGTCACCGACGGGAAGGGTTGCCGGAAACTTGCGGACCTCGCGCGGTACGGCTTTACCTCCGCGACGGTGATCGGGCGGATCCTGCCGCTTTCCGACGGGCGGATCCTGGTTTTAGGGGAGGAACACCTCGTCTTGCTTTCCCCGGGAGAGGAAGAAGAGGAAAAACCGGTGATTACTCTCGGGACAATCAAGGAGTACGGAAGGGATCTTGCGCAGAAGGTCCTTCGGTACAACCGGATGTCCGACAAGTACGCGATCACGATCAAAAAATTCGACACGCCGGAGGATCTGAACAAGGCGCTCCTTTCCGGGGAGGTCGCGCTGATCGCTTCGAGCGACCGGCTTTTGCTCCGGAATTACGCGGGGAAAGGACTGCTTCTGGATCTGGAAGAGGGGATGCCGGCTCTCTTTGAAGACGGCGTGCTCTATAAAAGCCTCGTCGACACGGCACGCGTCGGGGGCAAATCATATTTTCTGCCGCGGACCTTCTGGCTTTACGGGTATAAGATAAAAGAAAACCTTTATCCGGAGAGCGGTTTCCGGACGATGGAAGACTTCTTCGGCTTTATCGACGAAAAGGATCCGGAGACCAAGAAACGGACGGAACGCACCATCGCCTTCGAGTTCTACGGACTGCGGCGGCTGGACGAATGGATCGACTGGGGCGCGGGGACCTGCCGTTTTGTCGACGGGGATTTTGAAAAGGTTCTGAACTACTGCGGTTCCTGCCCAACACAGGAAGAGGTCGACACTTATACGAACGCGCACAGCGACGTCTATTCCCAAATGAGCATGACGACCTTTTCGCGGGGCGTCGCATCGGACGATTATGACGAAGGCGGGAACCGTTACGTGTACTTCTGGCTGCCGTCGCGGGTGCATCAAGGCCCGGAAGTCTATACGCCGTATTTTCTCGGGATCGTGAAAAACGAGAAGTATGAAGAGGCTGCGAAGGACTTCATGGATTTCGTCTTCCTGACCGACCTTGCGGAGGGAGCGGACGAAGGCAGTACAGGAGGAACGTGCCTGATCAAAAACGGGGAAAAGACGGAAGAGATCGAAGGGTACTCGATCAACGTGAAGGAGAACGGCGCGATCCTGGAGAGCTACGGGCAGAAATCCGGATCCGAGAGCCGCGCGCTGACCGAGGAGTGGATCGGGAAGGCGGACCAGTTCGTGTATATAGCAAGCGAAATCAACGAGGTTTTGACCAGCGAGGCGAACCGCTTCTTTGCGGGCGAGATCACGGCGGAGAAAGCCGCGGAGTATATCCAGAACCGCGTGTCGATCTATCTCGCGGAACTGGGGTGAGGGATCAGAAGCTCCGCGAAGAGGGAAAGACGGCGCGGATTTGCCGCGCCGGAGGAAGCGCTGCCGAAAAAGGACGGACGACATACGGTCGTCCGTCCTTTTTGCCGCAGGCTTATTCGGATCACAAACCGGCGCCGGAAAAGCCCCGGTCGAGGAAGGAAAGAGTTTCGGAAAGGGCGGCGACGTCAAGCCCCTCGGGAAGCATCGCCGGCGCCTCGAGAGTCACGCTCCCCGCGTATCCGAGGGAGGCGAGGGAGGAAAAGACCTCCTGCCAGTCGATCTGCCCCATGGGAGGCCGGGGGATGGGATAACGGGAGGCCCAGTCTTTGACGCCGCCCCTGTAATCGTTGATGTGCAGATGCCGGACGTTTTGAAAGAGATCCCGGTCGGCAAGGGTTTCGGGGAGCTCTCCGTGGAATTCGGAGCAGCGCGTATCCACCGTGAAGGCGATATCGGGATAGAGCGCGCGCAGGTTCCGCAGGTGATAAAGCGGCGTATGGTTTGCGCAGACGCAGTTTTCCACCAGAAGCAGAAGGCCCGCCTCCTCGGCGCGCTTTTTGAGAAGACCCACCCGCCGGTAGATCAGATCGGTATGAAGGTCGCTGGGCGGCATGCCCCAGCAGTGGGTCACAAGCCCTCCCGCCCCGGCGAGACGCGCGAGGGCCAGATTCTCCTCGAACAGAGCGAGGGCTTTTTCCTCACCGTCCGGAAGGCTCATGAAATCGCCGATCTTCTTGTCGGCGTGGAGAAGAGGGATCCGGATCCCCGCCGCGCGGTAGGCGGGGAAGAGGGTCGGAGAAGGGGCGTAAAGCTCGTCGAAAATCATCAGCTCGAACCCCGTCACGGGGAAAACCTTCGCCGCCTCGAAGAGAAGCGCGGGATTCCGGCCGTTGACCCGGCCGGTGAAGGCGCCTGTGGAAAGATAAAGGGGCAAACGCATGGTCCCGGGTCCTTTCGCTTTTTTCGTATCTTACCACAAAGCGGAAAAAAAGACAAGAAAAGGGGTTGACAACGGCGTTAGACAGTGCTAATATATGAGCAAATAAACATATGAACGGAGGCGCATATATGAACGGCAAGCCGTCGCACGACCACAGCGGCCTTTTGGCGCAGGTGCGGGAGAAGCTGCCGCGGGAAGAGCTCTTTCGGGAACTCGCGGGGCTCTACTCGATTTTCGCCGATCCTACCAGAGTCAAGCTCCTTTACGCCCTATGGGAATCGGAGATGTGCGTGTGCGCTCTGACCGAGCTCTCCGGCCTTTCCCAGTCGGCGGTGTCGCATCAGCTTCGCACCCTCCGGGAGAGCAATCTCGTGAAGGCGCGCCGGGAGGGCAAGCAGGTGTATTACGCTCTGGCCGACGCCCACGTCCGCATGATCATCGAAATGGGGTTCGAACATCTGACCGAGGACCGGCAGGAAGAGACCGGCAGGTAAGAAATCCGCAGGAATCATATCTTCCGGAGGATAAAAAGGGAAAACCCTCTTTCCTCCGGCGAAAAAGGATGGTATAATACGATGGAAGAGGAAGAAAAAACTCTCCGGCAGCCGCACGGCGGACCGTGCGGAGACGCGCATGAGGAAACGCCGGGAAACGGCGGACACGATCATGAAGGGCACGATCACGACCGCGACGGATGCAGACGCGAAGAACACGGCCATGAAGATCACGATCATGAGGATCACGATCACGGGGAGCATAATCACGGGCATCATCATTCCCACGGGCACGACCATCACCACGGCGGGGAAGAAGAGGAAGAGGGCAAAGGCAAATGGATCCTGATCGGGATCGCCGCCGCGCTCTTCATCGCCGCCTTTTTCGTGCCGGAGGGATACGTAAGGATCGGGCTGTTCCTCGCGGCCTGGCTCTTTGCGGGATTCGACGTGATGAAGGAAGCCTTTTTCGGCCTGATCCACGGAGAGCTTCTGGACGAGGCCTTCCTGATGACGGTCGCCGGGATCGGCGCCGTCGCCATCGGGGAATACCCGGAGGCCGCGGCGGTCATGCTCTTTTATCAGATCGGGGAAGGGCTGCAGGATCTGGCGGTGGGGAAAAGCCGCCGCTCTATCGCCGCCATGATGGCGATCAAGCCCGAAACCGCCTGCGTCACACGGGACGGGACCGAAACCGTCGTGAGCCCGGAGGAGGTCCGGATCGGCGAGATCATCACGGTACGCCCCGGGGAGCGCATTCCCCTGGACGGCGTGGTGATCGAAGGGGAAAGCCGGCTGGATCTTTCGGCCCTGACCGGCGAGAATCTGCCGAAAAACGTCGGACCGGACGACGAGGTGCCGGGCGGAGGCGTCGCGCTTTCCGGCATGATCCGGATCAGGGTCCTGCGCCCTTACGGGGAAAGCACCGTCGCCCGTATCCTGAACATGGTGGAGCATTCGGCCGACCGCAAGGCGAAGACCGAGGCCTTTATCACCCGTTTCGCCCGGATCTATACGCCGGTCGTGGTGGGCGCGGCGGTGCTGCTCGCCGTGGTTCCGCCTCTGTTCCTCGGCGATTTCCGCACCTGGATCTACCGGGCGCTGACCTTCCTGGTGATCTCCTGTCCCTGCGCCCTGGTGATTTCGGTGCCATTGGCCTTTTTCGGCGGCGTCGGGGGCGCCGCGCGGGAGGGGATCCTCGTCAAGGGAGCCAACCTTTTCGATCCGCTTTCCCGCGTCACCTCGGCCGTGTTCGACAAAACCGGCACGCTGACCGAGGGGAGCTTTGAGGTGAGCGTCATTCACCCGCAGGAGATCTCCGAAGGGGAGCTTCTGGACGTGGCCGCGGCGGCGGAAAGCTATTCCACCCATCCCATCGCCGAATCGATCATCCGCGCCCACGGAGGCCATATCGACAAGACCCGCGTAAGCGAGGTCAAAGAGCTGGCCGGCCTCGGCGTGGAGGCTGTGATCGACGGAAAGAAGATATACGTCGGAAACGAAAAGCTGATGGCGGCGAAGAACGTCACGCGGACCGACGACTGCCGTCACGCGGGCAGCGTGGTGCATATCGCCCGGGAGGGCGAATACCTCGGTCATATCGTGATTTCCGACAAAATCAAAAAGAGCGCGCCGGACGCTCTCCGGAAGCTGGAAAAGCTCGGCGTCAAAAGGATCGTCATGCTCACCGGAGACGGCAGAGCGGCCGCGGAGGCGGTGGCGGAAAGGCTGGCGATCCGGGAGTACTACGCGGAACTTTTGCCCGATGAAAAAGTCAAAAAGGTGGAAGATCTGCTCGGCGGCGGCGAGACCGTGGCCTTTGCGGGCGACGGCATCAACGATGCGCCCGTGATCATGCGGGCCGACGTGGGCTTCGCCATGGGCGCCCTGGGAAGCGATGCGGCGAGAGAGGCCGCCGACGTGGTCCTGACCGACGACGATCCGGCGAAAATCGGCCGCGCCGTCCTCTGCGCCCGGCGCACCATGCGCATCGCCCGTGAAAACGTGGTCTTCGCGCTCTTCGTCAAGCTTCTGGTCCTGACTCTCAGCGTTTTCGGACTGACCACCATGTGGATCGCCGTTTTCGCCGACGTGGGCGTCGCGCTCTTGTGCGTCCTGAACGCCCTGCGCACCATGAAAATCAAATAACCGGCCGGAAACCACCCCCCGCGGGTTCCGGACCGGCGCGATCCGCGGGGAAATACGATGGCAGAGCAAGAGAGGAAAGCGGTATGAAAAGGGCAAGAATACTTCTGGCGTTACTCCTGGTCCTGACGCTGGTCGCCGCCGTGACGGTCATCCCCTGCGCGGCGATCGACTTCGGTGATTATTCGGGAGACAACGACTTCGACTTCGGCGGAGGCGGCGGCAGCGACTGGGGAGGCGGCGACAGCGACTGGGGAGGCGGAAGCGATTCCGATTCCGACGGATCCGGCGGATCCGGCGGTCTTCTGGGGATTTTGTTTGAACTGTTTTTCCTTCTTCCCTGGCCGCTCAAGATCGTTCTCATCCTTGTGGTGATCGCGGTTTTCGCCCTGTTCGTGCTGCGCAAAGGAAAGGGCGGATCCACGCCCGCGAACGCTCCCGCCCGTATGCAGAGACAGGAACAGCCGCCCCTGCGTCCCATGAACGAATACTATCCCATCGACCCCGATTTCAACGAGGAGGCCTTCCGCGAAAAGCTTTCCAACCTCTACGTGCAGATGCAGAACGGATGGACCGCCAAGGATATCGAGCCGCTGCGCCCCTACTTCTCCGACGCGCTTTATACGCAGATGGAGCGCCAGCTTCAGGCGTATAAGACCGGTCACCGCACCAATTACGTGGAGCGGATCGCGGTGATGGGCGTCTCGCTCAAGGGCTTCCGGCAGACGCCGGAAAACGACCTGATCACCGCCGTGCTGCAGACCAGGATCGTGGATTACACTCTGGACGACAACACCGGAAACCTGATTTCCGGCGACCGCACCCGCGAAAAGTTCATGACCTACGAATGGGATCTGGTCCGCTCCAAGGGCAGGACCACCTCGGCCACGGCGGGCGTGAAGAAGATCTTCTGCCCGAACTGCGGTGCGCCGCTGGACGTGAACTCCTCCGCCAGATGCGAATACTGCGGAAGCGTCATCCACGCCGACAACTACGACTGGCAGCTTGCCGCCATCCGCGCCGTCTCCCAGAGGACCATGTGATCCCTGCGTGACAAAGACGAAAAGCCGTCCCCTTCCCGGCGGGAAGGGGACGGCTTTTCTATGGGGAAACAAAGGAGAAAGCGCACGGACCCCATCTTCTTCGGAAATCAGAGGCCGTAGACCCGGACGAAATCCACGTACATATCGGCGACGCCGCAGCGGGAGAGGTCCCAGGGCCATCCGTTGCCGCCCACCGCCAGGTTGATCATGAAGAAGAAGGGATCGGTTTTGGAATAAGGCTGGGTCGGATGGCGGAACACCGGACGGTCGTCCAGCGTATAACAGGTCTCCTCTTCGGTGATCAGGACGCCGTAGGTGTGGAAAGCCTGGTCCCAGCCGAGGCCGGAACCCTTGTCCCGCATGTCGATGAAAAGACCGGGGTCGGTGGTTTCGTGCCTTCCCTGATTCCAGCGGTGGGAGGTCACGTAATACCCGACCTGATTCTGATGGGAGAGATCCTCCAGACCGTAGGCTTCGATCACGTCCAGCTCGTCGGCGGGGACGTGAAGGCCCCGGAAGACCGGCCGGGTCATCAGCCAGAAGGCCGGCCAGGTGCCTGTGGCGTTGGGAGCGAGGAAGCGGCATTCGAAATAGCAGGGGGCCTTGGCCGAAAAGCCCGTGCCGTCGGCCCGGATCGAGGAGAGAAGGCCGGTGCTGTTCTTGCTTTCATCGGCGCGGATGCGGAGCCAGGTTTCCCTCTGCGAGAAGGGATTCGCAGGGCTTTCAAAATCGGCGAAGGGGAATTTGCTGAAATCGCCGCCGCCGGGTTTGTGGGAATAATAGCGGGTGGCCCGGTCCCGGGAGATCGAAAGACAGGGATCGGTGAAATCGTCGGAAAAGAGGAGCCGGAGCCCATTTTCCCGGGCGAGGGGCGGATCGGCGAAGGCCGAGACGCCTTCCCGGTAAGGCTTTCCGGAGAGGTTGAAAAGCGAAAGGTGCAGCACGTCCCGGTCTTCTTCGCCGGAGGTGGAAAGAAGCAGGGTCATAGGCCCGTGGGGGTACTCGTCTGCAGGGAAAAGGAAGGAGCCGCGCCCGTCCGGGCCGGTCTTCACCTCGGCTGCGGTCAGAAGGGAAAGGCCGTCTCCCCGAAAACCCGCAGCCTCGGCCCTGACGGTCCCGCCCGGCGTGTCCAGAGAGAATGCGATCCTGACCGTCCCGGAGACGTCGCACGACGGCGAGGGAGAAAGGAGCCTGATGCGTCCGCGCTTTGTGGTCATGGGGGAACCTCCTGTTTTTCTTTCAGTATATCACGCATGACTCCCGCAGGCAAGACAAAAAACCGGATCCGCCGGGAAAAAGGAAACGCTGCGGGGGAAAAATCCGCCCGGCATGTCCCCGCGCAGGCTGTTCGGGTGCGGCTCGGAGGGAATCGCTTCACCGGCAAAATGGCCGGAGGATGCTTTTTTGCCTTGCATTTTCACCGCGTTTGTCCTATGATAAAATCTGACAGAATCGCCGGGACCGGTGACCGGACGGTCTTGCAGCCGCCGGCTCGGGCCGGAGAAGAATTGTGAAGGGGAGGCGGATCCCGTGTTTTCCTATCTGCACTGCTATATGCCGGAGACCTGGGACGCCCAGGTCAGGGCCGGGCTGATCAACGACCGGGCAGGCATACGCTTTGCCCAGAGCATCGATATCGATCCGGAAAAGAAATTCAACCGCCTGGCGCGGAAGGGCGGTCCGCTCTGGCAGACCGCCCGCGCCGTGAAAGGCCCTTTTTACATCGACCGGCTGCAGGGCGGATGCTATCTGGAGGAATACCCCTACGATATGGAGCTGGTCGACGCCTGGCGCGCTTTGCCGGACGGCCGTTTCTGGGGATTCCAGATGCACGAATGGATGAGCAATTACGCCTCCGACCTTGACAAGCTGCGAAGGAACCGCTGCCCGGCGTGGACGAAAAAGGATATCGTCGAGACCATCCTCAGAGCCTATCCCTTTCCGCACGTTTTCCTGGAATCCATGAACGCCGGGGAAATGGAGGAGGGCGGCTGCCCGGAGAGCTGGCGGCATTTCCTTCGAAACGCGGAGGCGCTTTATCGAAAACGCATGGCATATACCGGCGACGCGCTCCTTCCCTGCGACAGCTTTTCCCTGGCGTTTCCCGTCGAGCTCCGGGCCGGAACGAAAAGGCTGATGCCGGAGATCGGCGCGCAGACGCCGGATACGCGCATCCAGCTTGCCTACGCCCGCGGCATGACCCGGGCGGAGGGGTTTTCCTTCGGCGCGTATTACGAGCCGTGGGGCGGAAGACCGTTCTCGGTCTGCTGCTATCAGCGGGACGGTCTGAACGAATGGAACCTCATGGACGAAAAGAGCTTCCCCTTCCGCGCCGCCGGGGCGAACGGCGGCAGCTCCCGTTCGCTTCAGCGGCGGATGCATCTTTACGCCTATATGGCCGGCGCGTCCTTCCTGGCCGAGGAATGGGGCATGGCGAACACCTTTTACGACTGGCATGACTTCGCTCTTTCGCCCTACGGCGAGGTCAAGCGGGATTTCATCCGCTTCACCGAGCGCTATCCGGATATCGGGAAGCCCGTCGTGCCCGCCGCGGCGGTGATCCCCGACGAGGCCGCGGCGCTGGAGATGAGCGCTTTTGATTCCGACGGCTATCTCGGCTACCCGGCGGAGGACGACCGCCTCCGGGAAAAGCTCGCCGTCATGCGCCGGGGGCTCGATTTCCTCTTCCGGCGCTCCTCGCCCATGCGGGGAGACGAAACGACCTCTCTCCGGAACTGCGTCACTCCCGACGCCATTGACATTGTGAACGAATCCTTCCTCATCCCCGGGAAGTACCGGTATCTGATCGATCTGACCGGCGGTCCGTCGCTTGCCCGGCGGTTTCCCGGGAAGGTCGTGAAGCCGGAGGACGCAGAGACGATCCTGGGAAAGGAGCTTCCCTGCGCCGTGCGGGGGAACGCCATGAAGCAGTTCACCGAAAACGAAAAAGGGCAGATGTATATGCTTCTTACCAACAACAGCGGCATTGAGCGCTCGGTGGAAAAGGGAGAAAGGCGGATCGCCGAAGCCGGGGAAACCCTCACGATCCGGATGAATATCCCCCGGCGCATCGTCCCGCTGGAGGGAGACGGCAGGCTTTCTCAGGGAGAGGACGGCCTTGCCCGCGTTTTCCTTCCCGCCGGCGGGTATTTCTTCGCGGCGCTCGCCTGAAACGTATCCGAAAGGAGAATCGATATGATCCGGGAAATCAACTACGACGCCTCCGCCGAGATGAAGGGAGGATTCCCCGGGATCCGCAAGCTCGGGGCGGTGAGCCCGTCGGGGGAGACGACGCCCTTCGTGTTCCGGGACCGGCTTTACCGGATGGAGCTTTCGGACCCGTCGCGCGGGACCGACAGCTCCGCGCCGGCCTGCGCCCTGATCCGCGACCGGGAGACCGGGGAGATCCTCTCCCGCTTCGGGGAGGGGTGCTATTATCACTCGCTTTATCAGGAGGACGGCGTCCTTTACGTGACGGCCGCCCTTTCGAAGAAGCCCGCCCTGTGGGGAGATACGATCGTTCTTTTTGAAAGCCGCGACCTGGTTTCCTGGTCCCGGCGGGAGCTTTTCCGCAATCCGGGATGGCGGTACTTCAACACCTCTCTGACGAAGGGGCCGGACGGATACGTGCTGTGCATGGAGGCGGGCGGGCCGCGGGAAGAGGTCGGCGTGCCCTTCACCGCCTTCTTCGCGACCTCCCCCGATCTGATCCGCTGGAGCATGATGGACGCGGATAAGGGATACCCCAGGCACCGCTATCTCGGCGGGCCGTGGTTCCGGTACAGCCGCGGATACTATTACCTGATCGCCGTGACCGAGCTGCCCTGCGCACGGTATACCAACTACGTTTACCGCACGAAGGATTTCGACACCTGGGAGATCGGACTCTACAATCCCATGCTGATGCCGGACGAGGAGGACCGGAAGATCTCGCCTTTCGCCTTCGATCTTTCGCCGGAGCTTGTCCGCCAGATCCGGACGGGATTCCTTTCCAGCAATTCCGACGTCGACATGTGCGAATACGGGGGCAGGACGCTCATCACCTACAACGCGGGCAACCAGCTCGGCTTCTATTATCTGGCCGAGGCGGAGTACGACGGGACGATCGACGATCTGCTGGCCGCGTATTTTGCGTGAAAGGCGGGTAAAAACCGAAAAAGCCGTCGCCGCCCGAGGGCGGCGACGGTATGACCCAGAGAGGACTCAGAGGCTGAATTCCTTCCCGATGCCGAGCCACGCCTCGCCGAGAGACTTGGCGTCGCCGTTCCGGGAAACGTCCTTTTCGATCGAAAGAGGCCCGTCGCTTCGGAGAAGGATCGTCTGGCCGGGTTCGGTGTCGAATTCGAAAGCCTCGCCGGGCAGGCGCCGTTCTCCGGAGGACGCGACGAGGAAGGGATCGCCGACCCCGTCGACGACGAGGCGGAGCTTTCCGCCGCGCATGCTGACGATCGACGCCTCGAACCGTCCCTTGTCGTAAAGCGCGCGCACCTCGAACCCGCTGGCTGCGCGCAGGGCGAAGGCGAGGGTCTGATCGGGCCGGACCGCGGGGAAGAGGCGCACCGTGCCGTCGTAGCTTTGCAGCATTGCCTCGTTCAGCGCAGCGGCGATGATGGGAAGCGTCTCGTAATCGAAATGGCGGAAACGCTGGTCGAGATTTTTTCTGATCCCCTCCCCGTCCCGCAGCTCGACCCGCGGGTTTTTCAGACGGAATTTCTGATCGATGAAGGAAGAGGAATAGGTCCCGAAGCCCTGCGGATAGATCAGCCAGGTGGACGCCGTCTGCCTGAGGAAGGGCCAGAGATCCTCCGCAAGGCCCATCCGCGCCATGTACAGAGGCATCATGCACCAGCCGCCGCAGGGCTCCGTCCCCTCGGCGTTTTGGGGATTGCGGTCGATCCGGTGATGCAGAAGGATGCTGTTCAGGATCAGGCCGTAAAGCTCGCCGCCCTTGTCCCTGACGCCCACCAGACCGGAGGGAAAGACCGGCGCCATTTCGGTGTCCGGGAAGCCGTAGTATTCGTGGGCCGGGTTGCCGTAGGTTTTGCGCAGACGCTTTCCGTCCTTCCCGCGCCCCACCGAAAGCACGCGGCCGGAGGTGGGACGGCGGCCCGCGCCGATCCCGTAAACCAGCTTTCCTTCCCCGTCCAGCTCGTCCTCCTCGAAGGGGAGCGTCTCGAAAGGCGCGAGACGGTCCAGCCTTTCCTGGTACCGGACGTCGTCGGGGAAGAGCAGAGACGCGGTCTTGAACAGCGCGCGGACGGCCGTGAGATCGGTGATGCTGTCGTCCATCAGGGGCGATCCCTCGTAGCCCTGCGTGTCATAGATATGATACAGCCCGTCGTCTCCGGGCTTCAGGACCGAAAGATAGTAGGCCGCGGTCTCCCGGATCAGAGGCTTGACGGCGTTTTCCAGAAACGCTTCGTCGCCGGTATAGAGAGAATGCGAATAAGCGCTGAGAGCGATCTGCGCGCCGCAGGTGCAGTTGAAGCGCGTATGCCAGTCCATGCGGCCCTTCATGTCGCACACGTCGGTGTAGAAAGCCCCGTCGGCCTCCTTGACCTCCCGGGCGAAGGCCGTCGCCTGCGGAAGCTGGGCGGCGCGGAAGCGGTAATAGGTCTCGGTCAGTTCCGGATGCCCCGCGGGATCCAGGGGAAAGATCCCCTGCTGGGTGTTGTAGTGGAAATAGAGGTTCCAGGGCACGAAATCGTGATAGCTTCCCCATACGCCGTTGCAGAAATGCGGGGGATACAGGCCTTTGTTCTGGCAGTTGGCGTAGTACAGATTCAGATACCAGAGGTTTTCCAGAAAATCGTCTTCCGGCGGCAGAGCGACGAAGGACGCGTTCCAGAAGCTTTCCCAGGCGAGTCCGTGCTCTTCCCGCATACGTCCGACGCCGGCCTTTGCCGCCCTTTCCAGACGCCGTACGGCTTCTTCGACGGCTTCCCCGGCAGTCGGCGCGGTGCTCACCGTAAGGATCAGATCGGCCGCATGGCGCGTATCCGCCCCGATCTTGGCCGACACGGCGTGGGGACCGCGGCGGGAAAAGACCGTTTTCTCCGCGGCCGCCAGCCTGCAGGCGACGCAGAAGGAAAGTCCCGCCAGGTCCTGCGTGACGAACAGCGTGCCGTCCTTCGCGAAGGCGTCCGAGCCGGAAAGACCGTCCCGGGGCGTTCCGGCCAGTGCGCTGTACCAATACATGAAGGTGCGGCTTCCCCAGCGCTCCAGCTCAAGCGATAAGGGCAGGGCGCCGTCTCCGGCGGTTTCGATATGCAGTACGGCCGTGCGGTACGCCTCCGGGGCGAAGGCTTCGACCGACGCCTTCCGGAAGGGCGTTTCGGCGACGATCCGCGCCCGGGCGTCCTTCAGGGAGAGCCGCGCTTCGTATCGCTCCTGATAGATCGCCTCGAAAACAGGCTCGCCGAAATCCAGCGTGAGGCGCGCGCCGTTGACGCAGACCGTGTTCTTTTCGTCGGACGCAGACGTGTGACCGTCGTCGAGGACCTCGTGATCGTCGATCAGGCCGGTGTCGTTGATCTGAACGAAAAGCCGCCGCTCGTCGGTCCAGAGAAGAAAGCCCGACTGTCCGTCGCCGATCGGAAGCCCGTAAAAAGGATCGGGAACGGGAGACAGGAAAACCAGATCGTGCCGGTCCAGAAGATCGGTCGTCCGGTGGGAAAAGACGCCCTCCGGCGCAAGAGAAAGCTTCATGGGGAACCGCCGCCTTCCGTTTCTTTTTTCGGCATGCCGCCGGGAGTTTGCCGGTCATGCCAAGGGTATCATCGCACGATTCGAAGGCGTTGTCAAGCGCTTTCGCTCTTTCCGGGAGCCTGAAAACCGGAGGACGCCGCCGGAGCTTTTCACACCGACCGGCGGAGAAGAGCCGGACGGGGCGCGGCACAAAGAGAAATAAACCCGGGGAGGGAACCGGAAGGATCCCTTCGCCGGACCGAGCGGGGAGGAAAAGAAAATGCGAAGAGACCGGAGACTCGGGATGCTGCCGGATCCGTTTGTTTTCAGGGACGGACGCAGAGTGCGAAGCAGGAGCGAGTGGGAAGCCCGGCGGCGGGAGATCCTGGAGGACGCCGTCGGACTGGAATACGACGGCATGCCGCCGGAACCGGAGGTTTTCCGCGTGGAGGCCACGCATCTGCGGGGCAAGGGGGAGACGTCCAGCTACCGGATCCACTGCGGCACGCATGAGACGCCCTTCTCCTTCTGCTTCTACGTATACCGCTCTGCGCTTGACGGACGGCGGCCCGTGGTGCTGACCGGCGATCTGACCTACACCGCGAACTGCAGCGACGCCGTGATCGCCGAGGCCAACCGCCGCGGATTCACCGTCGTGAAATTCAACCGGAACGAGCTGGCGCCGGATTACGCCGACCCGGAAAGACAGTACGGCATCAACGCTCTCTGGCCTGCGCTGAGATTCAGCGCCGTTTCGGCCTGGGCGTGGGGATATCACCGGGTCGTCGACGCTCTGGCCGGGCTGGACGGCGCGGACGCAGATCACATCGCCGTCACCGGGCATTCCAGAGGGGGCAAGGCCGTTTTGCTTGCCGGAGCGACCGATCCCCGGATCCGCTACACGAATCCGAACGGCAGCGGGACCCACGGCTGCGGAGCGTACCGGTTCGAGCAGATCGAGGAAGAGGGACGCGGCTTCCGCGACACGAAGAGCGAACCCCTGGCGTTTATGATGGAGAACGTCGGATACTGGATGGGGCAGGGCCTTTGGAAATACGTCGGGAAGGAAGAGACGCTTCCCCATGATTCCCATTTCATCAAAGCGCTGATCGCGCCCCGCTGCTTTCTGGAGACCGACGGCTACGACGATATATGGGCGAATCCCCGCGGCTCCTATCTGTCTCTGGAGGCGGCAAGGGAGGTCTGGAAGCTCTATGGCGCCGCGGACAAATGCGCCTGCCGGTACAGACCCGGGGGACACAGGCACGGATGGGAAGACTTCAACGCCCTGTTTGATTTCATGGAAGCCGATCTCAAGGGAACGCCCCTGCCGGAAGAATTCACCCGGATCCCGTACGACGACATGGAGCCTCTTTACGACTGGTCGGCGCCGGAGCCGGATTGAAAGGAAAAAAGACCTTTTCGCGCGCCTCTGCGGCGATTGCAACCGGGAGTTGCGCAATTTCCAAGCGGGCTTGCTTTCCTGCAAGCGCCGTTTCGGCTAAGATGATCCCGTCCGGTGAGGAACCGGGAACACGAGGAAAGGGGAGGACCTTTATGATCCTTGCAGACAAAATTATCGACCTGCGCAAAAAGAACGGATGGTCCCAGGAGGAGCTGGCGGAGAAGCTGGACGTCAGCCGTCAATCGGTTTCCAAATGGGAAAGCGCACAATCTGTCCCCGATATGGGAAGGGTGGTCAGGATGTCCGAGCTCTTCGGCGTCACGACCGATTATCTGTTGAAGGATACGATGGAACAGCCGGAAGCCGCGGAGGACGATTCGTCCTTTGAAAACGCGCGGAGCGTCGGGATGGAGGAGGCGAACGCCTTCCTCGCGGTCAAGGAGAAAAACGCGCGCTCGGTCGCGCTCGGCGTGCTTCTCTGCATTTTGTCTCCCGTTATGCTGGTCCTTCTGGGCGGCGCACAGGAATTCGGCCTGATCGCGCTCGGGGAAGCGCAGGCGGCCGGTCTCGGGGTGATCGTCCTGCTTCTCATGATCGGCGGCGCCGTGGCGCTCTTCGTCACCGCCGGGATCCGGAGCAAGCCCTTCTCCTATCTGGAGATCCTGCCCGTCGACACGCTTTACGGTGTGGACGGCATGGCGCGGGAAAAACGCGAAAAATTCCGCCCCGTCTTTACCCGTCATCTCACGGTCGGCGTCGTGCTTTGCGTGATCGCGGTGCTTCCCCTGTTTGTGTCCCTGCTCATCTACGGCGAGAAGGAGGTCTACGCGCACGTCCTGGCCGCGGCGGCCATGTTCGTCCTGATCGGGATCGGCGTGCTTCTGATCGTCCACGCCTCCATTCTCTGGGGAGCCTACCAGCGCCTTCTGGAGGAAGGCGATTACAGCCGGGCGGCCAAGGAAAGCGCCCGGAACGCCGGGACCTTCAACGGGGTTTACTGGGGCCTGGTGACGGCGATTTATCTCGGCTGGAGCTTCCTTTCGAACGACTGGCACAGGACCTGGATCGTCTGGCCGGTGGCGGCGGTCGCCTACGGCGCCGTCTACGGGATCCTGCGGGCTCTGCGCCGCAAGAACGGGTGAAAAAAGAGAAAAAAGACCCGCGCCTCTGCCGGTCCGGCGGAGGCGCGGGTCCTGCTGTTTCCGGGCGATTACGCCTTGAAAAGGATCTTGAGGTAGTTCCACATATAGTAGGGGATCAGATAATCGGTATGATAATAATCGGACAGGGAGTAGTAGACGTTGTTCTTTTTGGGATCCGGGCCGTAGGAGAAGCAGGGCTGATCGGTGAGGAGTTTCATCTGCAGGCGCATGCCCGCACCGTCCCGCTTGCCGCCGCTGGCTGCGTAGAGGAAGAAGGGCAGATCGGGATGGGCTTTGATGGGAGCGGTGACGTATTCCACGATTTCCTCGTCGGTGCACTTCGGGAACGGGCCGCTTCCGGGAGGCATCGGCAGGGGCTTGTCGCAGGTGATGCCGCCGCTGGTGGGGCAGAACCACCGGAAATACTCGAACGCGCGGTGGAACATCCGCCAGGTCCATCCGCCTCCGCGGGAATAGCCGGAGAAGGCGCGGTGGTCGCGGGTCGCCCGGATCCCCGCGTCGGAGGCGTCCTCCAGGAAGGTATGGAACCGCGTTTCCACGGCGGGAATGATATCGCGGACGATCTCCCTGTCGAAATTCCCGGGGATACCGGGGGTCCATCCGTCGCCCGCCTCGGCGCCGCCGGTCTGGATCCGGATATCCGCGTCGCGCATCGGATCCATGTAGTAGGTGATGAAAACGATCAGGCAGGGATCGTTCTCGCCGGAATCGAACAGCATGTCGAACATGTACTTGTTGCCGCCGATGGCGAACATGGCCGGTTCGCAGGTGTTGCCGTGCTGGAAATACAGGACGTTGTACTTTCTCTCTTTATCCTCCGGGTCGTAGCAGTAGGGAAGATAGACGTAGGCGGTTTTCCGGTAGATCTTGCCGTTTTCATAGACGGCGGTGTCGTAGTCGACCCTTTCCACGCGGCCCATTCTTTCGGGCACGCCGGTCCGGAGGTAAGGATTCTCCTCAAAAACGGTCTCGTAGTTCAGGACCTCGCCGGGTCTGGTGATCACTTTTCTGAATTCGCTCATAACGACGCCATCCTTTCCTGTCTGTTTCCCTTATTATACTATATGCCCCGCGGTACGGCAAGCAGGAAAGCCGCAGACCGCGGCGATTCGCCCGGGCCGGAGGAGGAGAGGGGCGGCCGTCTTGACGGAGGACGGGAAATGAGGTAAAATGGCGTCGTCGGCAAAACCGGAACGAGGCGCCGCACGGCGCCGTTCCGTCAAACGGAGGAAAAGGATGAACAGGGAATTCTTGTATGAGCTGCTGGAAACCGGCTCGGTGTCCGGGAACGAGACGGAGCTGGAAAAGAAAATCTACGACTATATGAAGGACAAGGCGGATCTTGTGACGGTCGATGAACTGGGCTGCGTGACCGCCGTGCTCAACCCCGCGGCGCCGTTCAAGGTGCTGGCCGCCGGGCACGCCGACGAGATCGGCCTGATGGTCTCCGCCGTGGGGAGCGACGGCACCCTGATGGCGACGAAGATCGGCGGGATCTACCCCACGACGTACCCCGGACACAAGGTCCGGATCTATACGAAAAACGGGATCCTTTACGGCGCGGTGGCCAATTCGCGCGATATCGCCAAGAACGCCGATCTGAAGGTCTCCGATTTGCGGATCGACATCGGCGCGAAGGACAAGGAGGACGCGCTCCGGTACGTGGAGCTCGGCGACACCGTGACCTTCGACACCGGCGTGCGGGAGCTTTTGAACGGATACGTCACCGGCAGGGCCCTGGACGACAGGATCGGCGCCTTTATCGTGATGGAGGCGCTGGCGGAGGCGAAGAAAAAGGGCGCGGCGGTCGGATGCTACGCTGCGGCGACGACCGGGGAGGAGACGACCGGGAACGGCGCGTATTTCACCGCTTCCCGCGTGAAGCCGGATATCGCCGTCGCCGTCGACGTGACCTATACCTCCGACAACTGCGGCATCAGCGAAGCGCTGACCGGCGACGTCGCCGTCGGCAAGGGCCCGGTGCTCTGCAACAATCCGTCCATCCATAAGAAGGTCAATTCTCTCCTCCGGGACTGCGCCCGGAGGCTTGGCATGGCGGTCCAGACCGAGGCGGCGAGCGGACAGACCGGCACCGACGGCGACACCATGCACCTGACAGGCGCCGGCGTTCCCTTCGCCCTGGTTTCGATCCCGCTTCGCTATATGCACAACCCGGACGAGGTGGGCTCCCTGAAGGATATTCAGGAATGCATCGATCTCCTCGCGGAATTCTTTGCAAGCCTGACCGCGGACACGGATTTGAAGCCGTTCTGAGAGAATAAAAGAGCATGCCCCTGTCTTGCCCGGCAAGACAGGGGTATGGTTTATGGGAAAACCGGACCGGCGGGGGGACAGGGGCGAAAAATGAAAGTGCGTGCTCTCCGTCCGGCGGCGTCGGTCCCGCGGTCGGGCGGCGCGGTTCCCGGTCCCCGTGCGCCGTACGGACCGGCCCCGTCCCGGCGGAAACGGGAGGCCCGCGGCGGAAAGGATTGACACCCTCCCGGGTTCCGGGTATAATCGGGATCAGACGATAAAAAAAGAAAACGGGAGGTACGACATGGTCAAAGGATTGAGTCATATCGCGATCCGCACGCGGGATCTGGACGAAAGCCTGCGCTTTTACAGGGAGGTCCTCGGACTGGAGGAGGCGTTCCGGCTCCGGGATGAGGACGGAAGGACGCGCATCGTCTACCTGTGGATCGCGCCGGGGCAGTTCATCGAGCTGTTTCCGGACGGAAAGACCGAGCCGGAGCGGGGGACCCACATGATCGGGATGCAGCATATCTGCCTGGAAACCGGCGACGTGGAGGCGGCGTATGAGCGCCTGACGGCCCTCGGGATCGTGCCTGACACGGGAGTCGTTACGGGCAAGGCGAAATGCCGGCAGTTCTGGATCCGCGACCCCGACGGCAATCCCATCGAGCTGATGGAGCTGGGACCGGAATCCATGCAGGCGCAGGCGGCGCTGCAGTTTGCGGAAAGCGGGAAGGACGGCAAGCAGGCATGAAAAAGACGAGCCTCAAAGGAACCGGGCGGGAAATCTCGGAAAACGAGCCTTCCTGCCGCGTCTGGGTGAACGGGGAAGAGATCGGGACTCTATACGAAACCGCGGTATGCCATCGGCGCGCCTGGATTCGGGATCCGGAGCTCGGCACGGCCGCCGTGGGGATCGCAAACGCCCGGCGCACAGCCCGGATCGAGATCCTGCCGCTTGCGGGGCCTTTAAGATCCGCGGTCGTCCGGCCGCTGGCTCTCGGGATCGAGGCGCGGATCGAAGGGGACAGGATCGTCTTTGACGCGCCTTCTCCTTCTTCTCTCACGGTGGAATTTGACGGACGGTACGACCGGGTCCTGCATCTTTTCCTGAACGAGCCGGACGAGTCCAAGCCGGATCCGGCCGCCCCGGGCGTTCATTACTTCGGGCCGGGCGTTCACCGGGACGTGATCGTGGAGATCGGGGACGGCGAAACGGTTTATCTGGACGACGGATGCCTTCTCTACGGGCAGCTCCGCTCCGACGGCAAACGGGATTTCACCGTCGCCGGTCACGGCGCCCTGTGCGGCAGCATCTACGACCGCTGGCGCGACACGGTGGTCCCGGTGGATTTTTCCCGCTGCAAAAGCTTTTCCGTCCGGGATATCACGATCCTCGATCCCGCGGCGTGGACCTTCAATCTCTTCGACTGCGAGGACGGAAAGGTCGACCGGGTCAGGATCGTGTCCGCGCGCAGCAACAGCGACGGCCTGACCTTCCAGACCTGCCGCCGGATCGAGGCGCGGAACGCGTTCGTCCGCTCGTGGGACGACTGCCTGGTGGTGAAGGGCTACGACGGGGACGTGGACGATATCCGCTTTGAAAACTGCGTGCTGTGGACCGATCTGGCTCAAAGCTGCGAGGTGGGATACGAGACCCGGGCGGATTCCATGCGGCATATCCGGTTTCAAAAGATCACCGTCCTTCACAACTTCCACAAGCCGGTGATGTCGGTCCACAACAGCGACCGCGCGAGGGTCGGGGACGTGCTCTTCGAGGACGTCACCGTGGAGGACGCGGAGATGGGCGAGGGGGACGGAACGCCCTGGCTCCTCGAGCTGACGACGACCGAATCCCAGTGGTCGAGGACGGCGGAGCGCGGGAGCATCGACGGCGTTGTTGTCCGGCAGGTGAAGGTCCTTGGCGGCAAGCGTCCCGGCGTGCGGATCGTTTCGGCCGGCAAAGACGCAAAGATCGATCACGTTTCGATCTCGGGACTGACGATCCTCGGCGAAAGGATTGCCTCCTTCGATCGGCTCCATACGGAATTCAGCCCTTGGAACGGCGCGGACATCGGGTTTGAGGAGGAAAAGAAATAACCGCGGACCCGGATTTTCCGTCTTGCGCACCTTCCCGTGACGGGAACCGCGGAAGCATTCCGGCGTATCACTCATTTTACAGGAAAGGAAGTGTCATGGAAGCGTCTCTTTCGGACCGGATTCCATGACGTGTGAAGGAACGATGCTGAAGGTACCGGAATTCTGGATCTCGAATCTGGATCATATAGACCGTCAGGCAAAAACGGCCGGAAGGGCCGAGGTGCGTGAGATCGCACGTTCGGCAGGCGGCCGGCCGCTCTACGCCTTTGCTTACGGTGAAAAGCAGATTATGAAAAGCACGGCCAACTACAGTTCCGCATGCGGCGCGTTCGACCGGGATTGCTACGTGCCGCTTTCGGGGAAAAAACCGGTCGTGCTGCTGCTCGGCGCGGTGCACGGCGCGGAAGTGGAGGGCACCGCTGCGCTGGTGAACCTGATCCACTGCCTGGAAGAGGGGAAGGATCTGCGCGGCGATGAAAACGAGGCGCTCATGAAAGCGGCGGAGGCTATCCGGCTGGTCATCGTGCCGGTCTGCAATCCGGACGGGCGTGCCCGCCTGCCTTACGAGAGCGTGCTGGGCATGACCATGAAGGAAATGCGCTACTGGTTCCAGGGGACCTGGAAAGACGGTACGCTCTGCGATTATCCGCGCTGCAAGAAGGTGCATCCCATCAAGGAAGCGAGCGATCACCTCGGCTCCTATTTCAACGATGACGGCGTCAACATCATGCACGACAATTTCTTCCGGCCGATGGCCCGCGAAACGCAGGCGATCCTCGGACTGGCGGACGAGGAGAAAGCCGATTTCGTGATCCAGCTGCACGGCGGCGGAAACTGCCTGAACTGCCTTCTTCCCACGCATTATGTGACGAAGGAATCGCTGGTCGCCGTTCACGACCTGTCGGTCCTCTGCAACGAACGGGCGAAGCGCGAGGGGCTGGCCTTTACGATCTGCGACATCCCGGAGCGGGAAAACGGAGAAACGCCGCCCTCGTTCAACCTGGCCAGCGCGCTGCATCACGTCTGCGGCGCCGTCAGCGCCGTATTCGAAAGCAACCAGCATGCGGCCGGACACCCGGGAGCAAAGCTGACGCACGATGAGGTCTATCGGTCCCATCTCATTCTGTTCGAAGAGCTGTTCGGAATGGCTTCCTCCCGCTGCCGGGCGTAGGGGCACAGTATGAAGAGAGCCGGTCCTGCCAAGGCAGAGCCGGCTCTTTTCGCAGATTTCCGGTTCACATATTTCCCGGATAGACGTAAGCAAGCGACTCCCGCGCGGCGGAAACGAGATCCGTCACGCGCTGCCGGCTCGTCGCCGGACGGTCGGTCATGCGGTAACGCGGGAAAAAACGCGTCAGATGCAGAGGGATCTCCCTGCCGTTCGGGAGCGAGGCGACCCATTCCGCAAGAGCCCGTATCTCCTCTTCGCCGTCGTTCATCCCCGGTACGATCAGGGTCGTGAGCTCCACGTGGCAGCTTTCCGCCGCCCGTGCGATAAAGCGCTTTACCGTTTCCAGATCGCCGCCGAGGATCTTCGCGTAGATCTCCGGGCGGAAGCTCTTGAGGTCGATATTGAGCGCGTCGACAAGGGGCAGGATTTTTTCCGCGATCTCCTCATGCACGCAGCCGTTGGTGACCAGCACGGCGCGGAGACCGCGCTTTCTGAGAAGCTCCGCCGCATCCCGCACGTATTCCCAGCCGACGAGCGGTTCGTTGTAGGTGAAGGCGGCGCCGATATTGCCCCGTGTGCGAAGCTTCTCCGCAAGATCCGCGAGCTTTTCCGGCGGGAGGAAATCCTCCCCGCCGCGCGCGCGTCCTTCGCCGCCGGAGGTCGAGATCTCCCAGTTCTGGCAGAAAGGGCAGCGGAGATTGCAGCCGAAGCTGCCGACCGAAAGGATCATGCTTCCCGGATGGAATCTCCGGAGAGGCTTTTTTTCGACGGGGTCGAGGGCGAGCGACGAAACGATCCCGTACTGAAGCGGGACGATCTTTCCGTTCCGCGTCCCCCGCGCGCGGCAGAGGCCGGTCCCACCCTCCGGGATCGCGCAGCGATGCGGACAGACCGGACAGACAAGCCTTCCGTCAGACATGGCGCACCACCTCGAAACGCTCCAGCTCGTAATCCGTTTCCCTTTCCGAGAGTCCCGCTTTCCGCAGGGCGATGGCGATCTGGTTGTCCACGGTGTCCACCCCGTCGAGATTGGGAAGGAGCAGCCCCCGCTTCCCGCCCTTGGTGACGATCACGCCGTAGCGCCTGACGTCCAGTCCGGCTTTGGAAGAGATCCTTTCCGGAGCGTCAAGCACATCGACGCTGATTTCCAGGGCGTCCAGCTCGTCCGCCCGCACGGGGCTGAAACGCGGGTCCCGGCTTGCGGCGGAAATCGCGTTTTCGACGATTTCCTCTGCGACGGAACGCCGGGCCGGCCGGATGGTGCCGATGCAGCCGCGAAGTCTTCCGTCCTTGTGAAGCGAGACGAAAACGCCCGCACGCTTGCCGGTCATTTCGGCGGGAAGGCCTTCGGGCAGCTCGATGCGCCGGCGTTCCCTGACCCAGGCCTCCGTCCCGGCGCGGGCGAGCCTGACCCAGGGATCCTCCCGCCGCCGCGCTTCGTCCAGAGCTTTTTTCTTCCGCGCCTGCCATTTTTTCAGAAGCCGCCTTTCGGGATCGCCGCACACGACCCGGTAGGTACAGACGCCGTACCCCACGCCGAAGGGACCCTCGTGGCTCAGCCTTTCGGCGTCCACACGCTTGCCGTCCAGGGCGCCGGCCATCATGCAGAAGCTCCGGTGGCCGCACTCGGCCGCCTTGTCCAGAAAACTCTCGTCGAAATCGAGGAGTTCGTCGAAGGCGGCCCGCCCCATCACGTCCATGACCCGCTCGTCGTAAGCCGGTCCCTCCGCGGCAAAGCCGTAGGGTCCCTCCGCGAGCAGCTTGTGGGAAAGGTCGCCGCTGGCGACGAAGAGGACGCGGCGGTCAAGCTTCTCCGCCGTCTCTGCGATCATCTCGCCCAGACGGTAATGATCCGCCGGCGGCAGACCGGAAAGGCCGACGCGGACGAGCCGGAAGCTCTTGGAGAACCGGCCGATATAATAAAGCGGGATCATCGTTCCGTGATCGAGCTCGGGCATCCGTTCGCCAAGGGTGCCCGCCGGGAAGCCTTCTTTCTCCGCGAGAGCGGAGAGCTCCGAGGAAAAGACGGCGTCGTAGCTCGCCTGAAAACGAAGCTGCGGCGCGCGGAACCGCCCCATGTCGCCCTGCGCGCCGTCTCCCGGCGAGACGTGGAAATAGTCCGCGTACATGAGCGCGTGCGGAGATGAGATCACGATCGTGTCCGGATTGAGCGATGCGGCGAAGGCGGCCGCCCGGCGATAGGCGGCGTCGCTTGCCGCGAGCTTTTTTTCCTCTCCCCTTCCGATCTCCGGCAGGAGGATCGGAGGATGCGGGACCATGATCGCACCGACGACAGACATTGGTTTCGCCTCCCTTTCGCGCATTGCGCGATTTCCCGAGATCCCGGGCTGCCTGGCCCGGAAGCGGTCCGGACGCTGCCGGACTCCGGTTCTATGATAAAACAGATCGGGGAAAAAGACAAGCCCGCAAAGCAAAAGAAGAGAGCGGAGAAGAAAGCCGGCTTGAGAGGACCCGCCCCGGCGGAATGAAAACGGAGCAGGCCGCAGCCCGCTCCGGTTCGTCAGTCATTTCATCCGCTTTTCAAAGCGGAACATCTCGTCGGGACCTTCGCCGTCATACGCCGGCTCGTCGGGATCGCGGTGCGCGGCACAGAAAAACTCCACGATATGGAAGCCGCAGCGGTTGACGTAGAAGTGGATATTCCGCTTCTCAAAATACGGCGTGCAGGTCTCCCACACCTCCGTGTCCGGATACAGCCGCTCGACCTCCTGCCAGGCGGCCTGGCCGATGCCGCGGTTGTGTGCGGCGGGATCGACGAACAGCAGCTCCAGCTCGTTGTGCCGTGTCGCGGGATCGATCTTCACCACCAGACCGCCGACGGTTTTCCCGTCCAGACGGATGCGGTAGGCCTCGCCGCCGTCGATGCTCTGTTCGATGGTTTCGCGGGAGATGATCTCGCCGTCTTCTTCAAAGTGGTCGTCCCGAAGGCCGAACTCCTCGCAGGCGCCGTATTTGAAGGCGTATTGATTCCCGAGGATAAACCGTTCGCGATCGTCTTCCGTCAGGGGAGTAAGGGTGACGTTTTCTGCTTTCATAGACGCCTCCTGTAAAAATGCCCGGCAACAAACGGCCAAAGCCGATCGTTATTCTCAACCAATTCTTGAGCAAAAAACGAAAGAGGATGTAACGTGAAATCCGTTACATCCACCCGATATGGCACGTTGCACCAAAAAAGATATTTTGCTTATTTGTGTTATCGAGGTCGATTTCTCCCTCATAAACCAGGAGTCAAGAGGATGACTCCTGGTTTGTTTCATTCCCGGTATATTCTGATACAATCTAAGTGTCATGCCAAAATGAGATTGACCGCCAGACCCGAGAGGAACGAGAAGACAACAACGAATGCGATGTAAAGAAAGAACCGTTTGAGTCCAAAGACGATCTTCAATGCGCCGAGATTTGTGATTTTTGTGGCCGGGCCGGTGATCATGAAGGCGGAAGCGCTGCCAAGGCTCATGCCTTCCGAAAGCCAGTTCTGAAGAAGAGGGATCGTTCCTCCGCCGCACGCGTAAAGCGGTACGCCGACCGTTGCCGCCATCAGGATGCCCCACGCTTTGTTGCCGCCAAACAGATCCACCAAAAAGTCCTGCGGCACGTATCGCTGGAATAAGGCGGACAAAAGAATGCCGACAAGAAAGTAGACGCCTGTCGTTTTTACATTTCTCCAGAAATTCAAAAAATAGCGAATCAGGAGATTCGGGTGGGTATCGTGGCTGGCACGGACTTCAAAACCCTCAAAATTGAAGAACTCCGTTTTGCGAAAGAACAGGAACACCAGAAGGCCTGCCGTGCAGCCGCAAAGGAAGCACGTGACGATGCGGACGACAAGCGCCTTCGTGCCCAACGCCGCACTGTAAATCATCAGCTGGGGATTGAGCAGGACGGAGGCCATCATAAAGGCCGCGAGCCAGTCTTCGCGCATTCCCTGCTTGCGAAAAGACGCCGCAATCGGGATCGTGCCGTACATACAGAGGGGGGAAGCAATGCCAAGCAGACACGCCGGTATGATCCCCAGTAAGCCCCACTTTTTCTTCTGCATACCGCAAAACAGCCCATGGATCCGATCCTTGGCAAATACAGACACCAAAGAACCGATGGCCATACCGATGACCCAATACCAGAAAATCTGGCGCAGCTGGATCTCAAAATAATACCAGATATAGATGAATTCCCGCCGGAGAATCGTCCAGAGCTCAGCCATCGATCGTTACCAGCTTATACGTTCTGCTGCCCAGACCGATTTCTTCGGCATGCTCCAACGTGTGAAGGCCGTTTTGTCTTTCGATCCTCTGAACCAGGGAGGCGCTGTCCGGCGCCTGATACACCAGATCGATGCAGGCCTGATCGAGCGCCACCGGGTCAGTGGAGGCGAGGATCCCGATGTCATGCATGTCGGGTTCGGCAGGATTCCCGTCGCAGTCGCAGTCCACGGAAAGGCGGTTCATCACGTTGATGTAGATGATATGCTCCCTGCCGACATGGCCTGTGAAGCCGGACACCATTTCCGCCAGGGCTTCCAGCCAGGCGTCCTGGTCGCTGTACCAGATGCTTCCGCTTGTTTTGGTGCCTGCGGTATGGACGTACACTTTCCCCTTCGGGGAGGAGATGCCGATGCCGACGTTCTTGATGGCACCGCCGAAGCCCGCCATCGCGTGGCCTTTGAAATGGGAGAGGATCACCCAGTCGGTGTAGTTTTCGGCATGGCTGCCGACGATCACTTTATCGAGCCTCGTTCCGCCCGACATGGGCCATTCGACTTCGCCCTCCTCATCCATCAGGTCGAAGTTCGCTATTGCCGTGAATCCGTGATCCTCTGCGACCTGCCTGTGCATGGCGGAGCTCGAGCGCGATCCGCCGTAGGCCGTGTTGCACTCTACGATCGTGCCGTCCACTTTCCTGACCAGATCCCCGATCAGTTCCGGACGAAGATAATTGCTGGCCGGAGGCTCGCCGGTTGAGATTTTGACGGCCACGCTGCCTTCCGGGGTCCACCCGAGCGCCTCATAGATCCTCACCAGACCTTCCGCCGAGATATCGGACGTGAAAAACACGGCCGGCGCTTCGGAAGCGTCGGGGTCAGCAGCCTCTTCGGTTTCCGCGGGATCCGCAGCCGTCTCGAATGCGGGAGCTTCTGTTTCCGTCACCGGTGAGGCGGCCGATTCCCGATCGGACGGCTGCCCGGCCTGCCGCGCGTCGGTTTCCGTTCCTGCGGGATACCCTGCGCATCCGGCCAGAAGAAGACAGACTGCCAGACACACGGCAATTACACGAAGGTTCTTTTTCATTGCCTATAAACTCCTTCCCAGCTGAAATGCTTCCTGGGGATATTTGCTCCGCTTTGTCATGGCCGGAGTACCGCAGCCATAGCCCAGCACCATGCCCATGTCCTCGAAGTGGATATACCTGACCAGCGTTTTGTAGTGTGCCGTCAGCGCCTCGAAGGTCCAGTCATCCGCGTTCCACGCTACCGTCAGGAGCGCGGATTTCAGATGTCTGCCGTTCAGACTGCTGTTGTATGCACAAAAGCGGTCGACGACTGCTTTGAGCTGGGCGGTCATGCCGTAGTAGTAAAGCGGCGTGGCGAAAACGACCATATCTGCGGAGAGAAGCTTGCCGCGAATCACTTCCACGTCGTCCTTCTGTACGCAGGGGCCCTCATAACCGCACCGCACACAGCCGGTGCAGGGGTGGATATCGGCTCGGCAAATATCGATGACCTCACAGTTGTGCCCAGCCTCGGCCGCGCCCTGTACAAAGGAATCAACCAGAATCGCGGTGGAGCCGTTTTTGTTGGGGCTCCCCATCAGAACGACGATTTTCATTCTATGAACCTCACTTTCGCTCAATGCCGTTGGCGTCAAGCCACGCGGATACGTCGCTTTCCAGTGTAGAGCCGCCGGAATAGTGGACGGACAGCCCTTCTCCCATCATGGCGTCGGGGGCGAGCTTCGCGATCGCTGTCAGACTCTGCCCGAACCGTCCACCGCCGTGGGAACAGAACGGAATAATCGTTTTGCCGGAGAAGTCATACATCTCCAGGAACGAGGCGATGGGCATGGGAATAGACGCCCACCAGTTGGGGTAGCCCAGGAGGATGACGTCATACTCATCCAGGTTCTCAGGAGGGCTCACGATCTCCGGCCGCGCCTGCTTATGCTGATCCTCCTGCGCCTCCATCAGCACGGTGTTGTAGCTGGTGGAGTACGGGTGCACGAGCGTGATTTCAAACAGATCGGCTCCGGTTTGCCGCTGGAGCTCCTGCGCGATTCCGCGTGTATTGCCGCCCCAGGAGAAGAAAGCAATCAGCACTTTGCCGCCGTTTCTTTCCGCGGGCGCCGTTTCATCGGCGATTACACTTTCCGGCATACTGACATACGCGTTGCGCACGAGTCTTACGCCGAGATTTGCCGCTTTCAGGTCGGATTGCCCTGCGGCTCTGTACGCGCTGCGCATGTTTTTGCCGAAGTCGTTCCATCCGCCGCCGCGATAGACGTGACGAGTTCCGGAGTCGGCACCGGAGGGATCGACGGTATCCTGCAGATCATACGCTCCGTAGTAGTCCCAGCACCATTCGTTCACATTGCCGTGCATATCGTAGAGCCCCCAGCGGCTTTCGTAAAAGCTGCCGACTGCCACCGTGGTCTGCCGATACAGCCCGGGCCGTGCTTCCAGCACGGAATCGTTGAAGTAGTTTTCCTCGATCTCGTAGGGATAGTGCCCGTAGAAGTTGGCGTCGTCCGCGTCAAGGGAGTGCTCTGTATTGAAGGGCGTCTGCGTTCCGGCGCGGCAGGCGTACTCCCATTCGGCCTCGGTGGGGAGTCGGTAGCCGTTGGCTGAGCGATCCCATTCCACGCGGCTATCGCTGAAGGAATATACAGGCGTCAAGCCCGCATCAACGCTTTTGGCATTGGCGAACAAGAGGGCATCCAGCCATGAAATGCTCTCAACCGGCAAGTTCTCGCCGCTGAACGAACTGGGGTTCTGCCCTATGATGCGGAGGTATTCCTCCTGTGTCGTTTCATACGGGTCTATATAGAACGCGGATACCGTGACCTCGTGGCGCACCTCGTCCTCGATGCGCCAGTTTTCCGTTTCCGGACTGCCCATCATAAATGTGCCGCCTGGAATCAAAAGATACCCGTCGCTGACGCTTGCGGGATCGATCTGCACCTGTGTGTCAACAGGAGAAGGGTTCTCTATTGGCTCGTCTTTCGTATCCTTCTCGTCCGTCGACGTCTGCGGGAGCGGATCGCCCCATGAAGGAAATTCCTCCTTCTCCGCAGTACAAAGGAGCAGTGCCGCGCCGATGGCGGCGGCTATGAGGACAAGGATAACCGGCGTCAACACCTTGCCTTTGCGTTTGCTTTTGGTATTGCTCGCCTTGATGATCGAGGCGCAGGCAGCGCCGAGAAAAGCAAAGGTGATGAGGATAGCCAGATTCTCCGCAAAGACGAGGGCGGCTGATTTGTCATAATCCAGGAAGGCAAACGGCGTGCGGAACAGGATGTAGTCCGGTATTCCGTTGCTTACAAAGAGCCAAAAGCCGACGCCTGCGACCGCCGCGAAGAACACGGCGACAGCAGTTTTGACTTTGCCATTCCATTTGAGTCCTGCAGTTATGGCCGGGATATGAAGGCCGAGGTGGACGCCCATGAGAATAAAAGACCAGAAGGACATGGCCAGATGAAAACGCCTTGCAAACGATACGGGCAGCACCCCGTATAAAAACGGCACTGCGTGCGCGCTCATCGCTATGCCGCATACCGCCGTCAGCACGATGGAGGCGAGCAGCAGAGTATTGACGATCACCGTGATGACCCGATAGGCGTTATACTTTCCTTTGAAAAGAGCAGCATACCACTTGCGGTTGAGAATGTGGTGTACGATCAGGAGCACCGTCATTCCGATGCCGAACCACTCGTGCAAGGTCTCTCCCGTTACCTGATACGCCATGAGGCAAAGCAGGAGGACGGTCATGCATGCGTCCACAATTTTTTTGATCACGTTATTCTTACGGGCGTTCATCAACCGTCCTCCTCCGTTTATTTCAGACTATCGATCCAAGTCTGCAAGTCAGCTTCCGTAACACTTCCGCTAAAGCGTTTTCCTTCCAGCCAGTTGCCGCTCCCGGCGTTATCGGCGAGGTTTTGTCCGCTTCTGCCTATACCGCTGCTGCTGGATGTGCAAAACGGGATCATTGTGATGCCATCAAAGCTATAACTCTCCACAAAGGTATCCAGAATGCGCGGCTCCTCGCCCCACCATATGGGGAAACCGATATAAATCTTTTCGTATCCTTCCAAGGAAATACTTTCGCTGCCGATCTCAGGACGAGCGTTTTTGTCGTTCTGTTCCAGTGTCGTACGGCTGCCGCTGTCATGCCAGTTCAGGTCGTCGCTTGTATATTCCTGAGCGGCTTTGATCTCGTAAAGATCCGCGTTTTCGATTCCCGCGATCTTTTCGGCAACGCCTTTTGTCGTACCTGTCGCAGAGAAGACGACCACCAGTACCTTGCTGTGAGTTTGCTCCGGATCGCCTGCTTCGGTTTCAGCCGGAGGCGTGACAGCAGTATCATCCGAAGCCGAATCGGACGGGTTGCTGTCCGCAGTGTCTGAGCCGGGCTGATCGGCAGCTTGATCATTACTGACGGTTGTTTCAGGCTTCTTTGTAGTTGCAGAATCGTTTTCCGTATGGTTGCTGCTTGCACAGGCCGCAAGCGAGAAAACCAGGGAAACAGTCAGCAATATGGAAAAGAGTTTTTTCATATGTTCCTCCTGTTATTTCAATTTGCCGTAATCTTCGGCGCGAATTCTCCCAGCTGGTTTCTGCCCGCTGTCTGTACGATCTTTTCAGCCATTTTACGTATTCCTCACTTTCCGATCCGCTGGTCTCCCGTGGACCAGACGTGTTTTTCTTTTGCTGATGTAGGCTTATTCTGCGCCATAACGCCCGCTAACGGATGCGGCACATAGGGCTCTTCCAGATAAACGATCTCTTCCGGCGTCAGTGCCAGATCCACTGCCTTAGCCGCGCCTTCGATATGATGAAGTTTCGTCGCGCCGACGACCGGGGACGTCACCTTGGCGAGAAGCCAGGCGAGAGAGACTTCCGTCATGGTTACGCCGTGCTTTTCTGCCAGCTCTGCGACCCGGGCGATGATTACGTTGTCCTGCGCCGCCGTGGCGTCGTATTTGAATTTTGCGTAGGCGTCTTCCTCAGCGCGCTTGGTTCCACCTTCTCCGGGAAGTCTCGAAAGTCTGCCGGAAGCCAGGGCACTGTAAGGCGTTAGCGCGATGTTTTCCTCGTTGCAGTAAGGAACCATTTCCCGCTCCTCCTCACGGAAGATCAAATTGTAATGCCCTTGGATGGAGACGAACTTCGCAAAGCCCTCCTTCTCCGCCAGCGCATTGGCTTTGGCGATCTGCCAGGCAAAGCAGTTGGAGATACCGATATATCTGGCTTTTCCGGCCTTCACAACGCGGTTCAGACCATCCATGATATCTTCGATGGGCGTCTGCCAGTCCCACATGTGATAGATGTACAGATCCACATAGTCCATGCCGAGGTTCTTGAGGCTTGTGTCGATCATGTTCTCGATGTGCTGTTGTCCGCTGACGCCCTTTTCAATCTCCTCCTGCGTTCTCGGGAGGAACTTGGTGGCCACGACCACCTCGTCCCGCTTCGCGAAATCGCGAAGCGCCCGGCCGACGTACTGCTCGCTGGTGCCGCTCTGGTAGGCGATGGCCGTGTCATAGAAGTTGACGCCCAGCTCCAGCCCTCGCTTGATGATCTCTCTTGAATGCTCCTCATCGATGGTCCAGCTGTGCTGGCCTCTTCCGGGATCACCGAATCCCATGCAGCCCATGCAGATCCGGGATACATTTAGATCACTGTTTCCAAGTCTTGTATATTTCATGCCGGCTCTCCTCCCGTTTCATTTTCTTACAGAACTTCGCTGAGCCAGCGGCGGATCTCCGATTCATTCGGACGGTTGATCTGTTTGCCCTTTGCCCACTTCACATCGCCGCTTACGTCTTTATGAAGGGCCGTATCGCTTCTGCCAACGCCGCTTCCACCGGAAGTGCAGAAGGGAATGAGCTTCTTTCCGGAAAAATCATAGCTTTCCAGGAAGGTGTCGATGATCCTGGGAGCCACACCCCACCAGATTGGAAAACCGACGATCACGGTATCGTAAGAGGTCATATCCAGAGCGCTGTCTGCGATCTGGGGCCTTGCGGAAGGATCATTCATCTCCACACTGCTGCGGCTCTTTTTGTTCATCCAGTCCAGATCCGCAGAAGTATAGATGTTCTTCGGAATGATCTCATAAAAGTCCGCGCCGGCGATCCGGGCGATCTCTTCACCGACTCTTTTTGTCACACCGCTGGCAGAAAAAACTGCCACAAGAATGTTCTTGGCCATTTGATCTTCTCCTTTTCAGATATACGCTCCTTTATTGATTGTAAATGTTTGATATTTGTCACCCGTCTTTTACTCGCCCAGCAGCCGGATCAAGCAGCCGTAAGTAAGCTCATAAACGGTTTGGTACACGTAATTGATCCCTGCTTCCTTCATGGCGGTCTTCTGTTTTTCCGTGACTGCTGTATAAGGGTATATTCCAAACATGAAAGGATAGAAGGTATAAATGAAGTTCTGAATCTCTGCAACGCTCATGTCCGGACAAAACTTTGTGAGAAGCATGCACACAAGATGCATGGAACGTCCGTAAGACTGCTTGAAGGCGGTCAGCAGCTCCTGACGGCTGTTTGCCTCCATATCGTAATTGTTCATGGAAAGAAGCTTTAAGAGCTGTTTCCGTCCCGCGAGCGACACGGCAATTTTTTCCGCCAACTCCGCTTTCGTCATCGGCTCATTTCCGTTCAGTATGGCGGTCAGGTCTTCGTTCCAGCGGTCGTATTCCCGCTGAAAAAGAGCCAGGAAGATCTCTTCTTTCGTCTGGAAATAGTTATAGATCGTCGGGCGGGAGAAGGGTACCTCATTGCCGATTTCCTTGAGCGTGATCTCTTTGAAGCTCTTTGCCTGATAGAGCTTCTCACAGGCGTTGATGATTTCCTCCCGCCGTCCGGCAATCAACTCCGGCGTTCCTTTGATCATAGTGTCACCTTCCCAATCAGCAATTAACATTGACACAGTGTCAGTGACTGTATTATACATCATTGCTGACACTGTGTCAATACTTTTTTCAGGAAAATGATCCTAATATTTTTAACCGAACCCTAACACGTCGATGATTGAAAAGAAACTGTAAGAAAGTCTTTAGCGGCAAGAAACTGATACATCCCACTCTGGAGCAGATAATACGCAATCCTGTTTATGCTCAGGCAGACCATGACATGCAGTGGAGGGGACGGCAGTATAAACGGAGAGTTGATTGTACGATCCGGAAGAGTATGCTACAATTTATAAAGATTATGCCAGAGTTCAGCTGAATAAAGGAGAAGCCCGATGAATCTTCAGAAAACAGGAGCATTTATCCAAAATGCTCGGAAAAGAATGAATCTGTCGCAGCGTATGCTCGGCGAAAAACTGTCGGTGACCAGTCAGGCTGTTTCGAAATGGGAGCGAGGTCTCGGATGCCCGGATATCGGAGTCCTGAAGGAAATGGCGGTTCTGTTCGGGTGCAGTATCACAGATATTCTCAACGGGGAAATATCAACTGCGACTACCCGGTGTTTTCTGCAACCGGATGAACAGTCCTGCGAGGTAGCTGGGGAGAAAATCGAAAGCCCGCCGGAACGGGATCTGGACATATTTATCGATTCATCTTCCTCGCAGCTGATCTCCCCGCTTCTGTTCGGTGATAATCTTGAACACACCCGCGCCTGCATCTACGGAGGATTATCAGCGGAGGCCCTGAGGAACCGCAAATTCGCCGGCGTTTCCGGACGGTACGGTTGCGCTCAGGAGTGGTACCCCATCGGGAGGAAAACTCTTTTTTCCTTTGGAACAGATGTGGGACATCTTTCTGTCGGAAAGCCTTATACCCAGCACGCCGAGGGATACAAGAAGCACCGCAGTTTCGAAAGGAACGCGCAGTACATCACAAACTTTTCGAGGGAAAAAGGAGGTATTGGGCAAAAGAATCTGTATGTCCGGGGAGGGATTCCGTATGAATGCACCGTTGCAGTCATGGCGTCGGTCGAGACAAAGCTGACGATATCCTTGCTTGCCGCGGATCGGACAGTCTGCGACAGCGCGGCAATTACCGCACCTGTCGGGGACTATGAAGAGATCACCGTGTCACTTATGTCCGAAAAAGAGGATTCGGAGGCGAGGCTCGAAATCACGTTCGACACGGAAGGCACCGTCATGATCGGCGCGGTATCACTTCTTCCGTCGGATCATTTTCACGGATTGCGGAGAGACGTGATCGAAAGAATGAAGGAAATCGGAATCCGGCTCCTGCGATGGCCGGGTGGTAATTTTGCCGGCGATTACAACTGGAAGGACGGACTACTTCCCCGAAATATGCGTTCACCATTCGATTCTCATCTGGGACTCGGAATACAGTCAGATTCCATGGGGTTTGACTTTCATGAGATTGGCACCGACGAGTTTATAGCGCTTTGTCGAGAGATTGGAGCGGAACCATTCATTACGATTAATATTGCATGGAATACACCGGAGGAAAGCGCGGAGTGGGTGGAATACTGCAACGGAGACAGTACGACAAAATACGGAAAGCTCCGTGCTGAACACGGGTACCCTGAACCATACGGAGTTCAGTTCTGGTCACTGGGGAATGAAGCTGGGTACGGACATATGGAAGGAGCGAACACGCCGGATGGCTATGCGAAAGCAGCGCACGAGCATGCTGAGAAGATGCTCGCCGTTTCTCCCGGACTGACACTTTGTTCCTCCGGACCTTATCCGAACCGGGATTGGGTGGACAACTGCGCAAAAAAGATTACGGATGTTTCGAATACCGTTTCCCTGCATCATTACACCGCATTTCCCGCCTATCTCGATTCTGACAAACGTGAGCAGGAATACACGGCGTTTATCCGGGAAGCGGATGGTGGAAGCTGTTCGCTGATGTGGGATCTGGCGAAGATGCTCGAGGGCACAGGTATCAGGATCTCTTACGACGAGTGGAACGCGTGGAATGCCTGGTTCCGAGTGGGAAGCGTCAGCGAGGGTATCTTTGCCGCAGCGTTTCTGAATATGCTGTTCCGCCATGCGGACAAGTCCGGGGTGACGATGGCCTGCCATTTTGAGTCGGTCAACGAAGGCGCCATTATGGTCTATCCAGACCGGGCGGAACTCGCTCCGGCGGGTGTCGTTTTTTCGCTGATGAAGGAACACGCCGGAGGGATCGTCTGCGCACTCGATCAGGACGTTACGGCAACAAGAAAGGATTCTGTCGTCACCTGTACGTTGTTGAACCGCTCTTACGCGAAGGACAAGAGGTTCACCCTGCGCGACGGTGGTGAGATACTGTCCTCGGTTCTGTACTGTTCGGAGGATGTCGTACCGACTTCCGTGTTTGAAAAGATGGAACTGCCCATAGAGATCGGTGACGGAACCGTCGAAATTGTCCTGCCGCCTCACAGCATTGCACAGATCCAAATGAGAATGTAGAATATCGTATCAGCAGTGTGGCATGTGGACGAGGCGACTCGGTAGTTCAAGTCCTCTCATCAAAGAAAAATATCTTTTTGTTTGCACCCCGCAATTGGGGCACGAAAAAACCCCGAAACCGCTCGGGTATCGGGGTTTTCCGGTGCAATATCTTTTTTGGTTGCACAACATGGTACGAGTGTTCATAACGGACTTGATTAAAGCACTCGATTGTTAAAGGCTTCGTCGGTACATATTCATATTGACATTCCTATTATAACGCGTCATTTGCAAATAAACAAGACAAAAAATTGATATCACACATTCGACCGACCTTCCCTTATTTGGTATGATAAAATCACCAAATAGAAGGAGGTCATTTTTATGCGAAAGAAAATCTTTAAGATGCGGTTTACGGAGTTTGAGTGCAATCTGCTGATCAACGGGATTTTTGAATGGCGGAATATGCTGCTGGAAGACGGAAAGCCGACGGAGGACGTGGACGAACTGATTCTCAAAATCATCAACAAGGCGGAGGGCAGGTAAATGGAAAAGATCATGATCGACGAGCGGAACGGATTTGAATACGAACTGATCGGTGATTATTATTACCCCACCGGGCGGAGGATGATCGACGGCGTAATAACGCCGAGCGAACCGCCCGAAGACGACGAGCCGGAGGAGGAAAAGCCAATCGGTATCTGGGGAAAAAAGCACCTGCGGTATCTGCGGGAGCACAAAAAGCTGCTCTATCGGGAATTATTTCTCTTCGGTCAAGTAAATGATTATCTCTATGAGATCGACCGGCAGGCGGAGGAAATGTTCCTTCGCCTGGTAAAAGAAACAGCGGCGCAGGAGGGTGTGACGGAGGCGCTGAAAGCCGAGGATCAGATGCTCTGGGTGCAGCGGATGAACAACATCCGCGAACGTGTAACCGAAGCGGTCAACAATGAGCTGATCTATTGCTGACACAACCCGAGATCCTGCCCGTGCCCCGATGCACGGAGTCAAAAGTATTGATAAAAACCCTTTTACGGAAACAGCGCCATGACAAGTGTCAGGGCGCTGTGCGTTTCATATCTTCTGTTTTCCAATACGACCTGCGGGATCACGCTTCCGCGTCGGGCGTTTCGGCCACGGGCTGCGCCGAGGGGTGCAGCTTCTCGGACAGACCGATGAAGAAGAAGAAAATCTTTCTCACGATCTTTTCAAAAAGCGAGAAATCGGTGCGGAACCAGAAGCGGGCGGGACCGTACATATACAGCTCGTCAAAGCTGTCTTCCGTCAGCTGAGTCACCTCGTTGAACATTGTGACGTCGGCCGCGAACAGATCGTCGTGCAGCTGAATGCGCGCGTCCTTGCCGCGAATCACGCCCCGGAATTCACCCCAGCGGTGGCAGGCTTTGACGTAACGCCAGGAGATCTCGCTGCGCTCGACTCTTGCAAGCAGCGTCTCATCATCGGCGACGGCTTCCTTCGCCTGTTCCCAGAGTTTGTCGCATTTGGAAACCTCGATCGCGTTCAGCGAGAAGACGTCTTCCATCATCGCATAGATGCCGCTGTCTTTCTTTGCGGCGTTCTTTGTGATGATGCCGAGAAATTCGTAAATCGGTTCGGCGGCACCGCCGTAGTAGTAATTCAGGAAGTCTTTCATTTCCCTATCGTAATCACAATAGGGATCGCGCAGCAGACGCGAGATCAGATAGGCGCGCAGCTCGCCGAATTCGGTATCGCATGCGCCGATGTAGTAGTTGCCCTCTTCATAGATGCCCTTGACGCCGTGCTCCGCGAAGATCTGCATATTCTTCTGCAATGTGCCGAAATCGGGGAAGATCCCGACGGTATAAGCGTAGTTGGTCGTATAGTCCCAGATATACAGCCGGTCGCAGATCTTGCTCCAGCCTTCGAGATCCTTCATAAAGCTGACGTTTTCCTTGCACTTCGGATCGTTCAGCGGATGGGTGAAACAGCACTCGATCGAGCACAGGCGCACGATCACGTTGTCGCGCGGAACGACGTTCGTCGGCGTTGTGCGCGAGTACAGATAGGCGAAGGTGTCGATCACAACATTTTCATAACCCGCAGCGGCGACCGCGTCGGCGACCGCGTTGACGAAGGTGATCATCGTGCCTGCGTGGGAGCCGTTCGCCTCGTCGAGCGCGCGGCACGCGTCGCACTCACAGTATTCCCGGTTGTCCGCCTGCGTCAGAGAGACGATCTGCACGCTCGCATTCGGATCATGCGCCCATGACAGTATGGAAAGGACTTCGTTCGTGACGATCTCGAGCACGTCGGGGTTGGTCAGGCAAAGCTGCTTCGGAGTGCGCTCACCGTCGTGCAGGGCGAAATACTCCGGATGCTCGCCGAAATATCTGTCCGCGTTGCAGTAAACGGCGGTCAGGCTGTGCCCGAAGGATCCGATATAGCCGACCGTGCCGCCGAGCTGGGCGGGGATCGAGCGATAGACGTTTCCGTTCAGACCGTTGGCGAGGGAATACTCTATGCCGCGGGGTGAACGCCAGTCGGTATCCGTATATTCAAACGCGGGAACGTAGGAGATATCCGCGTTCTCCGGCAGAAGGATACTGTCGCGGCTTTTGGACATTTCGGAAGAAATATAATATCTCCCGCCGCCGAACTCCCGGATAAAGTCATAGACGCCGTAGATGTTGCCGCGCAGACCAGCGCCTTCGATCGCAACGCCGCCGTCGTAGGATTTGATAATATAACTGCCGTCGGGCTTTGCCGAAAGATCGGCGTCGGTCTTGCCGAGCGCGCCGACCGCGATCTCATACGCTCCGTCCGGATTTGCGGTCGCGACCTCGTGCGTCACGCCGCTGATCTCTGCGATCAGATCGCGCAGACGGTCCGCCGCTGCGGATTCCTGCGCGGTCGCGTTTTCGGGGATCAGGATCACCGCGTCGTCGGACAGAAGCGCCTCGCCCTCGGCAGATGCGCCGATCGCCGGAGCAAAGACCGTGACGAGCATCAGAACGGATAAAAGGACGGATAATGCTTTTTTCATAAGACATCCTCTTTTCTTAAATCATAGTTATACTCTAACATAAATGACCGCAGAAAAACAATAGATATGGAAAATATTTGATGTTATCTGCGACTCGGGAATAAGACAGATAAAACAGTATGTACGGCGCTCCGCCGAAGCAGAGCGCCGCGCGTGTTTATTCGGTTGTTATTCCGTCAGGCTTATTCTCCCGCAAAGCGCGCCGCGATGGGCGTAATGCTCTGGATGATGGAAGCCAGCATATGGAAAATGTAAATGAGGAACCCGACGAAGGTTTTCGGATGGACCTGTCCGCAGTAGGAGCAGACGTAACCGTCCGTTTCGCCGCTCGGCTCCGTGGGCTCTTCGGGCTCGGTCGGTTCTTCGCCGGTGGCGGGGATGACCGTGCCGGTCTCGACCGTATGTCCGCAGGCGGAGCAGACCTTGTCGCCGGTGTAGCCGTCCTCGGTCGCGGTCGCTTCGTGCGCGCCGACGGTCTGGATCTCGCCGACGTGGTTCGATTCGTTTACCTCGCCCTCGGGACCGTCGTAGGTATATCCGCAGTCCTTGCACTTGTAGGTGATATACGCGCCCTTGACGCAGGTCGCCTCGTGCGCGGTCTCGTTATAATCGCAGTCGACGCCCGTCTCGCTGTACTCGCAGTTCCGGCAGGTCACGTTGTGCGTGCCGTCGCCGTTCGTCGTATAGATATAATCGTGCGAAAGTTGGTCGTTCGCCACGGGGCCGTCATACGTGTGATCGCAGTATTTGCAGGAATAGGTCGTGTAGGAGCCTTTCTCGCAGGTCGCGGGGTGGAACGTCTCGTTATAATCGCAGTCAACGTTCAACGCTTCGTAATCGCAGTTCGCGCAGGTCACGTTGTGCGTGCCGTCGCCGTTATCGGTATAGATATAACTGTGCTCGCCGGTCGCTTCGATCGGGGTATTTTCATTTTGCACCGCGTCGCAGTTCTCGCATTTCTGATGCTGCACGCCGGGAGTACCGCAGCCGGGTTCGGTATCGGTCACCCATTTCCAGACGTGTTCGCCGGTCGGATCGATCGGGGTATTTTCATTCTGTACCGCGTCGCAGTTCTCGCATTCCTGATGCTGCACGCCCGCCGTGCCGCAGCCGGGCTCGGTGTCCGTCACCCATTTCCAGACGTGTTCGCCGGTCGGATCGATCGGGGTATTTTCATTCTGTACTGCGTCGCAGTTCTCGCATTCCTGATGCTGCACGCCCGCCGTGCCGCAGCCGGGTTCGGT
>JAFRWU010000120.1 GCA_017441705.1 Clostridia bacterium | reverse complement strand
TTTTTGACAGGAGATCGTTAAGGAGAGATCCTTTTACGATATATATGCGAGTTGGTGCTTTTTGCGGCGAGGGTCCACCCGTTCCCATCCCGAACACGGTAGTTAAGCTCGTTCGCGCCGACAATACTTTGCGGGCGACCGCACGGGAAGATAGGTCTGTGCCAACACCGAAAACCTCCGGTTCCTCCGGAGGTTTTTTCTTTTCGCCGCGGCGCTTGACAAAGCCTCTTCGGCTGATATAATGAAGACATATCCGTCCCCAAAGGGGAAGGACCGTCATTATTATATGAAGATAAATGAAAAACGGATGGGCGGCGTGACGTCCGGGAGGAATCGGCATGAAGGATCGGTTTTTTCAAATCGAATGCGAAAACAAAGAAACGCGTGCCTCGATCGGGCTTCTTTCGGAAGCCGGCGGCGTTTCGGAATACCGGATCAGGGTGACCCTCCCGGGGAAATCAAAACCGGAGCCCGTGAGGTTCGTCTGGCATGAGAAGATGAAAGACGTCGTCGCCGTCTGGCACCCTTCGTGCGGCCGGGATCACGCCGTCCGGCAGTGGTTCAACAAGACCGTAAACCGCTCCTGTTTCCAATCCGGCGCGCCGGTGCTGGAAGCCGTCGGCGACAGGGGACGGAACGCCTTTCTTGCGGCGCTTTCCGATCCTGTGACGCCGGTCGAGCTCGCCTTCTGGGTGGAGGATCTCGAACAGAAATACGAGGTGGGCTTCAGCGTGACGCTGTTTGCGGGCGATACCGACGCCCTGTCCTCTTACGAAGCGATCCTCAGGATCGACGAAAGAAAGATCCCGTATTATCAGGCGATCCGGGAAACGGTCCCCTTCTGGGCCGAAGCCGGTTACGCCGTGCCGCTTCCGCCGGAAGGCAGCGAGGACGCGCTCTATTCCTCCTGGTACAATTTCCATCAGGCGCCGGAAAGCGGAAAACTCCTGAGAGAGCTCGAGATCGCCTCCTCTCTCGGCTTCCGGACGCTGATCCTGGACGACGGATGGCAGTTCGCGGGACCGTCCAGCGGGAATTACGCCCTTTGCGGCGAATGGAAGATGGATCCCGAAAAATTCCCGGATTTCAAGGGCTTCGTCGGGAAAGCCCACGCTCTCGGCATGCGGGTCATGGTGTGGTTCGCGGTCCCCTTCGTAGGCAAAGACAGCCCGCTTTTTGAAAACTTCCGCGGAAAATATCTCTTCGTGGCGGGAGATCCCTTCGAAGCGGGCGTGCTCGACGTGCGTTTCCCCGAGGTGCGCGAGTACATACGATCCGCCTACAAGCGATTCCTGCGGGAATACGATATCGACGGGTTCAAGCTCGACTTTATCGACGCGTTCCGCCCGGAAAAGGACACCCAGCCGTACGACCCCCTCAGGATGGACGCCGAAACGGTGGGAGCCGCCGTGGAAAAGCTCCTTCTGGAGATCCGGGAAGAGCTGGGAGCGATCAAGCCCGGTCTGCTTTTCGAGTATCGCCAGAATTACGTAGGCCCCGCCGTCAACCGTTTCGGCAATATGCTCCGGGTGGGAGACTGCGCCTACGACTCCGTGACCAACCGGATCGGCATCGCCGATATCCGCCTGCAGGGGTATCCCGTCGCGCCGCACGCGGATATGCTTTACTGGTCGCCGGAGGAGGAGCCCGCGCTTTACAGACGCCAGCTTCTCAATATCCTTTTCGCCGTTCCGCAGATCTCGGTGCTCCTCGAAGAAAGCACAGAGGAGCAGAAAGCCTGCCTGAAAAGCTATCTTGCGTACTGGACCGAAAACCGGGACGCGCTGCTTCACGGCGAATTCCGCCCGTACGCCCCCGAGGCGAATTATTCCCTGATCGAATCCGAAGGGGAAAACAAGACGATCGCCGTCCTGCACGGCGTCCGGGAGTATGCGTGGAAAGGGAAAGCCCTGGATCTCTTTCTTGACGCCGACGAGGACGGGCTTTTCTTCGAAAACACAGGCGACCGCCCGCTTTCGGCGTCGGTTTTTGCCGGCTTTGCGGAAAGAATGAACGGAGAGGAAACGATCCCTCCGCATGCCGCGGTCAAATTGCCCCTGCCAAGGATGGGACTCTTGCGTGTTGAAGAGATCCCGTGACCCCGTAACGGAAAAAGCGCGGAACGGCGACCGTTCCGCGCTTTTTATACGAAAACCTCTATACCTTGATTTTCCCCAGGATCTCGCCGACCCGGCCCCGGAAAAAGACGGCGTCGCCGGGGACGGGGATCGGATCGAGATTGATCACGGCGATCTCCTCTCCGCGGTAGTAGCGGATCAGCCCCGCCGCGGGATAGACGACGAGCGACGTCCCCGCGACGATCAGAAGATCGGCGTTCCGGAGCGCATGGATCGCGCCGCTTACGACCTCGTCGTCCAGCGACTCTCCGTACAGCACGACGTCGGGCTTTATGATCCCGCCGCAGACGCAGCGGGGAACTCCTTCGGATGCGCGGATCTCTTCAAGACCGTGCTTTTTGCCGCAGCGGAGACAGGTATTGCGCAGCACCGAGCCGTGAAGCTCCCACACCCGCTTCGAGCCTGCGGCCTGATGAAGTCCGTCGATGTTCTGAGTGATCACCGCCGTAAGCTTTCCGGCCGCTTCCAGTTCGGCGAGCTTTCTGTGTGCGGCGTTGGGCTCCGCCTGGTATCCGATCAGCTTATCCCGGTAAAACCTGTAAAACTCCTCGGTATCCCGGAAGAAAAAGTCGTGGGAAAGGATCTCCTCCGGCGGGAACCGGTATTTCATGTGATAAAGACCGTCCCGGGAACGAAAGTCGGGGATGCCGCTTTCGGTGGAAACGCCGGCGCCTCCGAAAAAAACGATCATGGACGCGCGGTCGATCATGCTTTGCAAATCCGCCATTTTCTCACTCCTTCCGCCATAAATGTACCACGAAGCCGGGAAAAATGCAACCGCGGAAAAGAAAAAAGAGCAATCGGTTGTAAAACACACGAAGGTATGATATAATGTACAAAGGACTTTCCGTCAAGCGCGGCCGCGCCGGCGGTCAGACCTTGAGGGAGGCCGCTCCGGACCGGATCCGGAAGCGACGCCTGCCGATCAAGCGACGACGGAGAGGATCATCATGACCTGGCGGAAAGCGCTGTTTTTGGGACTGATACAGGGACTGACCGAATTTCTGCCGGTGTCCAGCTCGGGACACCTTGCGATCTTCCGGATGCTCTTGGGGGAGGAAGCGGAGGGAGACCTTTTCTTCGGGGTGATCCTGCATTTGGGAACGCTCTTCGCGGTGCTGATCTCCTTTCGGGAAGACGTGTTCGGCCTCTTCCGCACGTGCATAAGCCTCTTCAGAAGGCAAAGAGGCGCCGCGGAAGCGGAGGGGAAAAGGCTCTTCTTTCTTCTCCTGACCGCGCTTTTGCCGATGGCCTTCGCGATCCCGCTGGAAAAGCTGGCCGGAGACCGGCTTTCCTCGCCCGTTACGTCAGGGGCGGGACTTCTCCTGACGTCCCTTATTCTCTGCGCCGCCGACCGCATCCGGGAAGGGGAAAAAAGCGCCGGACACGGCGCGCGCCTCCGCGACGCGCTGTTTGTCGGGGCGGCAGAGCTCCTGGCGGTGACGCCGGGCGTTTCCCGGTCGGGCACGACGATGGCGGCCGGGATGATGCGCGGGTTTTCCCGCGATTTTGCGATCCGGTTTTCCTTCCTGCTTTCGATCCCTACGATCCTGGCGGCATTTCTGTGGGAGACGGTCAAGAGTCTCGGCTCCGGAAGCTTTCAGCCGGATCTTTGGGGAAAATACGCCGCCGGGTTTTTGACGGCCGCTGCGGTGGGCTTTTTCGCCATCCGCGCCGTCCGATTCCTCGGCAGAAGAAAAAAACTCACGATCTTTTCGGTCTATTGCGCCGGGATGGGGCTTTTCACGCTGGCGTGGTGCTTCTTTTCCGGAAGGATATGACCCGAGAAAGGATTATACATGGCGTCACAAAAGAATGCAAAACAAAAGAATACCAGACCCCGCCGCAGAACGTCGTCCGGGAGAAGGCAGACCTACCGCACCGAGGCGGAAGAGAATTTCAGCTTCGGCCTGACCGGCGCGGCGGTCCTTCTGATGCTGGCGTCCTCGCTGATGTTCATCCTGAACATCGTGGGGGTCAAGGCGCTTCTGCTCGATATGTATTCCGACTTCGTCAAGGGACTGATCGGCGTCGGTTATTTCGTGCTGCCCGTCGCCCTGATCGCCGTCTCATGGATTCTCCTCGTGGAGCCGAAATCCCGCCGCAGACCCAGCCAGATCCTCTCCATCCTGGCGTTCCCCACCATGGTGGGCGTTTGGGGGCACCTCTTTACGGCGTCAAAGACCGGCTATCTGCATGACGGTCTGGATCTTGAAAGGCTTTATGAAGACGGCAAAGCGCTGAAAGCCGGCGGCGTGGTTTCCGGTCTGATCGGCGACGGAGTCGCCTATTTGATTTCGCCTGTGGGGCTCGGCATCCTGCTTGCCGTTCTGACGCTGGTCGCCGGAGTCTATATCGCGCGGTTCGATCTGCGGGAAATCTTCGGAGTGATTTTCGGCGATCTGCGAAGCCGCCGGGAGAAAAAGGACGACGACGACAAGGCGCGGCGCGAGGAAAAACGGATCGCCCGCCAGGAACGGCGTGAAGAAGCGGAGAGGCTCCGCCTGGAGGAGGAAAAACGCGCGGCGGAGGAGAATCCTGCAGACGATTTCCGCATCCCGGCCATCGGGGAGAGACCCGATCCGCGGGATTACGATCTGCCCCTCGGCAAAGCGGAACGGAAAAGCCCGAAGGGGATCTTCTCTTTCCTGGGAGGAGAAAAGAAGGAGGACGAGCCCCCCCGCAAAACGCAGCGGACCTTTACCGAGCCCGCCGACGTGGAGGATATTTCCTCCGGGACCCCGTCCTACGTCGACAGCATCGGCACGGCGCCGCAAGGCGCGCCTTTGCCGAAAACTCCGGCAATCAAAGCGGGCAGCGCGTCGCTTGACAAAAACGAGATCGAGATCCTTCCCGCGCCGACCGGCGCCGGAACGGGCGAGATCCGTGTGGATCCCTCCACCGGCGAAGTCATGGAAACGCCGGTCGTCCCGGTCAAAGCGGACGAAAAAGAGAGCGTCACCGCCGATATGATCTACGACTACGACGGCAAGGGAGAAAACGGGATCCTTGCCGAAAGCGGCATCGATCCCAAAGAGATCGAACGGGACGAAACCAAGGTCTCGTCGACCCTGCGTCCGGGCTCGGAGGAAAAGAAGCGTCAGGAAGCGCAGCGCGCGAAAAACGCGAAGCCGCCCTACAAGTTCCCGCCGATCTCGCTTCTGCATGAGGATACCTCGCCGCCTTCTACCGCCAGCAACGAGGAGGTCAACGCCAACGCGAAGCGCCTGGTGGAGACTCTGCTGAGCTTCAACATCGACGCGCGCGTGACCAACGTCATCCGGGGCCCGTCGATCACCCGCTACGAGGTACAGCTGAAGCAGGGCATCCGCTTCTCCCGTCTGACCTCTCTTTCGGACGATATCGCCCTGTCTCTCGGAGCGCAGGCGGTGCGCATCGCCGCGATCCCGGACAAGGTGTCCATCGGAATCGAGGTGCCGAACAAAAACGTCAACACGGTATACATCCGGGACTGCATCGCCAGCGACGAATTCAAGAACAATCCGAGCCGCGTGACCTTCGCCCTCGGCAAGGACATCACCGGCAAGGTCATGGTTTGGGATATCGCCAAGCTTCCGCATATGCTGGTGGCCGGCACCACCGGCTCGGGCAAATCGGTATGCATCAATTCGCTTCTGGTAAGCCTGATCTACAAATCCTCGCCGGAGGACGTCAAGTTCATCATGATCGATCCGAAAATCATCGAGCTGGGCGTCTACAACGGCATTCCGCATCTTCTGACGCCGGTGGTGACCGATCCGAAGAAGGCGGCGGGAACGCTGCAGTGGGCAGTGTACGAGATGATGCACCGCTACAAGATGATGGCCGATTTCGGCGTACGTTCGATCTTTGAATACAACGCCATCGTGAAAAAGCGTCAGTCGATGCCGGAGGAGGAAGGCGACGAAGACCGCAAGACCCTTCCGCAGATCGTCATCGTCATCGACGAGCTGGCCGATCTGATGCTCACCTCGCCGAGAGAGGTGGAAGAAGCCATCTGCCGCATCGCCCAGATGGCGCGCGCCGCGGGCATGCATCTGATCATCGCGACCCAGCGGCCTTCGGCCGACGTGATCACCGGTCTGATGAAGGCCAACATCCCCTCGCGGATCGCGTTTGCGGTCTCCAGCGCGATGGAATCGCGCATCATCCTCGATTCGCAGGGCGCCGAACGTCTGGTGGGCAGGGGAGACATGCTGTTTTCGCCCATCGGAGCGACCAGGCCCTTCCGGATCCAGGGCTGCTTCATCTCGTCGGACGAGATCGAGGCGGTCTGCGAGCACGCGAAACGCTACGGCGCGCCCGAATACGATCAGGCGATCCTGGATCACGTGACCCAGGCCGTCGAGAATATGAACAAGGGCGTGAAGAAGACCGGAGCCGGCGACGAAAGCGAGGGAGAAGATTCCTCCCGGGACAGCGGCGGAGACGATCCTCTGCTCAACGACGCGATCGACAGCATCATGGAAATGAAGATCGCCTCCACGTCCGGACTTCAGAGAAGGCTGAAGATCGGCTACGCCCGGGCGGGCCGTCTGATCGACCTGATGGAGGAAAAGGGGATCGTCGGTCCCTTCCAGGGCTCCAAGCCGCGCGACATCCTGCTTTCGGAGCAGGCGTGGCAGGAGATGAAAATGAACCGCGAAGAATAAAAACACATATACACTGCGCCGGTCCGAAAGACCGTACCGCAGGAAACGGAAGCTTAAGGAGGGCATTACCGTGAGTGAATTTCCGAGAACCGAAGTCAGCGGCGTTTCCCTGCCGCGTATCCTGATCGGCTCCAACTGGGTCCTGGGCTACAGCCACCGTTCGGTGTCGCAGGACAATATGATCCGGGACCGGTACAGCACCAAGGAAGCCGTGGCGGATCTGGTGTCCGCGTATCTCGAACACGGCGTGGACGCCATGATGGCTCCCTTCGTGAACGACGAGGGGAAACCGGTTCAGCCGTTGATGGACGGCATTCATGAGGCGGAGCAGAGGATGGGGCGCAAGGTCATCCTCATCGACACGCCGATCCTGAACGTGGACGACAACCGGGATGCCCGCCTTTTTTCGGCGAAAAAGATCGAGGGCAGCGCGAAAAACGGCGCGACCTTCTGCCTGGTGCACCATTCCAGCGCCGAGCAGCTCGTCAGCAAGAACAGGGGCACCATGGACCGCCTGGACGACTATACCCACATGATCCGTGAAAACGGCATGATCCCCGGCCTTTCCGCCCATATGCCGGAGCTTATCGTCTATTCCGACAATCATCCGGAATACGACGTGCAGACCTACATCCAGATTTACAACTGCATGGGCTTCCTGATGCAGATCGAGGTGGAAGGCGTCCGCGCGATCATCGAAAAGGCGAAGCATCCGGTGATGACCATCAAATCGATGGCCGCCGGCCGCGTCACGCCTTACGTGGGCCTGACCTTCAGCTTCGCGTCGATCCGTCCCTGCGATATGGTGACGCTCGGGGCGCACACCGTTCCCGAGGTGCACGAGGATCTGGAGATCGCTCTGGCCGCCATCGAGCGCCGCTATCCCACGATGGAAAAGAGGAGCACTCCGCACCGCACGGTTGCGCTCGGCGGAGACAAATAAGAAAAAACGAAAAACCGCCGGAAACGTCCCTGAAAGACGTCGTCCGGCGGTTTTCCGACGGAGAAAGGAAAGCCTGTGGATTTCAGAAAAGCAATGGAGGAACGGCATTCGGTCAGACAGTACGACCCGGACAAGGCGCTTGCCGGGGAAACCCTCGCGGCGCTTCGGAATGCGGTGGAGGAGGTCAACCGGGAAAGCGGACTTCGCGTTCAGCTGATCGTCGGCGAGCCCCGCGCCTTCTCCGGCTTTCTCGCCCACTACGGGAAATTCTCCGGAGTGCGGAATTATCTGGCCATGGTCGGGGAAAAGGGGAAGGAGACTGAGGAAGCCGTCGGGTATTACGGAGAAAAACTGGTGCTGACGGCCGCCTGCCTCGGCCTGAATACCTGCTGGGTCGCCCTGACCTATAAAAAGATCCCCGGCGTGATTTCGGTCGGGGAGGGGGAAAAGCTCTTCTGTGTGATTTCGGTCGGCTACGGAATGAATCGGGGAACGCCGCACCGTTCCCGTTCCGCCTTTGAGATCGGCGGCGTGACGCAGGAAAGCCCCGCCTGGTACCGGGAAGGCGCAAAGGCCGCTCTCCTCGCGCCGACGGCGGTGAACCAGCAGAAATTCCGCTTCCGCCTTTCGGGAGACAAGGTCGAAGCAAAGGCCGGCTCCGGCGCCCTGACCCGGATGGATCTCGGGATCGCGAAGCTTCATTTCGAGCTCGGCTCCGGCAGGGGAAGGGAGATCTGGGCATAAAGAAAGGACTCGCCGGCTCTGCCGGCGCTTCTCTTGAGCGAAACCGCTTCCGCAGGCAGAGCGTCGGCTCCCGGCTTATCGGAGAAATCGAGCGCGAGGCGAAGGAAACCGCGCCTGCGTGATCCTGTCCTATTGCTGCGACGGGGTATCCGGCTTCTTCTTCCGGAACGGATTCACCCCGAGAGGCGAGCTCGGGGATTGCCCCAAAGGGCACGCGGCCTGCGAACTGGAGAAGCGGATCTGACGGAAGCTCTGCGTGACGAACGCCCGCGGAACTCATCGTTGAAAAAGCGCCTTTTGCCGGAAGACAAAAGACGCTTTTTTCTGTGAAAGAGAGCCGGAGCGCGAAAGAAAAGTGCCTGAAAAGATTTGCGGCCGTTAGTTTCCGCCCCTGACGCGGCCGGCGTTCATACAGGTCACGCAGATATGCCCGAAGGCGAACAGCAGGGAAAAACCGACAAGCAGCCAATGCCGCAGCAGGATCCCGCTAAGTAGGAAAATACATGCGGGAAGGATCGCAAGAACGAGCGCGAGCCGCGCGGACCTGTGTTTCATGTAAACCGCAAACGCGATCCCATACGCGGTGAGAAGCATCCCGTTGCACGCCATATAAAGCATCATTTCAAACACGCTTCCAAACCCGAATTTCCACACAAGGAGAGGGAGCCACATGAGAATGATGCAGGCGTACCGTCCGATCTGCTCGGCGGCATTCATAAACCGGTTCGTGCAAAGATTTTTTTCGCCTTTGTTCTTTATCGCATAAACGATATTCGGTATCAGCATCAGGATCACAATGACTGCGCCGAATACGTTGATCCATCCGAATTCCATTCTTTCCCTCCGTAAACACCGTTTTACTGCAATGATTATAGCATAATCTCAGCTTTTATACAACAAGAAAAGCTCTCTTGCCCCGGTATGCGCCGTTGACTCATGCCGGGCGAATGAACAGAGATACGCCGTATCCCCGAAAAAGCCGGATCTCGTGCTTTCGTCGTTTATATCATTTTGCGTTTTGAGGAAAGCGATCAGCATCCGCCGCGTCTTTTCCGCTCTTCGTCGCCGCTTCGCGTCTCTCGAAGGGAATGCCAATATATGGCTGACACGTCCCCGAAGCCTTCCCCTCAGAGGGGAAGGCTTCGGCTGTGCACTTTCTGAGCCTTCCCCTTTGAGGGGAAGGTGGGTCCGAAGGACCCGGATGAGGTGGAAAAGCCTTCTCCTCAGAGGGGCGGAGGTTTCCGGTGGAGACCTTTGGACGCAAGCTCAAATGCGCTGACCGTGCCGGAAGGAACATCCTCCGAAGCCTTCCCCTTTGAGGGGAAGGTGGGTCCGAAGGACCCGGATGAGGTGGAATCCCCGGTGTCTGCGTCGTCCCCGGCGTCTGCGCCGTCCACCGGCGAACGCGGGAAATGAACTGACACCTCATCAGTCAGCTAACGCTGACAGCTGTCTCGCTGCGACCCGGCCCCTACCTTCTGAAGCCCTCAAAGGGGAAACCCATATATGCATGACACGTCCCCGAAGCCTTCCCCTTTGAGGGGAAGGTGGCCCGGTGTCAGCCGGGACGGATGAGGTGGAGACTGGTGCAAACCTGCGTCCGGGGAACCTTCCTTACGGAGGACGCTCCGGAAGGGGAGTTTTCCTTTTGGCAATGGGGTACGAAAAAAGACGGATTTTTGTTTTTGATAGATGGATTCGGACTATCGGAAATCATTCCGCCTCAAAAACAAATACATCTCCGGCGCTGTTCTCATAAAACAGTCTCTTTTTGTCATCGCTGACGCCGAACAGGAACAAATCGGTATGTAATTGCGACCATAAGGACTTTTCCCGTTCAGAAGAGTTGATGATCAGATTATACCCGACGTCACACCGGTCTTCCCATAATCTTTTATAATCGGCACTGCTAACAATTCTTCCTGTAAGATCGCAAACCGACTTCAGGTTAAATCTGTCACACCAGACGATATCATTCTGATACAGCTTCATACCTTCGTCGCATGTAATGATATCATCATGATCATATATGACAGGTATTTCGCTAATTCCGGATTGATAGGCAACATATGCCCGGGTATGCCCATCGGTTAAGGTCAACCGCCCATTCCCAAAATCATGCACAGGCAGCGGGGCAAAATTAGAAAGGTCTGTTTTATGAAACCACGCCAAAACGTTTTTAATCTTATCTTCGCTTATGTATAATTGACTTATACCGAGCAAATGAACAGAAATTTGTTGTATCCCCGAAAAATCCAAATCACTTTCCTTCATTGTTTTTCACCTTTTGCGGTTTTGACGGAAGCGATTAGCATGCGCTTGATTTCTTCTGCAAGAGACAGCAGGTGATCAAAATCGTAATTTATCAGCTTTGTACGCTTCAATAGCGTCAATCAATAAATACTCTCGCCGGTTTCCTTAAGTGAGATATGGAGTTTGGCAATAAAATCCGCCTTGCTATTGCCGTAAACGGCTTCATTTATGTTTGCTCCAATAGATGTTGCGGAACGAAGAAGCTGTTTGGCAATCGTTGTGTCTTTTCTGCTTTGTGAAAACTCTTCGTAAAACAGAACGACCTGTGATGCAAATTCCAGTGATTTATCGAGTAACAGACTTTCCATGCGTTCATCTCCACATACATAGATTATACAAGAGAAATACAATAAAATCAATGCTTTGCGTAGCAAAGCTGCCTTTTCTTTTCTCTTTTCTCTCTTCTCTCTTCACTGGAAAAAGTCGCGGACGGAAACGAAGAGAAGAGAAGAGAGAAGAACGAAGAGAGAAGAGTGAAGAGTACAAAAAGAAAAAGCCGCTGACGCGACTTTTTCTTTTTGGCACGCCTGGAGGGATTCGATTCTCGCCTGCGGGCTCGGTCAGGGCGCGGGGAAACGATCCCCCGGATCGTTTCCTGACACGCGCCCGGTTCGAATCCCCGATTATACGCAAAAGAAAAACTCCCCGGAAGGGGAGTTTTCCTTTTGGCACGCCTGGAGGGATTCGAACCCCCGACCTACTGGTTCGTAGCCAGGCACTCTATCCAGCTGAGCTACAGGCGCATGCCGCTCAACGAAGGATATATTACCACTTTCCGCACCTTTTGTCAACACTTTTTTCCGGACGGTTAGGCGCATCGGCGGGATATACAAACCCGGTTTCAAAGACAGACGAAAAAAAGCTTGACAAACCGGAAACACAGTAGTATAATATCCATCGTTCCGGTCAATGGACGTTTAGCTCAGCTGGAAGAGCTCCCGCTTGACGTGCGGGCGGTCAGGGGTTCAAGTCCCTTAGCGTCCACCAATAAGTCCTTACTCATACCCTTGTCTGATACAAGACGGCGAGTGAGGACTATTTTTATTTCCTACAAAAGTCCGGACGTCGGAGCGTTCGCATGAATCAAAACGGGCGGTTTGACAAACGGGGCGCGATATGCTACACTGAAAGAAAAAAGGAGTAAAGAAACATGATTCTGAACGAAGTGACGAAAACGATCCTGGAGAGAAGAAGCATCCGCGCCTACAAGCCGGAACAGATCTCGGAGGAAGAACTGGAAACCGTCCTGGAATGCGGCGTCAACGCCCCCAGCGGCGCGAACCGCCAGCAGTGGTTCGTCTCGGTGATGCAGGACAAGGCTTTCCTGGAGGAAATCAGCGAAAAGCTCTACGCCTGGCGCATTGCCAACGCCGCATCGGAGGAGGAGATCGCCCGGATCAACAGCCGGCCGAGAAGCGCGCATTTCGGCGCGCCGACGGTTCTGTGGTGCGCCTATCCGGCGGCGGACGGACCGGCCAATCTCGGCTTCCTGGCCGAGAATATGGTCCTGACCGCAGCCTCCATCGGGCTCGGCACCTGCTTCCTCGGCGGTATCATGGCCTATCTCAAGGGCACCGAAGAAGGGAAGGAGCTGGTATCCCGCATGAAACTGCCGGAGGGATACGAGCTTGCCTACGGACTGACTCTCGGGTACCCCGCCGAATCTCCGGAGGCGAAGCCCCGGGAGAAAAAATGGATCCGCATCTGAATACGAAAAACGATCAGGGAACCTTTTCGTTCTCTGATCGTTTTCTTTTCCGGGGGATTTATTTCTGTATCTCTGCCGCTGCCGAAAGCGGCGGATTCTTCTTTTTTCAAAAAGGATGCAACCAAACGCCTTTCTGAAGACGTATATCTGTATGACGGCAGTTATCTGACTTTGAAAGGAGGGATCGGTACGGGTGAAAGCGAATTGACGAAACGACTCCGGGATGGCGACGAAGAAGCGCTGGAGGAATTGATCGGCCTCTATACGCCGATGGTTTCCAGAGTGATCGCCTGGAAGCTCAGCCGGACCGGAGACGCGGCGGAAACGGAAGCGCTGGTGTCCGACGTATTCCTTGCGCTTTGGCGTTCCCGCGCGAAGCTCCGGGACGAAGGGATCGCGTCTTACCTGATCGCCGTTGCGCGGAACCGGGCCAGAAGCTATCTGCGCAAGAAACGTCGTGAAATCCCGGTCGACCCGGCGGATATGACGGAGACGCCGGACAACGGAGAACTTCCCGAGGACGCGGCAGAACGAAAGCTTCTGGCAGAGTCGCTGCTGGAAGCGCTGGATGAGGAAACGAGGAAGCTTTTTGTCAGGCACTATTATTTCGGACAGACGGTGGAGGACGCGTCGCGTGAGCTCGGCATGAATCTCTCCACCGCAAAATCCCGGCTCGTACGCGGCCGGGAAAAACTGAACAGGTTATTGGAAGGGGAGAATAAACGTGAAAGACGCAGGGAAAAACGTCATGGAAACGCTTTTTGACGCGCTTCCGCCGGAAAAGGCCGCCGAAGCGCTCCGGGGTGACGATACGGCGGCGGCCGTCTCGGCCGAACGGGTGAAGGAGCTTGTCAGAAGAGGCCTTCCGCGAGAGAAAAAGAAGAAAAAATGGCTTCGCTTCGGGATCGCTGCCGCTGCGGCAGCCGCGTGTATGACGGTGGGGACTTTTGCGGTTACGCTGCATTTCCGCAGCATCCGGGTGGAGGCGCCCGAAACCGTCACCACGATCATGCCGGACGGCAGCGAATATGTCTATCCTTCGATCGAGTCGGAGCCTATCCGCGTCGTGACCTTTGAACGGGAACCGGACGCAATAGACAGGAAGACGAATCTGTTTGCGATCAGGCCGGGAGAACTGCCGGTCGGGATCAGCGACATCGATTCCTCCGACTACGAAAGCTTTTTGGCGTTTCGCCTGCAGGATAAAGATAAGCGGGAAGATGCGGAGGGAAATCTGAATCTGCTCACGCCGGAGGAATTGAAAAACCGCTTCGACGCAAGACTTGCCGATCTGGAGGGAACCTACTGGCGAATCTGCATGTTTGATTATCCGGAAATACTCAATACGGACGGATATCCCGTAAGCAACACCCGGATATACAATCTGGAGATCCATTCGGGGAACGAGCTGGATCTTTCTTTTGTGATCACCGGCGACGCGCAAACCGAAAAGACGACCTTCGACGGGCATCAGGCTTTGCGCATTTCGATGACAATGGATTATGTGGATCCTGCGCTCGTACCGGAGGGAACGCCGGTTGGACAGCATAAGATCCTTCTCGTGTATTATGAGGAGCAGGACGCGGTGGTGGCGTTCAGCGAATGCATGGAATACGGAGAAGTGACCTTTAAGGAGCTGGAAGAAATCGCCCGCGGCGTCACACTGGTGGATTCCGGGGTGGATTCGGCGAATCTTCCCTATGAAATGCCGGGCGTGCTTCACGTCAGTACTGCGAGGGGATAACGGGACTGCCGCCGGCACGGAACGCTTTGCCTCCCGTGCCGGCGGTTTTGCAGACCGTCCTGCGGAGAAGTCCCGCCGGGGACGGCGTCGATCCCGTTGCCCGCGCAGAAAAAGCAAACGGATCGAAAAACTTCGCCCGGATACAACTTGGATACAAATCTGATACGACTCGGATACAATCCGGCGTTATGATGTCTTATGCGAAGGAAACGATCGCAGAGGAACCGGCGCCGCGCTGCTTTGAGGACGACGGATTTGAACGGGACCGGCCGGAGTATCCGGAAAGCTTCGCCGCCGGGTATCTCGACGATCCGGGGTACGAGGCGACGCCGGGAACGGGGAAGGAGAACTCATGAAAAGGAGAATCTTTGCGCGGATCATGCTTATTTGCATGCTTCTTCCGCTTTTTGCCGCCTGCGGCGAAAAGCGGACAAACGGGGACAGGGAAAAGGCGCCTGTGCTTTTCCCGATTCCGGAGGGAAACGAAGAAAAGCTTGCCGTGACAGGACGGGCAGTCTACACCGGGGATGAAGGGATCGACGAACTGTATGCCGCCGGAGACGGTCTGCATATCGTCCGGGGCGGTATGTCCGCCCGTCTGGACGAAAGTTTTCAGCCGGAAGAATGGAAAAAGGAGGAAGACGGAGACGCGCCTCGCGCCGTATACGGGGACTATGCGTTTTACGGCGACCGTGTTCTTGCGCCCGGCGGGGAGATCCCTCTGGAAGTCAGATTCGGGGAGAGCTTTATCGGCTTTTGGTCTTTTGACGGGATCGTCTATCTTGCGGCGCAGCACGTCGATTATGATCCGGTCGAGATAGAAAAGGCGGTCGGCCGCTGCGTCGTCCTGTATCCGGTTTCGGAAAAGGGGCTCGGGGAGCCTGTGCGCGTGGAAGGCCTTGCCGCCGACGGCATGACGACGGGATCCGACGGGAAATGGAACTATTTTACGCGGGACAACGTTCTTTGCCGTACCGACGGAAAGACGATTCAGGATTTGGGAAACGTGACCTCCTTCGGCGTCAACATGTCGATGCTCCGGAGCATCGAACCTCTGGACGAAAACCGGGTGCTCCTCCTTTCCGACCGGAGCCTGATTCTTCTCACGATCGGAGATACCGCGGCGGAGGGAAGATCCGGGAGCCGCGGGACCGTAGTGCTCGGCGTCACCCGTGCTTATGGTTTTGTGCCGGAAATGGTGTCCGCCTACAATCTTATGGCCGACGACAAGGTGGAGATCCGGGAATATCAGAGCGTGGAAAAACTGAATCTCGCGATCCTGAATCAAGAGGTCGACGTGGTGGCGGACAGCGATGCGGACGTTTTGGCGGGATACGCGGCAAAGGGGCTTCTGACGCCGCTGGAGGAAGTGATCGGCGACACCCTGTCTTCCGGCGAGCTTTTTCAGAACGTGATCGACGCGGGACGGATCGGCGGAAAGACGTATATGATCCCCGACGCCGCGCGGCTCTGCGGCATGCTGCTGCCGGCGGCCCTGGTGGAAGCCAAGAAAGGCCGGTTTGCCGACATGAAGGACTTGATCGAGACGCTTGACGGATTGGAAAAGCAGAACTTCTATAATCTTATGACCAAAGAGATCGCCCTGAACAATTTCCTGTTCAACGGCGTATCCGCGTGGGTGGACCGGGATGCGGGGACCTGCCGTTTTGAGGATGAGAATTTCATCGCTTTGCTGAAGCTGTGCGGCCGCTACGCCCCGGATCAGGATACGGTTTCCGCCAACGAGTCCTCCGGACGTCCTCTTTTCTATCCCTACCATCAGATGGAAAACCCGCTCGGCTTTTTCAAGATGTTTTTCTATGAGGACGTGAAGGGAAGCGAAAAGACCGCTTCTCCTTACGGACTCGACGGAATGCTGTTCCCGAGTCCGACCGGGAAAAATGCGGGATTCGCCTTGATCCCTGACATGGTTTTCAGCGTGACGGCGTCCGGCGGCGGAAAAGCAGGGGCGGGAGAATTCCTGGATTACCTTCTTTCCCCGGAGTGTCAGGACCTTACCGACAAGATGATCGTCAATGCGGTGGGTATGCCGGTACGGATCTCTTCTTTCCGGAAGATGGCGGAGAAGGAAGTAAACGAGCTGAAGCAGTACGACTATCCGGTAAACTGGGAGGAAAAAGCGAAACAGGGATATGACCTTTTCCAAAGCGCCGACCATTACGGGGGAGGCGATTCGGAAATCTGCAAGGTCGTCAGGGAAGAAGGACTGCGGTACCTTCGCGGGGAGATCACCGCGGAGAAAGCCGCCGAATATATCCAGAACCGCGTGTCGATCTATCTGGCCGAGCAGGGGTGATGAGTCACGGCTTCTTGTGACGTTACCAGAGCGTAAAAACCGTGACGGTGATTCCTGAGATATTCTGTTATCTACGTTGATAACAAAATGATAACAGCAGTGGCGATAGGCAGAATAATATGGATACTACAAATAATCAAAGGAACTACGAACAGGGCAAACCATATTTCCAAAACGGAATCCGTTAAGTTCTGTCGAGC
>JAFRWU010000017.1 GCA_017441705.1 Clostridia bacterium | reverse complement strand
TCTTTGTTTTTGGCGGAGAAGGAGGGATTCGCTCTCGCCTGCGGGCTCGGTCAGGGCGCGGGAAAACAGCCCCCCGGGCTGTTTTCTTACACGCGCCCGTTCGAATCCCGGATCTGACTTCAAAAACAAAAAAACGCCTCAAGGGCGTTTCTTTGTTTTTGGCGGAGAAGGAGGGATTCGAACCCTCGAACGGCTTATCACCGTTACACGATTTCCAATCGTGCGCGCTCGACCGGGCTACGCGACTTCTCCGTACCGGCCGTGGGTCATTCCACGGTATTGAGTTATCCCGGGCTTTCGCCCGACAACGCGGATAGTATAGCATTTTCCCTTTTCTTTGTCAAGGACTTTTTTCCGTAAACGCATGACCTGCCCAAGCCCTCCGGAGGGTCCTTCACGGATCCGGGAAGGGCGGACGATCCGGTCACCAGACCTCCCCGCGGCGCATGGCTTTTTTCGCCCGGTTTGAAAACCGTTCCTCCTCGCTGAAAATACACCCGCAGTATTTCTGCCGGTAAAGCCCCAGTTCCTTCGCCTTCTCCTGCCCCCGCTGAAAACGCGGCCGGAAATCGTAGCCGATGAAGCCGACCCCCTCCCGGTCCGCGGCGGCTTTGCCGATACGGAGAAGCTTTTCCCGGTCCTGATAGGGGCTGATGAAAAGGGTGGTGGTGAAGAAATCGTATCCCGCTTCCCTCGCAAAGGCCGCGGTCTTCGCCAGGCGCATCTCATAGCAGATCCCGCAGCGTTCTCCGAACGTGAAGTCCGGCGCGGTCTTCCGCACGAATTCGCGGAGTCCGTAATTTTCCTCCAGGATCAGTTCCGCGCCGATCGAGGCGGCGTAGCTTTTCAGCGTATCGCGCCGCAGCTTGTATTCCTCCACCGGATGGATGTTGGGATTGTACCAGAAAAGCGTCGGCTCGACCCCCTCTTCTCTGAGCGCGGCGATACACTCGACCGAACAGGGCGCGCAGCAGACGTGCATCAGAAGCTTCACGGTCCTTCCCCCTCTCTTTCCTTCCGTTTCTTTTATCCTACCACAAAGCGTTCTCCGGCGCAAGAGGCGTGTGCCTTTCGGAACGCAGCGCAAAAAAGAAGCCCTCCCCTGCGGGAGGGCCATGCCGGTCACGAAATCACTTTGGAAAGGAATTCCTTCAGACGAGGATTCTTCGGATGGTTGAAAAACTCCTCCGGCGGAGCCGATTCCCGGATCTTGCCGCCGTCCATGAAGAGGATCCGTGTCCCCACCTCCCGGGCAAAGCCCATCTCGTGGGTGACGATCACCATGGTCATGCCCATGTCGGCCAGACGCTTGATCAGATCCAGGACCTCCCCCACCATCTCGGGGTCCAGAGCGGAGGTGGGTTCGTCGAAAAGCATCACCTTCGGGTTCATGGCGAGGGCGCGCACGATGGCGATCCTCTGCTTCTGCCCGCCCGAAAGGGTCGAGGGATAGACGTTCGCCTTATCCTGCAGCCCGATGCGCTCAAGAAGCTCCAGCGCGCGCTTTTGAGCCTCCGCCTTTGCCTCGGCGTTGGTTTTCCCCTTCGGAAGAAGCGGAAGCTTCTCTTTCCGGAAAAGATTTTTGATGCGAATGACGAAGTTCTTTCGCGCCGCGGCGCGCCGGTCCTCCGCCGCCACCGTGACGGGCGCCAGCATGATATTCTGAAGCACCGTCATATTGTTGAAGAGATTGAACTGCTGAAAAACCATGCCGATGTGACGGCGCGCGTGGTTGATGTTCACCCGCATGTCGGCAAGGTCTTCTCCCTCGAAATAGATCGAGCCGCTCGTGGGATCCTCCATGCAGTTGATGCAGCGCAGAAGGGTCGACTTGCCCGAGCCGGAGGGGCCGATCACGACGACCTTCTCCCCGTCCTCAATGGTCTCGGTGACCTCGTCAAGCACCAGAAGCTCGCCGTATTTCTTAGTGAGTCGTTTGATTTCGATCACTTCTCGCAAGCCTCCTTTCCATCAGACGCACCAGAGCGGAAATCATCAGCACCAGCACGATGTAGATCAGGGCCATCACCAGATAGGGAACCATGAATTCGTAGTTGTTGGTGCCGATATAGTTGAAGGCCACGTAGAGATCCATGGTGCCCACGAAGCTTGCCACCGAGGTCTCCTTGATCAGGGTGATGAATTCGTTGCCGAGGGTAGGCAGGATGTTCTTCACCGCCTGCGGGATCACGATGCGCAGCATGGATTTCCCGAAGGAAAGGCCCACCGCACGGCCGGCCTCCATCTGACCGGGATCCACCGATCCGATGCCGCCCCGCATGATCTCCGACACATAGGCGCCGGAATTCATGCCGAACACTACGACGCAGACGGTCAGCGCCGGGTAATGAAGCCCCGCCAGCGGCATGAAAACGTAATAGAACAGCAGAAGCTGCACCACCATCGGCGTGCCGCGGAAGAAGCCGACGTAGAAGCTCGCAAAGCCGTTCAGGATCCTGGGCAGAAGCCTGTATTTCGGGACGACGCGGACCGTGGCGATCAGGGTCCCGATCACGATCCCGATCAGGAGACCGAGCACGGCGATGATCACCGTGTTGCGAAGGCCCAGAAGCACGCTTTTGTAGCCGCCGTAGTCCACGAAGACCTTATGAAATTTCAGGATATACCGGCCAAATTCAAAGCTCTGCAGCAATTCGTTCATGACCCGGGCGTATCCTCCTTCCTCTTAACCGCATAAGCGGGCCGAAAGGGGCTTCCCTTTGGGGGACGCCCCTTTTCGATTCTTGCCGTAACGTTTTTCGGGCCGCAGCCCGTGTCCCGCGTTTATCCGTTGACCGCGGCGGCGATGAAGGCCGCCGGCGCTTCGTCGATGATGACGTACTGGACGTTGCCGTTCATCATATCCTGGACCGCCATGGAGCCGTTCTTGTAGCCGACGCCGGTGACGGCGTAACCGTCAAAGCCCCAGTCCTCGTCTCCCTTGACGTAGAACTGACCGGTGGTGCCGTTCTGGTAGCCGATCTTCACCGAGGAATCGAAGCTCTTCAGGATAGCTTCCACGTCGGCGGCAGTCTTGCAGGCGTCGAACTTGTCGTCGGATTTCATGACGATCAGCTTCTGGGACGCTTTGTAATAGGAGTCGGTAAAGGTCACGTACTCTTCCCGGTCCGGCTTGATGGTCAGGCCTGCCATGGCGATGTCGCATTTGCTCTGGCCGACCGAAAGGCATACCGCGTCAAAATCCATGTTGTTGATGACCAGCTCTTTTCCCAGATAATCGGCAAAGAGCTTCGCGATCTCCATGTCGATGCCGAGATAGGCGTCGCCCTGGGTGTATTCAAAGGGCTCGAAGCCTGCGTTGGTGGCTACGACCAGCTGATCCTTGGAGGAATCCTCCGCGGCGGAGGTCACCGGGACCGGCGTGCCGTCGCCGAAATAGTGATTGCAGATGTCTTCGAACGTGCCGTCCTCCATGATCTTCTTGATGAACGCGTTGGCGCTTTCCAGAAGCTCGGGCTGGGTCTTGTCGACGCCGAAGGCGTACTCTTCATCGGTCAGGGCGACGTTGATGACCTTGACCCCTTTGGCGTCGCTTCCGCCTTCGGAGCAGGACGCGAGAGTAAAGAGAGAAATCGCGGCGAAGACCGCCAGCATCAGTGCGAGAAACCGTTTCATATCGTTGCCTCCATGATTCTTTCTTTTTGATTGATGTCGCTATTATACTGCATACCATTGCATTTGTCAAGCGGTTTTTTGCATATTTATTCATTTTTCTTTGTTCCGGGCTCTTTTCTGCGATTTGTACGAAAAGGTCCGGCCGGCTCCCCTTTCTTTTGTCGTTTTTTCATTCTCCCGTCCCGCGCGAAGGCGTCCGGTCCGGCGTTATGCCTTCCCGCCGCCGGGAAAGAGAGGGATATGAGACGAAAAACGCGCGAAAGCCGCGCCCCCTGAAGGGGCGCGGCAGAAATCGGACGCCGTTATTTCCAGTAGGGAGCGAGTTCTCCGTAAATCCTCTCGTCAGCGTCGAGGATCGCGCCTTTCAGTGCGGCGCGGGACATGGCAAGAAGACGGCCGTCGTCGGCGAGAAGCTCCTTCGCCTTGCGGAACAGGATCTCTCCCGTGGTATCCTTTTCCCGGATCATCACCGCCGCCCCGCGGCTTTCCAGAGCGCGGGCGTTGGATTCCTGATGATTCTCCGCCACGTTCGGCGAGGGGACCATGATGGCGGGCGTGCCTGTCGCGGCCAGCTCTATGGTGGTCATGGCGCCCGCGCGGCAGATCACCAGGTCGGCTGCGGCCAGAAGTTCCGGCATGTTGTGGATGTATTCGCGCATATCGATATGCGGTTCCTTTTCCAAATCCACGCCCTTTTCCTTCACCAGGTCCGGCATCCATCTCCAGCCGTAGCTGCCGGTGGCGTGGACGTGATCGAATCCGGTCTCCTCCCGGCTTTCGAGAAGGATAAAGTCGGCGATCTTCTTGTTCATTTCCCGGGCGCCCAGCGAGCCCCAGAAGGAAAGCAGGAGCTTGCCTTCGTAACCGAGGGCTTTCTTCGCCTCGCGCTTGTCGCGGGACACCATGCCGGCACGAATGGGATTGCCGGTGACGATCGCCTTTCCGCGAAGCGGCTCCGGCAGCTTTTCCACCGCCTCCGGGAATCCGAGCAGGATCTTTTCGGCGAATTTTCCCGCAGCGACCACCGCCTTGCCGGGCAGCGCGTTGGATTCGTGAAGGACCGACGGGATCCCCAGCTTCGCCGCGGCCCGCACGTAGGGATAACAGGCGTATCCGCCGGTGCCGAACACCAGATCGGGCGCCTCCTCCTTCACGATATCGAAGGCTTCGCGCCGGGTTTTCAGCATGCGCCAGGCGGCCCCGATATTGAACGCCACGGCCGAAGGCGCGAAGGACCGCTTGAATCCCGAAATATCCACCGTGCGCAGCCGGTATCCCGCCTGCGGGACCAGCTTTTCCTCCATACCGCGCGACGCTCCCGCGAAGACGATTTCCGCCTCCGGCTGTCTCTGGCTGACAAAACCCGCCACCGCCAGCGCCGGATTGATATGTCCGCCGGTACCCCCGCCGCAAACCAGGATTTTCATACACACTGTCCTTTCTTGTCGGTATTGCCTTCGGGATCCGCTCCCCGGCGTTCCGCCGCCGGCGGAACGCATGCGGTTCCCGCCTTGCGCTACAATTTGATCGGTTCCTTGGCCTGACGCGAAATATTCAGGACCACGCCCATCTCCGCAAGCTGGATCATCAGCGCCGTGCCGCCGTAGGAGAAAAACGGCAGAGCCATGCCGGTGACGGGCACCGCGTTGGTGACCACCGCGAGATTGATCAGGACCTGCAGCGCGATCTTCGCCATGATCCCCACCACGAGAAGGAAGCCGAACCGGTCGCGGGCGCGCCGCGCGATGGTCACGCCGCGCCAGATCAGAAGGGCGAACAGGACAAGGATCACCAGGACGCCGAAAAGCCCCAGCTCCTCCCCCACGATGGAAAGCACGTAATCGTTGTGAGATTCGGGAAGGAAGAGCTGCTTCTGACGGGAATTGCCGAGGCCGACGCCGAAGAAGCCGCCGGTTCCGAGCGCCATCAGGGACTGCAGCGTCTGGTACCCGGTGGTCCGCGCATAGCTTTCGGGATTCTTCCAGGCGAGCCAGCGGCGGCTGATATACCCGATCGGGATCTTGTCGCCGTAGAAAATGAAAACGACCACCAGAAGAACGCCCACGATCACGAAGGGCCAGAACCATTTGTTTGACATCCCGCCCGCGTACAGAATGACGACAGCCGTGGCCGCGATCAGGATCAGGCAGGAAAAGTGCGGCTCCAGAGCCAGAAGGATCGCCGTGGGTCCCACCGCGATCAAAAACCCGGTCACCGGGCAGGTGATGTTATTCATCCGGCTTCTCCTGTCCTCGCACCAGCGGGCCAGGAAAAAGATCACCGCGACCTTGGAAAGCTCGGAGGGCTGGAAGCGCACGCCGCCGATCTGGATCCAGCGGACCGCGTCGTTGACCTCCTTGCCCACCAGAAGCACCGCCAGAAGCAGCACCACGGTGCCGATCAGGAACAGATTGGAAAACTTTTTCAGCCGGTAATAGTTGATCGGGAATGCAAACAGAATCATGGCGCCGACTCCGATCAGCGCCCAACGGAGCTGGTTGAGGAAATAATGCGAAGCGGAACCGTAATCCTCGATGGATTGGGCGTAGCTGGCCGAAAAGACCATCACGAGGCCGAAAAGCAGCAGAATGATCACCAGCATCAGGAAGGTCGCGTCCATCGGGTTATAGTCGATGGCACGGGTCGCATAGTCCGCATCCCTGATCTCCCTGAGATTTTCCACGTCGATCACGCGTCTTTTCGCGTCGGCGCGGCGCTTTGCGTGCTTCACCGGATCGGGGCCGCCGAATCGTTCGTCAAGCTCCTCCCGGGCGCGCTCGTGCGGCTCCGGTTCTATATCCCGTTGTCTGTGACGCCTCGGCGCGTCGTCTCTGCGGTTCGCCATGCGTTTCCTCCGATCGGCTGTTGGGTGAAGACCATTCTCCGGAAAGGCTCAGACGGCGAACCAGGCGGCCGCCGAGAGAAGCGCGGTGACAAGCGTGAACACGATGAAGATTTTGATTTCCGACCAGCCGGATTTCTCCAGATGGTGATGGAAAGGCGCCATCTTGAAGATGCGCTTGCCATGACTGATTTTGAAGTATCCGACCTGCAGCATCACCGAAAGGGTCTCCCAGTAATAAAGGAGTCCTGCGATCACCAGGATCAGGGGATTGCCCGCCGCGAAGCCCAGCGCGGCGAAGAAGCCGCCGATAAAGAGCGAGCCGGTATCGCCCATGAAAACCTTGGCCGGATGGAAGTTATAGATCAGGAAGCCGATCAGACCGCCGGCCAGCGCCGCCGCCGGGACCGCCAGGGCGCCGCGGCCTTCGCCGAAGCGCAGGAAGAAGCCCGCCAGAACAAAGAAGATCATGATCGGCAGGGTCATGCCCGCAAGCAGGCCGTCCACGCCGTCGGTGAGGTTCGTGGCGTTGTCCGTGCCGGTGATGAAGATGACGCCGAGAATCAGGAAGAGAAACCAGGGAAGCTTCGCCGTGAAGCCGGTGAAGGGGATCGGAAGGCTCCCGTCCGAAAAGCCGGCCAGGCGCATGCCTACCAGGAAAAGCGCCGAAACCGCCAGCTGCAGGATGAATTTCTGCAGCGCCGTCAGGCCTTTGTTGCGCTTTTTCGTGACCTTGACCAGATCGTCAAAGGCCCCGATGGCACCGAAAGCCAGCGCCGGGAAGAGGATCAGAAGCGCGGTGAAATCCCCTTTCATCATGTCGGGGATCGCGAAGAGCAGCGTCGCCGCGGTGGTGGAGAGAATGAAAATCAGTCCGCCCATGATCGGCGTCCCCTGCTTGGAGGCGTGCCAGGCCGGTCCGTCCTCCAGAATGGTGGCGCCGAATTTCAGCTTTCTGAGCCAGGGCACGATCCAGATCCCGGACACCGACGCCAGCGTCAGCGACGTAAGAAAGGCGAGCAGAACGTTCATATGTCTTCTCCTTCGTATTCCTGCCGGATGATCCGCGGACAAACGCGCTTACGGGCGCGGCGTTACGGCTTTTTCAAAGGCGTCCGCGGCCTTTTCCAGATAATTCAGGCGCGATCCCTTGAAAAGGATCAGATCTCCCGGAGCGGCGATCTCCAGAAGCATGGGCGCGACGTCTTCGACCCCGGGCGCCTCCGCGGCGTCCGGCGCGCCTTCTTTATACCAGGGGCTTCCCTCGCCCAGCGTGATCACCCGGTCGAAGATCTCCGCGGCCTCCAGACCCGCCGCGCGATGATATCCCGGAGCTCTTTCCCCGAGTTCGCGCATCGTGCCGAGCACGGCGATCTTCTTTCCCGCAGCCTTCATGGCCTTCACCACCTGGAAGGAGGCGTGCATCGATTCCGGTCCCGCGTTGTAGCAATCGACGATCAGGGTATACGCCCCGACCTTTTTCACGCTTTGCCGCATGGCGCTGGCGGGGACAAACGCCGAAAGCGCCCCGGCGGCGCAGACAAGCGGCACGCCCGCCGCGTCGCCCGCCGCCGAGGCGGCGAGAGCGTTCAGGATATTGTGTCTTCCGGCCAGCGGCACGCGGAAGGAAACGCCGCGGAGGGTAAAGGAGACCGACTCCTCCCCTTCCCGGATCTCTTCCGCACGGTAATCGCATCCTTCGGAAAACCCGAAGGTCAGAACGCGGAAGCCCCGCTCTCTGAGAGAGGCGATCCTTTCCAGAAGCAGGGGCTCGTCGCCGTTCAGGATCATGGTCCCTCCGGCAGAAAGGCCGTCGGTGATTTCCAGCTTCGCGTCCCGGATCCCTTCCCGGGAGCCGAGATACTCGATATGCGCCGAACCGATATTGGTGATCAGGGCGACGTCCGGTTTCGCCAGGCGCGCGAGACGCGAGATCTCGCCCTTATGAGACATGCCCATTTCGATGACGGCCGCCTCATGCTCCTTTTCGAGCGCCAGAAGGGTCTTGGGGAGGCCTATCTCGTTGTTGAAATTGCCCGCGGTCTTGTGCGTGCGGTATTTGGTCCCGAGCACCAGAGCGGTCATATCCTTGGTCGTCGTCTTTCCCACGCTGCCGGTCAGTCCCACGACCAGAGGATCGATCTCGTCCCGGCGCGCGCGCCCCAGGGCGCCCAGCGCGGCAAGGGTCGATTCCACCCGGATGACGCGCGGGTCGTCGGCCGGACGCTCCGAAAGCGCGCCGGCGGCGCCCTTTTCCAGAGCGGAGGCGATAAAATCGTGCCCGTCGAAGCGTTCGCCCTTCAGAGGGACGTAAAGCGTTTTTTCGTCCACGTCCCGGGAATCGGTGGAGATCCGTTCCACCGGGCGGTCGATCCCGGTTTCTTTCCCCAGGATCCGCGCGATTTTCTTCATCGAGGCGTCAAGCATAACCCGGTCTCCTTTTCCTCGTTTCCGTGTGTCCCCGTTTTTCCGGCGCGTTCTCAGCCTCCGAGGCTTTCCGCCGCACGGAGGATCAGCTCCCGGTCGTCCATGTGATGCTTTACGCCGCGAACCTCCTGATAATCCTCGTGGCCCTTGCCGGCCACCAGGACCAGATCTCCCTCTTTTGCTTCTTTCATCGCCATGGCGACGGCCTTTTCCCGGTCGGCGTCGCGGAAGATACGCGCCTTTTTCCGGTCCACGCCGGCTTCGATCTCGTCAAGGATCGCTTCCGGTTCCTCAAAGCGCGGATTGTCGGAGGTCAGATACACCAGATCGGCGCCCTCCGATGCGATGCCGCCCATGACCGGTCTTTTCAGCCGGTCCCGGTTGCCGCCGCAGCCGAATACCAGAAGGATCCTTCCCTCGGTGAAGGGACGGACCGCCTCCAGGATCTCCTTCAGGCTTTCGGGCGTATGGGCGTAATCCACCATGGCGGTGAAGGGAAGTCCGGTTTCCACCACCTCGGCGCGTCCGCGCACGCCCTTTGCGGAAGCGAGTCCTTCGGCGATCTGATCCATATTCAATCCTACGGCCAGAAGGCATCCGATGGCCGCAAGGCCGTTGTATACCGTGAACCGGCCGGGCGTCGAGATCCGGATGCGGCGCATGCCGCTGTCGGAAAGAGCGTCGAACACCACGCCGGAGGAAAGGAGCTTCGTCTCCCGCGCCACGAGATCCGCGCCGAGATTGTCGATGGAAAAGCTTCTTCCGCGCTCTCCCGCAGCCTTTTTCATGCGCTCCGCTTCGGCGTCGTCGGCGTTATAATAGAACACGTCGGAAAGCCCCGCGAGCTTTTCCTTGGCCAGGGCGAGATTTTCCATGGTCTTGAAATAATCCAGATGATCCTGGGAAAGATTCAGAAAAGCGCCCGCCGCGAAACGGATCGGAGCGACTCTTCCCACGTCCAGCGCATGGGAGGAAACCTCCATCACGCACACCTCCACGCCGTCCCGCGCCATTTCGGAAAGGGCCCGGTAAAGCGCGGTGGCCTCCGGAGTGGTGGATCCGGTCTCCATCGATTTCCCCATCCAGAAGACGCCGTTGGTGCCGATCAGCCCGGTCTTGATCCCCGCGTATTCCAGACAGGCCCGGATGAAATGGGTGGTGGACGTCTTTCCCTTGGTGCCGGTGACGCCGATCATTTTCATCTTCGAAGCGGGAGAGCCGTAAAAGTTGGAGGCGGCCTGCGCCTCGGCAAAGCGCGCGTCCCTCACGAGGATCTTCGGAAGGCCCGCGGTGTCCGCGTCCCTGTCCAGAAGGACCGCCTTCGCGCCGCCCGCTTTCGCGGCCGCGACGTAATCCAGCCCGTGGCGGGCGGGATCGGAAAGCGACGGAAGCGCCGCGTAAAGCGCGCCTTCACATCCCTTTCTGGTATCCAGCGTGATCCCCGTGACTTCTTCTTCCAGCGGGATCTCCGAGGAGAGGATCCCGACGTTTTCCAGAAGTTTTGAAAGTTTCATGACGTTCCCTTTCTATGCTTTGACGGCCGCCCGCAAGGGGCGCCCGGACGATAGGCGGACGGAGGGTTATTCCCCGGTCTCGTAGGTGTTGCCGTCGAGGAATTCCACCGTGACGACGCTCCCCTTCAGCGCCTCGGTATGCGGTTCGATGCTCTGCTTTTTGGCGCGGACGCTGTCTCCGACCACGGTCTGCACCGTGCCGGTGGCGTGCATGTAGAACCCGGCTTCCTCCAGCTTCTTGACCGCCGCCGGATAGGAAAGCCCGATCACCGACGGCACCTCGGCCGTTTCCTCCGGCACGGCTTCGCCGCAGTAGAGGATCACCTTGGTGCGGTTGGAAATGATGGAGCCGTAAGCCGGAACCTGCGCGGTGACGGTGGCGCCGCTGCCGACGATCTCCACCTGCAGGCCGGCCTCTTTCGCCCGGGCCAGAGCGTCGGCCTGGGACATGCGGGTCATCTTGGGCACCGTGACCTGCAGGGTGGAAAGCTCTTCTTTGGTATAAACCGGCGTCACGCCGAGATAAGGCAGGATTTCGGAGAAGATGCGTCCGACCACCGGAGCGGCGATCTGACCGCCCTGATAGCGGTCGCCCTTCGGCTCGTCGATCAGGACCAGGACCGCGTACTGCGGATCGTCGCAGGGGGCGATCCCCATGAAGGAGGCGATGTAATCCTGTTCGGTGCCGGCGGCGTTCTTTTCGGACGTGCCGGTTTTTCCGCCCACCCGGTAGCCCGCCACGTAGGCGTTGCGTCCCGTCCCCTTGGAGACAACGCGCTCCAGAATGCGGCAGAGAGTCGCCGAGGTTTCGGCGCTGACGATCTGGCGCAGAGATTCCGGCTCCATGCTTTCCGTGACGTTTCCGTTCGCATCGGTGTAGGCCGCCACTACGTGCGGCTTCATCTCCACACCGCCGTTGGCGATGCCTGCCACAGCGGTGATGAGCTGGATCGGGGTGATCTTGAAGCGCTGGCCGAAGGAGGCCACCGCCAGGTTCGCGGCGCTGTCGCCGAAGGTTTTTTCATTGAAGAAGATGCCGCTGGATTCGCCCGGCAGATCGATGCCGGTCTTCGACGTCAGTCCGAAGGATTCCACCCCGCGGTAGAAGCCCTCCGGACCGATCTTTCGTCCGATCTCGATGAAGGCCACGTTGCAGGAGCCCATCACCGCGCCCGTGAAATCCAGCGAGCCGTGTCCGGCGTGCTTCCAGCAGCCGATGTTCCACCCGGCCACGTGAGTGGAGCCGCCGCAGAAATAGGAGTCGGACAGCTTCGACGTGCCGCCCTCCAGCGCGATGGCGGCCGTCACGGTCTTGAAGGTGGAGCCCGGCTCGTAGGCCTCGCTGACGGCCCTGTTGCGCCAGGCGGCGTAGAGCCTCGTCAGACGCGCGTCGTTCTGTTCCTCCGTGGGAAGAAGCGCGATTTCCGCCTCGGCTTCCTCCGAAAGCGCGCGCGGCTTGTTCAGATCAAAGTCCGGATAGGAGCCCATGCCCACGACCGCGCCGGTCTTGACGTTCAGGACGACGCCCGTGGCGCCGGCGGCAAAGTTGTCGATGGTCGCCGTCTCCAGGTATTTCATCAGGATATCCTGCACCGTGTGATCGATGGTCAGGACCACGCCGAGGCCGTCCTCGGCGTCCATATACTGTTCGTAAGAGAAGGGCATGGCCTCGCCGTCGCGGTTCTTGGCCGAAATGATCCGGCCCGCCTGACCGGACAGGATCATGTCGTAGGTCCGCTCGACGCCGTAGGTCCCTTCCCCGTCGGCGTTGGTGAAGCCGATGATCGAGCTGGCGAAATTGCCGTAGGGATAATACCGCTCGCTGGAGGGATAAAAATCCACGCCGCGGATTTTGTTTTCGGAAATGAAGGCGCGGATCACGTCGGTCTTGGACTTGTCGACGTTGCGGGCCACCACCTGATAGTAGGAATCCTTCTTCGCAGCCTTGGTCATCAGAAGATCGTAATCCAGACCCAGGACTTCGGAAAGCTCGCGGCAGATCAGATCGATCTTTTCCTCGTCCTCCCGGATCGTCTTTTCCCGGGTCTCCGCGCTCTTGATCGTCGACGTGTCGCGCCGCATATTGGCCGGGGCAAAGCAGATATGCTCCACCACCGTGCTTACCGCCACCTCGTTCATATTGGCGTCATAGATCATGCCGCGCACCGGGAGAAGGGTGACCGAACGGGTCTGCTGGCGGATGGCGCGGCTCTGCCAGCTTTCGTGATCCAGGATCTGGACCTTGGAAAGCTGATAGAGAAGATAAGGCAGGGCGATGAGGCAGACAAGTCCCAATATGGCAAAAACGCGCAAAAGCATCCCTCTGTCGGGCGCAAGGGACTTGCGGTCCGGCACGGGATTCTTTCCGCGCGTTTTTTTCTTCTGAGATTCGTCCATCGGTCGATCCTTCCGGGATTGATTCGTCCGGGGCGGCCCGCGCCAAAGAGCCGCGGCCGCCGGAGAGCTCCGGCTTCGCCCCCGTTTCCCGATGCGGGAGGGCGGAGCGCACCGGGGCGCTTTTCCCCGTATTCTTTATTATACATCATATGGGAGCATTTTGCAATTATGACCTACCGCTTGTGGCCGCGCTTTTTCCCGGCCGCGGTTTTTCACCTTTTCTCCCCGGATGCGCCGGAGAAAAAAGTCCCGAAAAGTAAGGGAAGGAAATGCGGCAACATTTCCTCCCTTACGTCGGATATGCCCGACAAATATATAGAGTTGGGGACGGCGGAATCAGATCACCGGAAGAATTCGAAGATCTCTTCCAGCTTTTCGCCGAGCGCGCCCGCGGCGCCGGAAGAGGAGTCTTTGTTCTCTTTGCCGGTATGAGAGATCATCACGTCGGGACGGGAGGTCTCCAGATACTCGACGTTGCTTCTCTCCAGTTTATCCATGTCGTATTTGCGCACGAAGGCCTCGATCTCCTCGTCGCTGATATTCGTAAGGGTGAACTTCTTCAGCTTGGAGATCTCCTGATCGCTCTTTCGGATGGCGGATTCGTAGCCCGAAGCCTCCAGGGAAAGCTCGGTCAGGGTCATGTACTGTCCTACCAGGACCATATAGAGAACGGCCACCGCGAGAAGCGCGGCGATCCACATGGGACGAACGGCGCTCTTTTCCCGGGGAAGCGGCCGGGTGCGAACGCCTTTTTTCGGGGCGGGAGCAAGCTCGGGGACTTTTTCCGGACGCGCCTTGGGAACGCGCGCCAGATTGTCGTTGTACCGGCCGCGTTCCAGATTGTCCAGATCGATCTCGATGATCCTCTTTTCCACGGTTGCTCGCTCCTTCTCCGTGTGTCACAGGTTTATTTGATCTTCTCCCCCGCCCGGAGCTTCGCGCTTCTTGCGCGGGGATTCGTTTCCAGCTCTTCTTTGCCCGCCTCCAGCGGTTTGCGGATCACGCTTTTCATCCGGGGCGTCTTCCCGCAGACGCAGACCGGGAATTCCGGCGGACAGGTGCATCCGGTCTCCATGTCCCGGAAAAAGTTTTTCACGATCCGGTCTTCCAGCGAATGGAAGGTGATCACCGCCAGCCTTCCGCCCGGCTTCAGGATCTCGTATGCCGCCTCCAGCGCGGGAGGCAGGCCGGAAAGCTCTCCGTTGACGGCGATGCGGATCGCCTGAAAGCTTCGTTTCGCCGGATGCTTGTCCCGGCGCATCTTCGGAGGCATCGCCTCTTTGATGATCTCCGAAAGCTCCAGGGTGCTTTCAATCTCCCGGATCTTTCTTCTTTCCACGATAGCCCTTGCGATGGCGCGCGCCATCTTTTCCTCTCCGTACTCGAAAAGGATCCGCGAAAGCTCGGCCTCGGACGCTTCGTTCACAAGCTTTTTCGCCGAAAGCTCCTCGCGCGTGTCCATGCGCATGTCCAGCGCCGCGTCGGTGTGATAGGAAAAGCCTCGGGAGGGATCGTCCAGCTGATGGGAGGAAACGCCCAGGTCGAAAAGCACGCCCGCGACTTTCCCCACGATCATCTTTTTCTCGGCGATCGCCTTGAGAGAGACGTAATTGGCGCGGATCGCCTCGAACGCCGGGTCCGGTCCGATCCGTCTCGCCGCCGCCTCGATGGCTTCGCCGTCGCGGTCGATGCCGATCACGCGGCCTCCGCGCCGGAGGATCTCGGCGGTGTGTCCTCCGCCGCCCAGGGTGCAGTCCACGTAGAGTCCGCCTTCCTCCACCGCCAGGGCGTCCACCGCCTCGGCGAGGAGAACGCTCGTATGATGAAACTCCATATCAGAAGCTGTTCTTTTCCATGATGGCGATCACGTCCTCGCCGGACAGCTCGTCCATCTTGTTCTTCCAGGTATCCTCGTCCCAGATCTCGACGCTGTCCACCGCGCCGACGATGACGACGTTTTTGCCGATCCCGGCGTATTCCCGCATCATCTGGGGAATGACCATGCGGCCCTGCGCGTCGATGGGGACCTCGCTGGATTTGGAGATGAAGAAGTGGGTCAGTTTTTTGGACTCGTTGAAGGGAAGCGCGCGGATCTTCGCGGCGAAAGCCTCCCATTCCGGGCGGGAATACACCATCAGGTTGCGGTCTATCCCGCGGCAGATGACCGGCGATTCCCCGATCTCGTCCTTCAGAGGCGCCGGAAAGAAGAAGCGGCCCTTCGCATCCACGGTATGTCTGAATTCACCCTGCAGCACCGCGTCTTCCCTCCCCTCCGATACCGCATTCCGGATGAGTCTGCGTCTGCGGAGCCGCGATCCTCCCTTCGGGAGCCGCTGTCCTCCGCTAAACTTCCACTGTCATCCACTGTGCTACCATTATACACACAGGCGGGCGGTTTTGTCAATAGGGAAAAAGAGAAAAATGTTTCGAATTTCTGCGTTTTTTTCGGTTTTCCTGCGTTTTCCCACAGGCGAACATTTGTTTATTCTTTCGTTTGTTTCGTGGGATCCGAACAGGCGTTTGCTTCCTTGTGCAGACGGCTTTCCGGAGCCACAAGATGTTGCGGTCGCCTTTTTTCCGCCCGTTTTCCCCGCCGTTCCGGAGTTGTGTTCCTCCGCTCGATCTGGTATACTGAAAAAAGAGAAAAAGGCGTCTGCCCTTCGGGAAAGGAGAACGGAAAACGATGAAAGAAGCCTTCTGGACCTGGCCGGAATCCCGGGATTACCGCGTGACGGCCGAAGTCCCCGGGGAAGCTCCCCGGAGGATCCTCACCTTCGAAGCCTATCAGCACCAGCCGGGTTCCTTCAACTATGAAAGCGAAAAGGAGACCCTCGCCCGCTGGGATCACGACGGCGCGGCGCGGATCACGGTGGAGGTCCTGAATCCCCTGATCCGGATCCAGAACGTCAGGATCCGTCCGCGGCTCGCCGGGATCGATCCCGCGGTCGATCCCGAAGCGCGGCGCGTGAGCTTTTCCCTGGATACCGCGGCGGAAAAGCACCGGATCCTTTCGATCGAGATCGACGGCATCCAGCGCCCGCTCTTTCTCTTCACCGAGCCCCGGGAGACCCGCGTTTTCCGTCCGGACGAACCGGGCGCGGTGATCGTCCCTCCCTCCGAACGCGAGGAGGACGTGATCGATCAGGTGCGCTTCGACGCGCTGTACCGCGCGGGGGATCTCCTTTATTTCGCTCCCGGCGTCTACAACATGGAATACCTGACCGCAAAGGGAGACGACAAGACCTGGTATCTCGCGGAGGGAGCCGTCATCCGCCTCCGCCGTCCGCGGCTCGCGCCGTCCCAAGACCTGCCGCGGCCCCGGAACGGCATCACTCTCACGGGGAAAAACGTCCGGATCCTCGGCCGCGGCATCCTGGACGGAAAGGCCGACACCGACGCCTTCCCCCACCCCCTCACCTGTCACGGGAACGTGCTCTGCGTGATGGACGCGGAAAACGTGACCGTTGAGGGTCTGATGATCACGCATCCCATGGGCTTTTCTCTGGTGGCCCTGCGGTGCCGCGACGTGCTTTTCGACCTGATCCGCGCCGCGGGATGCCAGGATATGACCTCCAACGACGGGATCCTGATCGACGGCACGAAAAACGCCGTGGTGCGGCGCGTCTTCGCCGACAACCACGACGATTCTTTGGAAGTGAAGACCCATCATTTCGCCTTGACATCCACCGAAAATGTGATATTTGAGGATTCTGTCGTCTGGAACCGGGGCGGCATGTGTCTGGCCGCGGCCTGGGAAAACTGGTGGGATATCCGGGACGTCACATGGCGGCGCATCTCGGTGATCCATCATGAGAATTACGGCAACGGCGCTCTTTGCGTCTACACCGGCAACCGGGGGCGGCTGGAAAACCTGCTTTTCGAGGATATCGACGTGGAAGACACCCCCTTCGGCGGTATCGCCGTGACGGTGGAGAAACACCCCTGGTGCTACTGGGGCAGAAAAGACATAGAAGAGATGCTCGGCGAAAAGCTCTCCGATGATCCCAACGAAAACTGGTCGACGGTGGGCGACGTCACCTTCCGCAACATCGAGATCTCGCACGGAGAGAATTTCGACAGCGATTTCTATCCGAAGCCCCGTCTACCCGCCAACGGCAACGGGCACGGCGGCCGCGGATACAAGCTGCATATCCCCATGCCGGAATTCCCCTCCGGACGCACGAAGGTGACGCGGCCGCATCTTGAGGGGACCGTCACCTTCGAAAACGTCTACATCCACGCCTACCGCGACCGGCAGAGCTTTTCCCGGTTCGGCCGGGCGGCGGATCACGACGGCGGGCGCCCGATCCCGGGACATTTCCTGACCGATCTCGTCACCGACCGCTGGATCCTATGGGAAGGGGTCAATCCCAAGCTCTGGGAGCTGATCCCCGGGAAGAGCGCCGAAAACGAGTATTCTCCGCTTCCCGACGAGAAGGAGCAGGAAGCCCGGCTCTCCTTCTGGGAAAAGCGCGTGGTTTTCCGCGTGACGCCGGACGCCGCGCCACGGAATCCCGACTGAGCCGCTCTATGCGCTGAAAGAATCGCATCAATAATCATCCGCCCGCCAAGCGGGCGGTTTTTCATATGCGGGCATAGCCCTCTGTTCTTCGCTGACGCGTAAACGCGTAATACGACCTGCCAACTGCGTGGGACTGCTACTTGCCGCCCTTAAAAGGGCCTGCC
>JAFRWU010000119.1 GCA_017441705.1 Clostridia bacterium | reverse complement strand
GAGCGGTGGGATCCAGGGCGTAATCCGCGCCGGAAGCCAGCGCGATCTCCCGCCGGGACGCCACCGGATCGGCGGCCACCACCGGCACGGCGCCGGCCGCACGCAGTTCCTTGATCGCGATCTGACCAAGAAGGCCGCAGCCCATCACCAGAGCCGGTTCGCCGATCTCCACCCGCGTTTTCCGCACCGCGGCCATCGGGAAGGTGGTGATATACAGGATCGCCGCCTCCTCAAAGGAGATCTTTTCCGGATCGATCCGGATCACGTTTTTCTCCGGTACGATATTGTAAGCGGCGTGAACCGTGCGGAAAGCCGTCACCGGATCGCCGGGTATGAGCGATTCGACGCCCTTTCCGACCTTTTCCACGATCCCGGAGGTGGAATAACCGCACTGTCTGGGGAACGAAACGTCCGGTTCCCGAACGCCCCTGACGTTGGGATTGCCGGTCACGTTGGCCCGTTCGGTGCCGGGGCTGATGGTGCTGAAGCGGGTCCTGACCAGCACCTGACCCTCTCCCGGTTCGTCCGGGAGATCGCGCGTGACCAGCTCCGCGGTATTGACGCGGGTAAATACGATGGACGGATTCTTCATGGGATCTCCTCTTTTCTTTTCGTTATATCGTCATGGCGTCGCGAATGGCTTTGGCCGCCCGGAGCAGCGGCTGTTCCTTGGAGGACTGGGGCTGATAGCGTTCCACGGTGAGATACATGCAGGAGCCGAAGGCGGGACCCACCTGCCGGAGAAGCCGGCATTCGCTGCCGCCCGCCAGGAAGAGATGCTCTTTCCCCAGCTCCCGGCCCAGGCGGTCGGCGATCCGGAGATCGGTCATGAGTTCTGCGCGGGTGTCGGCGCGGGTGACGATCTTCACCACGTCGGCGCCGCGCTTTTTTTGTTCAAAAGCGATCCGCATGACCTCTTCTTCGTCGTAAAAGGCGTGCAGATGGGAGGAAATCAAAGCCTCTCCGCCCTTTTCATGGATCGTGCGGATCAGGGCTTCCTGCTTCGCGACCGCCGCGGGATCCATGGTCAGTTCGTGGGGCTCCGGGCAGAAGAGATCGCCGATCACGTCCAGGAGCGTCGCTCCGGCCGCGAGGCCGCAGAGGAGCAATTCCACGCACTCCCCGTCGGACATGCCTCTGTTTTCCGCGCCGCGGTAGCTTGTGATATAGATCGGTCTTTGCCCGCAATGGGAGAAGATCTCCCTGAGCGTCTTTTCGTCCCGGTATTCCCTTTCGAGGTACTCCAGCTGGATCCCGAAGGCTTCCGCCCCGTCGTACAGAGAATTCATGATCACCGCAATGGCGTCCTGCGGCGTCTTTTCCTGGACCATGGCGCAGAGCAGAGGTCTCGGCTGTCCCAAAAAGCTCGGTTTTTTCATCGCGCGCCTCCTTTTCCGAAGATACGGCGGTGCCTTTTTCCCGGAAGGCTGTCCGTCTCTTTTTCGTTTCTATTCTACCACAATCAGCCTTTCCGGTAAACCCCGTTTTCCCCCTTTTCGCTTCCGCAAAGCGAAAAAAGCCGTCCGCGCAGAAATAGCGCAGACGGCTTTTTTCAGAAAACCATTTTGAGCAGGACGCCGGCCAGAGCCGCGCCCACCGCCGACAGGACCCCGAGGATCAGGTTCAGCTTCACGTTCACGACGGCGAAACTCGTATCCCCCTTCGCGAGGCGGTCGTCGTGGTCGTCCACGCGCTTTTCCAGCTCTTTCAGCGCGTCGCACTTCTCGGTCGCTTTGCATTCTGCCACGTCTCTCACCTCTTCTTTACGCAGGCCAAGGACACCCAGCCCTCTTTTTTCTGGTAAAGGATCCGGCCCCAGCCGTTCTTCTCCTCCAGGATCCGGATCACCGTCCCGCATTTCAGCGCGCCCAGCTTCGTGTAAGTTGTCGCCGGTCCCTTCCGCACGTTCAGCCCGTTCGCCGGCACGACCGCCGCGTCGTATGGCCGGAAGACCGGCGCCACCGGATTCACGGATCCCTTCGCCGGGATGGTGAGCACCCATCCGTCCACGATCAGATCGATCGTCATGCGCGGATACTTTGCAATATTTGCCGCAATCAGCTCCGCCGGTGTGATCCCGTATTTTCGGGCGATCTTCTCCGGCGTGTCTCCTCTCACGACGGTGTGCGTGACGGGCGCGGGCTCGGTCGGCTTTACCGGTTCCGGCAGCTTCAGCCCGTAATAATCCGCCAGGCACTTCGCCTCTGCTGCTGCCAGCTTCTTCAGGTTGTCATCATTCATCAGCCAGCGGCAGGTCTCCGGATTGCTGTGGAAGCTGTGCTCCACGATCACGGCCGGCGCCTTGACCATCCGCGCGCCGTGCAGGACGCCGTAGTAGTTGTCGTCCTTCTTTCCGTCCCCGTCCCGGTCTCCTCCGGCGAGCTTGCTGTAATTCTTCCAGCGCAGGCCGTTGCCCGGGTCCGGCGGGATCTCCATCGCGTCGGCGATCGCCGGCGCGAGCCTGTCCGCGATCTTCCGGGAGATCTCGTCCCACGTCCCCTGCGTGTCCGCCGTCTGGTAGATGCAGGCGACGCGGCGTACCGTGGATGCGTCCGCGCTGTTGGAATGCAGCGACAGGAGCAGATCGTACCCCTTCGCCTTCTTTCCCCGGACCGAGACGTCCATGCTTTCGTCGATCGTCTTTCTGGTCTTCCCGACTGTGAAACCGTACTTCTGCAGCTCCTCCGCGAGCAGGTTATGCAGCTTCCACACGGTCGCCGATTCGTAGTATCCCTTGACCGCGCCGGCGTTCCACGTTTTCCCCGTGTGCCCTGCGTCCAGCATGATCTTGATCGTCGCCATCAATTAGCCCTCCGAGTCGTCCACTTCCGGCAGACCAGCCAGAGACGTCAGGAGCGACAGCACCCCGGCCAGAGCCGAGGCCGACGCCACCGCCGCCCAGTTGATACTCTCGATCAGCGCGGCCGTCCCGATCGTCGCGATCGCGGTCTGCGCCACGGTCTTCAGCGCGCGGATCCCCGCCGCCTTCCACCATTCCTTATTTTTGAGCATATTCATTCTCCTTTTCAATAGACGTATGTCAATTCATAGGTATTGTTGAACGCGCCGGGAGCGGCAGAGCGGGAGGACGCGGAGGAAGTGAGCGTGAGCGTCGTTCCGGAATACGACCACGTATATCCGGAAGTGACGTCTTGCGTTCGCCTTGTAGAGCCGACGCGGAAGCAGTTTCCGTGTGCGGTTCCCTCCCCCGTCATAATGAAATCGGTCACGTAATAATAGGTCGTGTTGCCGGAGGAAGAGATCTGCGAAGTGGAATGACAGGCAAACATTTTCGGCTTGCCCTTCATCCCGGTAAAGGAGAGCGTGACAGGATAGTTGGAAGCCGTCGCGGTCTTGGTGTCCATCGAGACGGAGCCGCCACCGGAAGCCGTTCCCTGCGTCCTGACTCCCGCGTTGGTGTAAAAGTATTTCCCGCTTGCCACGTCTGCCGCCGTTGCTGTCGTGTCGGTCAGATCGATCAGCGTTTGTCCGTTGTAAACGACCTTGTTTTTCGCCAAGGGGAATCACCCCCTTAACCGATGGTCACGGTCGTTCCGTAGGTGTTCGCGGATTCCACGTAGGGGATCGCCGCCACAGTTACCTGAGCCAGATAGTCATATCCGGAAGACGGCGTAACGACCTGAGAGGAGGCGGTCGGAGTCACGTTCTTGTTGGCCTCCACGTTGACGGTCTGTCCCGCGTAAGTCCCCTGTACGCCGAGGATGGTCACGCCGGATTTGATATTCCCCGGAATGATCTTCGCCTGTTCGGTAGAGGAAATGGAAACCTTGCCGCTCCCGTCGTGGAAGCCCTGCGGAACCGTGTACTGCCCCGCTTTGGTCGAGATCGTTCCCGTGACCGCTCCGTTGTTGGTCATCTCGCCCGTGATCTTGTTCTTGTTCACATAGGCGGTCTTTCCGGAAAGGATCTCTGCCGCCGCTGCATTCGCATCCGTGGTGTCGGAGTCCTTGGTGCTTGTTCCTTCGGTCTTCACACCATCGTTGCCGTAGAAATACTTCCCGCTTGCCACATCAGAAGCCACCGCAGTAGCATCTGTGAGGTCGATCAGCACCGTACCCCCGTAGATGATTTTATTCTTTGCCATTTCATACCTCCGCAATATACACGGTCGTGCCGTGGTCGTTTGTTGTTTCAAAATACGGGACTTTCAAGACCGTCACGTTGTCGGTGAGGGTCTTGTTCTGTGTGGGGAGAACGACGGACTCCCGCGCTTTCGGGGTCACTTCGTACTCCCCTTCGTAGGGAGTGGGAACAACGTGTATCACGATCACCGAGTCCGCAGAGAGAGAAGCCTCCGCATCGTCCACGCTGACGGGAACCGAAACCGCGTCGCCCGACAGACTCGCAATAGAATCCTCTCCCCGGACAGAAGCCTCCGATCCCGAAACGGAAAGAGCGATCTCGTCGGCCGGAACGACAAGCTCATTCACCGATCAGCACCTCCTGCAGCATATTCTCTCCGATGGTGATGAAGCCGGGGCTGGTCGCTCCTCTCTTTTCCACGCCGTTATCCAGATAAAGCCAGTTGACCTGGACTTTCGCCGTGGAGTTTTCCCGGAACGCCGCCGATTCGCTTTCGGTAAGATCGACGAGGATCTTCCCCTGCGAATAGGTCTGATGCTCTTTCTTCAGAAACAAGTCCCCCTGTTTGATCGTCACGATGATGTTGGTCGCCTGAGACAGATCGACCGACACGTTCAGGGTGATCGTCGGGGTTGTATATCGGATCATGTTCTCGCCTCCTTATGCCGTAAGCCACGTTAGCGTAGCTCTCCACGCCGTCGTGGAAGTGCCGATCTTGATGACGCGGAGAAGCCCGTCGGTGGTCGCGTACAAACTGATGATGTTCCCTGCGGTGGTCGCCTGCTGGGGAGCCGTAACGACCGCGTTCGCGCCGGACGGATAGAACCCGGAAGGAAGGTTCGCCACCGTCACAAGCGAGCTTGCCGAAACGCCCGCAACGGTCGTGCTGGTCGCGTTCAGGGTCACGACCTTTCCGCTCTTTTTCAGGGTCATGCCGAGGTTCGCCGCAGAAGTGATGACGCTGTTGGTAACGTAGGTCAGAGTCCCCGTCTTTACGCTGTTGGGAACGTATTCCTCCGCGTACCATGTTCCCAAGTAAGTCCCAAAACGAATGATCGTCATTCCCGTTCCATCGGGATAGGCGACGAAGGAGCAATGCCGGGGAAGCCCGGAAACGGTATCGGATATGTTGTAGATGTTGCCCTGCACCAGAAACGGGGTGGAGGGCTGCGCAACGCCCGTTACAAGAAAGTTCGCCGCTCCGTAAAGGGGGCCGTAGTCCTGACAGATTTTTGTGAGCCACGCCCGGAAATAGGTTTCGTAAGGCGGGGTCGTGTCCGGCGTACCGCTCAGAATATCGTCTGCGGTGTAGCGCGGGGCGACAAGCATTCTCGTATAGTACCCGGAGGAGGCTCCCGCATCGTGAGAGTTAATCACGCGGGGATAGATCCCGGCGTCGATGTAGGTAGGCCACGCGATATCGACCCGGTTCCATCCCTGCGCATACATCCCGACGCCGACCGCGCCTCCGCCCCTGGCAAGGTGAAGGGTCACGGAGTCGGTGGGGATGCTTGCCGTGAAGACGCTGGAATTTCCGAAGGTGTCGTAGGCGGTCAGAACGACCGAATAGGTGGATGTCAGGTCGGAAACAAGCGCGGTCGAGGAAGTCCACGCGGTGCTTGCCTCCGCGTCTGCCGTTCCCGTAAGGAGCCATCCGGTTTCAAGCGTGGCTTCCGAAGCGTCGAAGACTTCGTATTTCAGCGATCCTCTGTTGTTCCCGTTGAGGGTGGAAACCAGCCGCCCCGCCTCGATGTGGAGATAAGTCCCGGAAGCCGAAAGCGTCCCGGAGGAGTTCGATCTTCCGCAGATGACCTTCGTCTCCCCGGTCTTCGGCGTGACGGACGGCTCGTTGTATTCGTAAACCGTGATCGTCCGGGTGGTCGATTTCGCAAAGCCTCTGGAATCTGTCACCTTGATCGTGACGGTGATCGTCCCGGAGGTCGTGAGATTGTCCGCCGTCGTGACCGGAGAGGAGGACTGCGATTTCGTCTTGCCGTCCACGGTGACGGAATAGGAGGAAATCGTCGCGCTCTGATACGCGCTTGCCGTGATCGTCGCCCGGAGCTTCGTGTAGTTGGCAATAAAGATCGTGTTGAAGGGCGAGGAAAGCGAGGAGGACGGAGCCAGCGTCACGGAGGAGATCGTCGGCTGCGTCGTGGAATTGTTCGGGACTTTGAGGGTCAGGGTCTTCGTGG
>JAFRWU010000003.1 GCA_017441705.1 Clostridia bacterium | reverse complement strand
ATGAAGTCCTCTGAAACCGTTAAAAACAGTTGTCGTTTTACGCATACAGTTGATTCCTAACCTTATTTGTCTGATAAGGTGTCAAGTGAAATCCGGACTCCTTTTGTGCACACTCGACGAGCGCTTTTGTAAGTCCGGGAACAGCGTCATCGTGCAGTGCATCATCAATATCCATCCAGACTACTTCACTGTTTTCATCGCCGTCCGATTTTGCCACTCCCTCAATATATTCAGCGGCAAAGATAACGTACCAATCCTTTTCATTAAACCGGATTCCAAGCAGTCTGCCTGCTCTGACCTTTATTCCGGTCTCCTCCAGATATTCCCGTACCAAGGTCTCTTCCGGCAGTTCTCCAAATTTGACATAACCACCGGGAATGATCAACTTTCCTTTTCCGCTCCCGTAAGTATGTCTTGCAAGCAATACCTTGCCGTCCTTCAAGCAAACCCCCGCAACCGACTGGCTCCAATTCGTGCTGTTCATCTCTTCTATTTCCATCTTTACAGTCTCCTTAAAATGCAGATAAAAACAAACAATTCTATGATGACGGCGATTACTCTTGGTATGAAATCCTTCTCCGCTATTTTTATATATTCATTTTATCATGAATCCGAGAATAAGACAATAGAAAAGCGCCGCCAAGCAGGAGATTATCCCGCATGACACCCGATCATTCTCCGTATCAGGGGGTTTGAGGGTAAAGAGGAATCCGGAAAGGCTTGCGGTTGGAAAGATCCAAATGATGAAAGCCCTTCGCTGTGGGTATGCAGCGAAGGGCTGTATTTTTTGCATGGGAAGAAAGCGCAGAGCCCCTGTAAACAAAAGGAAAAGAAGGGAAGAGACATTTCTGCAATTAGGACTGGAAATCTCGTTTGTTTTGGACTATAATATCCTTTAGTGATGTATTTTTTTATGGCAACTGCATGATGCCGGATTTACGGGCCCGTTTTATTCCTTCCGTTCATGTTTCGGGAATTCATCTCGCCGCTTGCGGAAGAGGGAGTGTTCTTCCTGAGATCTTGATAAAAACGTACGTACCGGCCGAAGTCAGGAGTTGAGTCTGTGAAGCTTTCCGTGGGGTATCAGTTATGCGGGACGCCCGATTTCAGGGAGGCGATCCTCTGTCTGAAGGACCGCATCGGCGAAGTATACTTTTCCTGGGGCGATTTCGCCAACGGGCGGAACAGCCTGCCGCTGACCGGCGGCCTGACGCCCTGGGAAGCCCAGCGGCGCCAGGAGGAAGACCTGGCGGCGTTCTCTGATCATGGCATTGCGCTGAATCTGCTTTTCAACGCCACCTGCTACGGCCGCGACAGCCTGTCCCGGGCGTTTTTCCTGAAGGTCGGCAATACGGTGGACTACCTGGCCGGGCGGTACGCGCTGCGGGGGATCACCACGACCTCCCCGCTGATCGCGCGGTTCATCCATGAAAATTTCCCGGGCCTGGACACGCGGGCCTCGGTCAACATGAGCATCGGCAGCGTCGAGGGGATGGACTACGTTGCGGATTGCTTCGACAGCTTCTACGCGGCGCGGGAGTACAACCGGGATCTCACCCGGCTGGCCGAGCTGCGGGACTGGTGCGGCAAAAACGGGAAGAAGCTCTACGGCCTTGCCAACAGCGGCTGCCTGAATCACTGCTCAGCGCACGTGTTCCACGACAATCTTGTCTCGCACGAGGCAGAGATCGCCGCGATGGACAACGGCTACGCCTTCGAGGGGATCTGCCGGCGCTACCTTTCAAAACCGGAGAACCGCGCGGCGCTGCTGACGCGCACGAGCTTTCTCCGCCCGGAAGACGCCGGGCTGTACGAAGAGCTTTTCGAGGGCCTGAAGCTGGCGACGCGGGTCAGCCCCTGCCCGTTGCGCATCCTGAAGGCCTATGCGGCGGGGCGCTTCCGCGGGAACGTCCTGGAGCTCCTGGAACCGAACCACGCCGGGCTGATCTATCCGTACGTGCTGGAAAACAGCCGCATCGAAAGCCGCGTGGAGGACGGGAAGCTTATATATTCAAACCTGGAAGAGGCTATGATCGATCTGGAGGAAAACTATGCTGACGAGTGAGATGATCAAGAAGGCCGCGCTGGAAGCCGGCGCCGACAAATGCGGGATCGGTCCGATGTCCCGCTTCGCAAGCGCGCCGCCGGAGATGGATCCGCGGTATCTCTTCCCCGGCGCGAAGAGCTGCATCGCGATGGCGTTCCGCATTCCGCGGGGCGTGCAGCGCGGCATCGAGGAGGGCACGCAGTTCTACCAGTACCCCTCCATGGCCTACGGCGGCATCAACGAGATCTACGCGCCGGCGGTGCTGTACCACGTGGGCAAGGTCATCGAGGACGAGGGCTACGAAGCGGTAGTTTATCGCAATACCGGCGCCCGCGGCGTGGTCTCCGACATGGACGGCAGCCCCGGCAACACCCTCTCCCCGGAAGAGCAGATCGAGATCAGCAAACGAGCCAAGGGCAAGACAGCCCATCATCGCAGCGTGCAGTATACCCGCGAGGTGGCTCCGGACAAGGTCCCGCCGGATCTGCAGTTCAGCTTCCGGCTGGCGGCGGTCATCTGCGGACTGGGCGAGATGGGCTGGAGCAAGATGCTCCTGACGCCGGAGTTCGGCCCCCTGCAGCGTCTGGCCTTCATCTTCACCGACGCCGAGCTGGAATACGACGAGATGTACTCCGGCCCGCCGCTCTGCCGCCGCTGCGGCGCCTGCGTGCGCGAGTGCCCCGGCGGCTGCATCCCCGCGATCAACTCCGGGAAGTCGGTGAAGGTCAATCTCGCCGGGAAGATCTGCGAGTGGGGCGATATCGACATGTGGCGCTGCTATGCCTTCTACACCCACGCGGGCCGGTATTACAACCCCTTCGTGCCCAAGGAGGTCTTCGACAAAAACGAGGACGGCTCCCTGGACCTGCTCGAAGGCCGTACGGCCGAGGCGAATGAGAAGGAGGTCACGAAGGTCTACGTGGCGCTGGAGAAGTATTTCCCCAGCTGGGTGGGCTACAACATGGCAAAATGCGGAGGCTGCATCCGCGGCTGTGTGAGCATGCTGGAAAAGAAGGGCGGCTGCATGGAAGGCCGGTTCAAGGAACCGCTGCGCACCGGCAAGCCCTGGAAGATGGATCGCTGACGGAGGGCGGAGTATGACGGCCAAAGATATCAAAGAGAAAGCCTCGGAACTGGGCGCGACGATCTGCGGGATCGGCGACGTGGAGCGGATGCGGGACGAACCGCCGCAGAGAAACCCCTTCGCTATCCTGCCGAAGGCGAAGACCATCCTCGGCTTCGGCATCAAGGTCCCCCGGGGCCTGTTCCATGCGATGGAGGACAGGCGGCAGTACTACAACTACGCCAATCTCGGCGTCAAGTACATAGACGAAAGCTTTTCGGAGATCTTCCTTTTAAAGATGGGCGCGCTGATCGAGGACGCGGGCTACGACGCCTGCCTGCAGCGTTTCATCCCCGGTCTTCGGATCAAGGGCGACAAGACCGCCAATCCCGAGGTCAACCGGATCTACGAGCTGGAATTCTCCACCCCCGTCGCAGAAGGCAAGCCTGCGCCGGACGTGATCATCGACTTCAACCGCGCCGCGGAGGTCTGCGGACTGGGCAGCCCCGGTCTCCATGGACGGGTGATCGTGCCGAAGTACGGCACCTTCATGCGATTTGTTTATATCATCACGGACATGCCGCTGGAATGCGACCCGCCTTTCGAGGGGACCCTGTGCGACCGCTGCGGGAAATGCATGGAAGCCTGCCCCGGACGCGCCGTATCCGAAGACGGCGTGGACACCTGGCAGTGCAGCGTCTACTATCGCGGCGCACATAAGTCCAATCCTTTCATGACCGACGACTTTCTGCGGGACGACCCGGAGCGGGAAGCGATCGTGAACGGGGAAAAGCGCTTCGACCGGGAGAGCGCGCAGGCGATCTACCCCAAACTGCGCTTCCTCCCGCCCACGCATTTCGGCTACCTGCCCTGCCTGTGCGGAAAGAGCTGCGAAACCGTATGCTGGCACCATCTGAAGGAGGCGGGAAGACTGTGAGAGACTTAAGAAGCTTGATCGAGGCTTGCGCCAAACGCTTCGACGCGGATATCGTCGGATTCGCCCCCGTGTCGCGGTTTTCGCCGGACGACGCCGTGTTCCGGGTCTTCCCCGGCACGAAAACGGTGATCGGACTGGGTTTCCGTGTGCTTCGCGGCATCTACCGCTGCGTCGAGGAGGGCACGACCTACTATCAGTATACCACCATGGGCGTGGAGAACCTGGAAGAGACGGTCATGCCGATGGCACTCATCAACGTCGCCAATCTCATCGAGGAGGAGGGCTTCGAGGCCATCCCCCAGCGCCGCAACCAGCTCATCATGGCCGAAACGGACGGGACGAACCCGGAGGTGGACTATTCCGACGTCCGCAGGGGCGTCACGGCGGAAAACCAGATCGATTTCCTGCACTGCGCCGTGCTCTGCGGCCTGGGCGAGGAGAGCATGATCCACTCGCTTTTGACGAAGGACTACGGGCCGTTCATCCGGTACTGCTTCATCCTTACGGATGCGGAGCTGGAGGAGACGCCTCTCGTGACCGAAACGCTCTGCGACCGCTGCGGCGAATGCATCCGGGCCTGTCCCGGCCATGCCCTCGCAGAGGACGGCACGATGGACACCTGGCGCTGCGCCGTCTACTACAACGGCGCCAACGGCAGCAAGAACCCCTTCATGCCGCCGGAGGCCTACGCGGAACTGGAAAACCGGATGGACGTCATCAACGGTACCGCCGAATTCGACGCCGAAGGCGCCCGGGAGATCCTGAACGACACTTATTTTTATCCCCCCGCCAAGCATTTCTACCGGACCTCCATCTGCGGCCGCGCCTGTGACCGGGCCTGCTACATCCATCTCGAGGAAAAGGGGCTTCTGGGGAAGACGTTCCGCAAGCGTTTCCGCAGCGGCGCGGACTGGAAGCTCGACACCTCGCAGTTCGAGACCGGCATCCACGAGACGAGTTGGGTGATAAGCCGCAAGGAACCTTCCGGCGGAACGGAGAATACCTGACGGCGCCTATGGAGTTCCTCCCATCACCCGTCCGCTTTCCCGGACAGGCGGTGGGAGAATGTCAAAACCGGAGAAAACTTCAACAGGAGATATATTAGGACGACGAATATGAAAAAGATCCAGGCGATCCTCAGCCTTCTATTGACGGCGGTGCTGATTTTCACAGGTACGGCGGGCGCCTTCGCCGATGGCGTCGGCAAAGAGGCGGCCGGCTTCCCCGCGGCGGACGAAAAGATGCTCGAAAACGTCACCGATTCCTCAAAGCTTCCGACCTATACGGATCCTGCCGACGTCTGCGGCCGGGTTTCAAACGAGGACGCGGACGTGATCGACTCCATGATTTCGGAGGAGGCGAAGGAGCGGTTCTCCTCGGCGATCGACGTCGTCTCCGGCTTCGAGCCGGCGGAGGACCGGGACGTTTCCCTGGTTCTCGGCAGAGTCGAGCATTTCCTCTCGACCGGCGGACTGAAAAAATACCTGCAGAGCGGCAATCTCCTGATGGGATCCGAGATCGGCCTGACGAACAACCGGCAAGAAAAAGTCAAGGTCCTCGGCGGCGATTCCAACGCCGGCGGCTGGGTTTTTGTCGTCGACAAGGACGCCATGAGCTGGTTCGTCAAGGGGCCGGACGGCATGGGCGTTCCCAACGCGCTGGTCACCATCTCCTATCTGGACGCGTCGGGCAGGCGCGTCACGAAAAGCGTTCCGGCGACCGGCGGCAACACGCCCGGCATCGCGGTGTTCGACGAGCTTCCCGACGAATTCTTCGGGCTTGTGGATATCCAGGCCGAAGGGTACCGTTCGGTCTCCATCCTGGACAAGCTTATGGGCCAGGGCAGGCATTTCACCGTCGTGCTGGAGGAAGCCGAAGAAAACGAGGTATATATCCGCGGCGTGGATCTGGCCGGCAAGGATATGGTGAACGAGGAGACCAAGCTCTCCCTCGTGAATATGAACACGGCCGATCTGACCCTGAAGGTCATCGTCACCAAACGGGGGAACGCCGAATTCCCGTCTTCGGCGGAGATCTTCTCCGACAGCCGGGGCGAGACGATCCTGTCGATCGGCGACGTCTCCGAATACCCCTACGACTCGAACACCCGGGTCTACACCGTCTCCAGAAGGTGGGCGGAACAGAGCGCCGGGCTTCTGAAGGACGGAGACCGGGTCAGCGTCAGGCTGGGAAACGAAGCGTTCGCTCTGGAACACGTGACCGTGGAAAACGCGGTCGTGAATCCCGCCGCCGGGGAAACCGAGGTGCCCGTCACCACGAAGGCTCTGGACGGCAGCGTTTCCGACCGGATGTCCGGCGGCGGCTTCCTGAATCAAACGATGCAGATGCTCAAGGTCCCGGTCAGCTTCGGCATGTTCCCGGACGGCACCATGATCCTGATGGCCTCCTACGACATCACTCAGCTCGATCCGAACACCCAATACAAATTCAGCTCTCTGTTCGAGAAATCCTGGAATCCCAAGGATACCGAGAATCTTCAGGATCCGCTGGAGATTTTCGAAAAGAGCTTTTGGGAGAACACGGAAAAGGTCAAAAAGGGCGACAAGATCCTGGAATCCCAGCGAAAGATCAAATGCGTCAGCAACTTCAACTACGATTTCTCGATGAGCTTTTCGCTTTTCCTGCGCTCCTGCTACAACAAGGAAACGAACGACAACTACGGAAGCGGCGGCATCCTGTTCAGCGGCAGCTTCACCGCGGGCGTCACCGAATACTTCCTCCTTCCGGTCGGCCCCGTCATCCTTCCCGTCTATATCGGATTCGAAGGGCATATCGCCGTCAAGACGGCGCTCAACGTCAACTTCGGCATGGACCGGCCGCCCACCGGACACGACCAGGACAGGGAATGGAAATACTCCACCGACGACGGCACGGACGTCAACGCCCGGATCGAGGTGATCATCGGCTTCTCGGTCTTCGGCGGCGTGGGCGTCAAGGGCGTGCTCGGCGCCTGTGCCACGGGATACGTCGACTTTGATATCGCGACGGTGATCGGGAAAGGACGGACGGAATTCGGGAAACCGCACAGCTTTATCGACGTGCTGTACGGTCTGAAAATTGAATACTATATCCTCTTCTACAGCGGGACCGTCAGTCTGGACTGCCTGAACGGAGCGCAGCGGCTTGCCGACAGCAACGGTGAGTATGATAAACTCGGGGAAGCCCTGAAGGGAATGGAATTCAACGATCTTTCCCTCGCGGACTGCGCGGAAAAATTCGTCCTGCAGGCGTCTGCGGAGGATGGAGTCCCCCATGACGAATTCTATACGCTCCGGAGCGCGGACGACCGGCTGGAAGGGAATTCGAGCATCGTTCCCGTGGATTCCAGCATTTATCCGGACCCCCAGCTTCAGTTTGCCGCGACGAAGGACTGTACCGCGCTTTTCCGCATTGCCTCCAACGGGCAGAGGACCGATATTTATTATCAGCTCCAGAACAGGGAGACGGGGGATCTCTATTCCGGCCTTTATAAGGTCAGGCTTCCCGAAGGGGAGACCAGATCGGTCTCGGAATTCGTCGTCGTCCCCAACAAGACCGACCGGGACGATCCCGAAAACTGCAACAAGGTCTATATCGGCGCGATCCTGGCGGACAATACGCTCACGGATGAGAATGCGAGGATGCGGAGCACGGACGTCGCGTCCATCGTGGTCGATCTGGATCGGGAATACACGGTAAGCTCGGTGATCGCGAGCGACCCCGAGGCAAAGGGACAGGTTTTCTACAGCGCGCCGCTTCCCGTGGGCAGCGGAAGCTTTTCGGCGGTCGCATACGCCGCGACCCGTCTCCGGGACGACAACGGGAAGAGCGTCGACGGGCTGAAGGCGCTTCTGGGCGCGGTCCCGGAAACCACCGACTATTATATCTCCTGGGGCGCGGACGGAAATCCGGCGGAACGCTCCTTCCGCAATCTGGGCAGGAACAAGGTCTATTCCACCGGAGCCGTCGCGCCGAACGAGCCGAGCTTCTGGACGGTGGACGGCAGCAAATCCTCGGACAAATACCTCTACGTCAAAGGCTACGGCGCCAACGGATACTATGAGGAGACGCTCCGGTGCAATTTCCGCATCGATATCGAGGGCATGGTCAACGTGGAGAGTATCCGGGACGGCACGGTATCCTTCGATTCGATCATCACCAACTGGCAGTATCTGAACGGCTGCAGCTACTTTATCGCCGGCGACAGCGTCTACTGGATGTCGAAGAAAGCCAGGGGGACCGATCCCTCCGATTACGAATGGACGGTGGAAAAGGTGATCAACGGCTCCGGCGTCGTGTCGGTCGACAACCATTACGCCATGATCACCAACAACAACCAGTCCGCCGTCTACCTGATCGGCGTCGTCGGAGATTACGAGGTCGACGTAGAAGCTGGCACGGCGGAAAAAGGCGGCAACGTCGTTAAGATTTACACCATCACCACCGACCGGAACGGGTCGGGCGGTCTCTCCTGCACGCTTCACGGGCCGCTGGATCTGAAATTCGCGAAAGGCGAAAAGATCAGCTGCTTCACCGCCGCGTATAACCCGGACGAGTGCCGGGCAAGCGGTCTGACCGTCGCCTATGCGGCGCCGGCCGGGGAGGGATCCCGCTATGCCTGCAATATCAAAATGTGGAAGCAGAACGCCGACAAGGGACTGCTCGTCACGCAGGTGCGGATCCCGGACTATCTGGTGCTTACGGGTCAGCCCTGCATCGAGGCGTTCGTCACGGTCAGGAATTACGGTTACGGCCGGGAGAATCCGGTCCCTTACGTGGTGAAGGACGAAAACGGGACCCGCCTGATGATGACCAACGGCAAAACCGATTTCAGCGGAGAGGGCTACTTCTACACCGGGAACGAACTGTATACCGGCGACACGAGGGTCGACCGGATCCTGATCCGGCCCAGCCCCGCCTGGAAGAAGAACGAAGAGCACGAGATCATCGTAGAGGTGGCCGACGGATACCGGTACGAAGGCAGCCTTGACGACGTGGTCAATTCGGCGAAAATGCTCGCCGACGACACCTCCCTGACGGCGAGGAACGCATTGATCGGCGGCAGACACGTCATCAGCACCGCCATTACCAACAACGCGCTGGTCGGAGAAAAGACGCCGATCGTCAGGGTCAGACTGGATTACGGAGATCCCGCGAAGAAAGCGAGAGAGCTCAGATTCGATCTGCCCACAAAAGAGCTCCTCTGCCGGTTCGATCCGGAGAGCGAAGAGCCCGTCGGCCGGACCTATTATTTCGACGTCGATATGGACGGCGTATGGAAAGACGGTCTCAAGGACGGCCTGCGCGGCGCTTACGTGTCGCTGGTGGATGCGGAAGGCAACCGGCAGTCCAACGAGGAGATCTATCTTGTCAATCCCGCGGACGCCTTCCGGACGGGGAAGGAGCTGGCCGGACCGGAAGGACCGGATGCGCCCGGCGCCGGCGGCGGGACGAACCGGGCAATCGGATTCGTCCTGGCTTCGGCCGGTCTGTTCGGACTTGCCGCGGTCCTGTCCGTCGCAGGGAAGCGCCTCGCAAAAAAGCGCCGCAGATAACCGGAGATAAGATCATACGGCGGAAAAAGACGGAAGCATCCCGCTTTTTCCCGCTGCCGGACTGGTCCGCAAAGCGGCCCGGAAAGGGATGAACGAATCATGCAGAACAGACCCTATCCCTATTGCGAAGCGACGGCGATCAAGGATCTCAAGGAGATGCTCGCCGTCAAAGCGAGGACGCACAAAAAGGAGACCGCCTTCCTGTATCCGCTGGAAAGCGGGGAGCTGCGGAAGACGTACCGCGACCTGCAGGCGGACGTCAACGCGCTCGGTACGTGGATGTATCATCACAAGATCCGCGGAAAACACGTGGCGCTGGTGGGGGAAAACTCCTACGAATGGCTGGTGGCCTTCCTCGCCTCGGTCAACGGGGGCAACGTCGCGGTGGCGATCGACCGCAACCTGCCGGAGGAGGAGATCGTACAGCTCGCGAAAAAGGCCGACGTGGACGTCGCCTTCGTCTCCGCCGCCGCCAAAAAGTGCGGAAGGCGCGTCGCCCGCAAAAGCTACGTTCTGGACCGGTTCGACGAGTTTCTCCGGGAAGGCCGGCAGTGCCTGAAACGAGGGGAGGAGGAATTCCTTCGCTACGAGATCAAAGGGGACGATACGGCCGCCATCCTGTTTACCTCCGGCACGTCCGGCTTCAGCAAGGGCGTGGAACTGACCAACGACAATCTGGCGTTTGAAATCACCCGCACCAGTATGCTGTTCGATCCCCAGGGGGGCGTCCTGGCCGTCCTGCCGTTTCATCACGCGTTCGGGCTTGTGGTCGGGATCCTCATGGTGATCAATTACGGACAGCCGGTCTACATCAACAAGAGTCTCCGGCGCCTCCGGGAGGACATGGAGCGGTTCCGCCCCAGGACCATGTTCATGGTGCCCGCCTTCGTGGAATCCTTTCACCGCCAGATCTGGGCCGAGATCTCCAAAAAGAAGATGACGCATCCGATCAGAGGCCTGATGAAGTCCACCGATCTCATCCTCAAATCGGGCGTGGACGTCAGAAAATTTGCATACGGCGCCATTCAGAAGGTGTTCGGCGGCAATCTTTCCTACATCATCTGCGGCGGCGCGCCTCTGGATCCGATGTACGTCCGCGAATTCCGGAGCTGGGGCATCGAGATCCTCAACGGGTACGGCGCGACCGAATGCTCCCCCTGTACGGCGGTCAACCGGGCGCAGTATCACCGGGACGGCACCGTCGGGGTGCCGGTCCCCGGGATCGAGGTGAAGATCACGGAGGAGGGAGAGGTCGCCTTCCGCGGCGGCCTGGTGATGAAGGGCTACTACAAGGACGAGGAGGCCACGAAAGAAGTCCTGATCGACGGGTGGTATCACACCGGCGATCTCGGTATGATAGACGGGGACGGCTTCATCACGCTGACGGGCAGAAAGAAAAACCTGATCATCCTTTCCAACGGAGAAAACGTCTCTCCCGAAGAGCTGGAGATGAATCTGACCCGGGATTCCGCGGTGAAAGAGGCGCTGGTTTACGAAGAGGACGGCCGGATCGTCGCGGAGGTCTACCCCGACGAAAAACGAAAGGGAGACGCGGCGTACTTCGAAAAGCTCCGGAACAGGGTCAACAAGGATCGTCCGCCCTACAAGCGCATCGCCCAGATCACCCTTGCGGATCATGAATTCGTCAAAAACACCAGCATGAAGATCCTCCGTCATAAAAACGTCCCGGCCGCCGGGAAGAAAACGCGAGCGGCTGACGAAGAAAAGACGGAAACCGCCGCGCGCTGACCGGAAGCCGGAAGTTTCTCCGGGTTTCGGAAACCGATGAGACGACGGCGCGGAAGGCCGCGCCGCGGATTCTGCATGGAACGGAGGGAAAGCTTATGGATCCGCTGTCCGACGATATCCGGTATCTGACCGGAAGAGCCCTGTGGGAGACCGAAAACCTCATGGCCTGCGTTCCCGACGCGCTGTGGACGAAGAGGTACGACGGGATCCCCTTATGGAAATACCTTTACCACATGCTGTATTCAATGGACCGGTGGTTTGTGAACCCGCACGATCCCGATTACCGGGATCCCGCGTTTCACACAAAGACACTGGCCGATCTGAACGTGATCCCCGTGGAGGGGGAATGCCTTTCCCGGGAGCAGCTGGGCGAATACTTTCTCGCGGTCAAAAAGAAAATCGAGGCGTATCTCGCCTCTCTTCGGGACGATATGCTTGCCGAACGCCCGGAAAACTGCGATATGAGCCGCCTCCGCCTGATCCTCGGCCAGCACCGGCACTGGCACCGGCATATGGGCGTCGTCTACGGATTCTTGATCGAAGATACCGGCAAATGGCCCTATGTGCTCAATATGAACGGGAAATATCCCGGCGATCCGATGCCGAATTACTATCCGTGAGTCCGCCGGCCCCGCCTTTCCCGCTCCCCAATGAACGCTCCCCCGCCGCGCATCGGGCGCGGCGGGGGAGTTTGCGCGCCGGATGCGCGGCGGCGCGCTCCGCCGTTCCGGCCGGGGATTGCAATCGGGAGACGGATATGATATACTGATTCCAACTAAACCGGTCCAAATACAAGGAGGAAGAAAAATGGAGTACAGGAAGCTTTACGACATGAAGGAACGCCCGTCGCTTCTCGGATTCGGATGCATGCGTCTGCCGCTCCTGCCGGGAGGATCCCGCGGCGACATCGACTATCCCCTCGCCGAGCGCATGATCGACGAAGCCGTCAAAAACGGCGTAAACTACTTCGACACGGCCTACGGATATCTGGACGGGCAGAGCGAGATCTTCGTGGGCAAAACCATGAAAAAATACCCCCGCGATTCCTTCTATCTCGCCACCAAGCTGCCGATGGGGATGATCGATTCCTACGAGCGCGGCGTGGAGATCTTCCGGCATCAGTTCGAAAAGCTCCAGGTCGATTACATCGATTTTTACATGTTCCACGGCATCAATAAGGAGACCTTCGACGAAAAGATCCTGAAATTCGGCCTTCTGGACGAGATGATCAGAATGAAGGAGGAGGGAAAGATCCGCAATCTCGGCTTCTCCTTCCACGGAAGCTACGAGGATTTCGAGTACATCCTGTCTTACCGCAAATGGGACTTCTGCCAGATCCAGTACAATTATATGGATAAGGATATCCAGGCGGGCGACCGGGGCGTGGCGCTGGCGGCGAAGCTACGGGTGCCGCTGGTGATCATGGAGCCGGTGAAGGGCGGCTCGCTCGCCTCCTTCGCCCCGAACGCCGAAAAGATCTTCAAGGACTACGCCCCCGGAAAGAGCCTCGCCTCCTGGGCGGTGCGCTGGGTCGCGGCGCATCCGGAGGTCGCGGTGGTGCTCAGCGGCATGTCCACCGAAGAGCAGGTCAGGGACAATCTCGATACCTTCAATGCTTTCGAGCCCCTCACCGAGGAGGAGAAAAAGGTGATCGACCGGGTGGCGGAGGAGATCCGCGGAAACATCCGCAACGGCTGCACGGGGTGCGCCTACTGCATGCCCTGTCCCTTCGGCGTGGATATCCCGCGGAATTTTTCGATCTGGAACGAATACGGCATGTACGCCAACGCCGGCCGGGCGAAGTGGGGCCTCGCGCGGCTCGATCCCTCCAAATGGGCCGACAAGTGCCAAAAATGCGGTAAGTGCGAAAAGGCCTGCCCGCAGGCGCTTCCGATCCGGGAGGACCTTCAGCGCATGTTCCGGGAGATCTCGGCGCTCTGAAACCGGAAGAAAGCATGAAAAAGCTCTCCGGATCCTTCGGGATCCGGAGAGCTTTTTTCACTTTTGGGAAATCCGCCCGGGGAAAAACGATCAATCGACCGGCTTTCCGTCGATCAGGACGGTCTTGACGACGGTGGCGCTGATCATCGGATCGCCGTCGGTGAGGACCAGGTCGGCGTCCTTGCCGGGTTCGATGGAGCCGACGCGGTCGGCGATGCCGATCTGGCGCGCCGGATGGATCGTGACGGCCTTCAGGGCTTCGAAGGGATCCATGCCGGCCTTGACCGCGAGACCTGCGCACAGCGGCAGGTATTCCTGAGGAATGACCGGGGAATCGGTGATGATGGAGACTTTGCAGCCCTTCGCCGCCAGGATCCCCGGGGTCGTCCAGGACTTGTTCTGCAGCTCGAATTTCGTCGCGTGGGTCAGGGACGGACCGACCGCGAGGGGATAGGGGCAGGAAGCCAGCTCGTCCGCGATCAGATGCCCCTCGGTCACGTGCTCGATGGTGAGGAGGACGTCGAATTCCTTTGCGATCCGGATGGCGGTCAGGATGTCATTTGCCTGATGGGCGTGGATCTTCAGAGGGATCTCTTTTTTCAGGACCGGGATCATGGCCTCGCATTTGAAATCAAAGGCGGGCCTTTTGAACAGATCGTCCCCGGCGGCTTCTTTTTTCGCGAGGTATTCCTTCGCCTTGAAAAGCATCCCGCGGATCACGGCGGCGGTGGACATACGCGCGGCGTTGCCTTTGTCCCGGTAGCATCTCTTGGGGTTTTCGCCCAGGGCGCACTTCATGGCCACCGGCGTCTTCAGGAGCATATCGTCCACGCATTTTCCCACGGTCTTTACGGCGATCCAGGTGCCGCCGATGGCGTTGGAGCTTCCCTGGCCGGTGGCGACCGAGGTCACGCCGCTCCTTGCCGCCGCGCGCACGCTGGGATCCAGCGGATTGAAGCTGTCCTCGGCGCGCATCTGCGGGGTGCAGACGTCGCCGTATTCGTTGTAGTCGGCGCCTTCAAAGCCGATCCCCCAGCCGTCCAGACCCAGATGGCAGTGGGCGTCGATGAATCCCGGGTAAACCGAAAGCCCGGCGGCGTCAAGGATCTCTTCGCCGTCTCCGGCGGGAAGGGAAGGGGCGATTTCCCGGATCTTACCGTCTTCCGCGCGGATATCGGCCGTGTAAGGCGCGGGATTCACGGCGTCGTGAATCAGACCGTTTCTGATGATCATTCCGTTTTCCTCCTTTTTGCTGCAGGCGGCCGTTCGACAGGAACGGCGCGTGTTTTCATGGGTCCAGTATAGCAAAAAACGGCGCGCTTTGCAATTCCCGGAAAACGCGGCCGCGGACGGGATCCTTTCTCTGCCGGCGGCTTGCACGTGACGATGCAAAAAGGGATCCTCCGTCCGCATGCCTGCGGCCGTCATTTTCCGAGCGCTTCCAGGAGATCCCATACCCCGGCGGGAAAGACGCATCCCTCGATTTTGGCAAGGCCGAAGGACGCGAGGTCGCTTTCGCCGTTTTCCAACGCCCGGGCAAAGGCGTCGGGGTCTTCAAGCTTTGCGACGAAACCCGCCTCGTTCCGGTCGAAAACTCCCGCCACGGTGCCGTTATGGAAATCGACGAACCAGACGGGAACACAGGGCTCTCCGGAGCAGGCGCCGAGATCCTCTATGCCGAACTGTACCTCCACCCGCTTTGCCTCCGGGTTTTTGAGCTCGGTTTCGCTCCATGCGCCGCCGGAATTGCGCCAGAGGGTGAAGCTTCGGCTTTCCGGATTGCCGTGGAACCGGAAATCGTACGGAGGTTCTTCCGCGGCGTCCTCGTCAAGGGTAGGACCTTTATAAAAGGTGCCCAGCGTGAGATATTTCACGACGAAACGCCCGTTATCAAGTTCCAGATCGATCAAAAACCGCAGTTCGTCCCCGGCATACTGCTCGTACGCGCAATAATCCACCCCGTTTTCGGCGGCGTTCCCCTCGTAACGGATACAATCGGTTTCCAGCTCCGGCCAGGCTTCCAGCAGCTCTTCCCGCGTCATGCCGATCCGGATGCCGTGGGGGAGGGAAAGGTCGGCGTCGGCCCAGACGTCTATTTCGTCGACGACGAATCCGTCGCCGGCGTCGGCGATGGCGATCGTGAGGTCGTTCCGGCGCGCCGCCGTGCCTGAAAGATTCCAGGACACGGAGTCCCGGGTGATACCGTTCGGAAGAAGGTCCGGCCCTGAATTGGACGCGGTCTTCGGCTTGCCGAGAAGCTTTTCGGCCTCCGTGTAGGGCATGCCGAGATAGAGACCGCCGATCCGGTACCCGAGAAGCGTTTCCCGGTCGGCGTTAGGCCGTGCGTCCCGGTTTTCGCCGATCCGGGACGCCGACGGCTCGAGCGTATCGAGGGCAGGACCTTCCCCTTCCGGCGTCCGGACGGGGTCGTTCTGGGCGGCGGGCGGATCCTCCGGGGAAACGGATCCCCGGGATCGGAATCCGCCGGGCGCGAAGACGCCGACCGTCACGAGGGCAAGGCAGGCGGCGGCAAGACCGATCCCGGCATAAAGACGTTTTCTCCCGGGGGAGAGTTTCTTTCTTTCGGCTTCTTCGATCAGGTCGTCGTCGATGGAGCCTATGGCGCGGCGAAGGAGATCGCTTTTCATATCATATACCCCGCTTTCTTCAGATGGGCGGCAAGCTTGTCCCGGGTCCGCTTCAGCGTGACCGTGATCTTGCTTTTGCCGAAACCGGTGCGATCCTGGATCGCCCGGATCGAATCGTAGTACCAGTACCGGCGGACGAAGAGAAGGCGCTCGGTCCCGGAAAGGGAGCGAAGAAAGGAGGAGATCTCGCGCGCAAGCTCCTCCTCGCTTACCGCCTCGTCGAGGGAGTTTTCCCCGATCAGGTTCTCCAACTCGTCAAGAGGGACGAGAGGAGCGGGAACCGCCCGCTTCTGCGCGTGGTTTTTGCGCCAGCGATCCACCGCGATCTCACGGATCAGCTTGCCCAGATAGGTCTTGAGGTTTTGGGGCTTTTGCGGCGGGATGCTGTTCCAGGCCGCGAGCAGAGCGTCGTTCAGACATTCTTCTGTGTCCTGACGGTCGTGGAGGACGTTTTGCGCGATATACCGGCAGTACGGTTCGTATTGCTCCCTGACCCGGTCGATCGCGCGTTCATCCCGGTCCCAGAACATCCGGACCAGCGTTTCGTCGTCCATATGGAACCCTCCTTTCTCCTGAAGGAACCTCGCTTTCCTACCCGCAAAAAAAGCGGACGGATTACAAAAAACGCAAAAAAGCCCCCGACTTTTTTGCGATACGGCGGTCCGGCGCTCAGAACAGGATCCCCTGCCGGGCGGCAGCGGCCAGGCAGGGGATCACAGAGCGCGCCGCGCTCAAATAGAGAGGATAAAGGCGTCCATATCCGGGATCCCGGTCCGCACCGTATGGGCGTCGTATCCGAGGATTTCGTCTTTCGGGTATTCGGCTTTGAGTCCGGCCGAGAGGAGCCGCTCCCGGTAGATCGCCGCGTCCTCCACGCGCTTGAAGGATTTTTCCATCACGCAGGGGAATCCGAGGGGATGCGGGATCAAGTCTTTCCTTACCGCCTCGACGATCTTTTCCCGGATCTCGGCAAGGAGCGCTTCCTCTTCGCGAAAGACCGCCTCGTTGCGGGAAAGCTCCTTTTTGGTCACGACGGTCGTGATCCCCGGGACGGCGCGCTCCGCCTGGAGACAGGCGACGTCGCCCCCGGCGTAAAAGCAGCTCGGTATCCCGTGGGAGGCGGCGATCGCGGCGTCCATGTCCACTTCGCCGACGTACCGGCCGTTGAGCTTGTAGTACTGGACGCTCGCGCTGCTCATGGTATGGGCCAGGACGCCGCCGAGCGTCCCCTCCATGGCGTGATATCCGAAAAAGCAGAGAACGTCGAACCGTCCCGCGGCGAAGCCGAGACGCGGCCCTTCGGGGTCGATCACGCCGATCCGGGGATCGAGATCGCCTCTTTCGATGTTGTTCCCGCCGCCGTGGTTGTCCCAAAGCCCCACGGCTTCGACGCCCGCGGCGAACAGGGCGCCGGCGGCCGCGTTGAGCTCCCTCGCGGCTTCGCGCCGCGCGGTCTCCCATTCCGCGGAACTGCGGCCCAGCCCGCGATAGGGTTCGCCGACCACATGGTTTACTCCTTCCAGATCGCACAGAAAGAGCACTCTCTTTTTCATGACGTCATCCTCCCTGCCGTCCGCCGACGGTCACAGCGTTTTGATATACAGATAGACGGGGTGTCCTTTTGCGTTTTGGAAAACGTACCGGTCCGATTCGAAAGAAAGCTTCTCGTGAAGACCGATGCTGGCGGTATTGTCGATTCGCACCTGATCCAGAAGGACCCTGTACCCAAGCTTTTCGGCGCGGCTGAAAAGCAGGAGAGCCGCCCGGTATGCAAACCCCGAGCGCCTGTATTCTTCAAAGATCTCGACGCCCATCGAAGCGACGTGCGGGCTTTTCTGACAGAGTGAAACCGAACCGACGACCGTATCCCCGCGGCACACGGCGAACATTTCAAAAGGCTTCCCCTGAAAGAAACCGGCGTTCCAGTCATGCAGCATACAAAGGACGTCGGTTTCCGTCCTGTCCGGGTATCGGCGGGTGCGGACGACGCCGGCGTCGCTTTCGGCGAAGGGTCTGATGGAAACCATGCGTTTCTCCTTTTTGTTTCATTGGTTTTTTCGCCCGCCGTCAGAGGATCAGCACGGCCGAGCGCGGCGGGATCGGGATCTTTCCCGCGCCTTCATGCCAGGTCTCGTCGTCTACCGTGCGCCAGCGGGAAAGAGTCCCGCTCTCCAGGGACGCCGTCACCGTGACGGGCTCGTCCCCGTAGTTGACGGCAACCAGAGCCGAACGCCCGTCCTCTCTTTCAAAGCGGGCGTAGGAAGACCAGGAAGTCCCGTCCTCCGTCACGACCGAAGCGCCGAGCGTGTCCCGGTAGGTCCCGTCCCAGAGATAGTCCCGGCAGGCGGTGCGGAGCGCGTCCATCTTCCGGCCGTAGGCCACGGTGTCCGGGAAATCGTGCAGCCAGCCCTTGAAATTATAGGGTTCGTAACTGATGATATACCGGTCCATCAGACACTGATTGATCATGTTCCGGTCGCAGAAACCGGACACGGCGGTCATGATTTCCCCGCGGGGGCGCAGATAACGGGCGAAGGGGATATGCCCCCGGCCGCGCGAACGGAAGTAGGAAAGCTGGTATCCCTCGAATTCCCGGTCGTAAAGCGCCTCTCCCGCAATGAGAAAATCCCCGGGAAGCCCCGGCACGGCCCGGAAGCGCCGGACCAGCTCCAGATCGTTTGCGTAGACCGGCCATCCGATCCTGTGCCCGTGCGAAGGATCGAAGCACAGGAGTGCGGGCCCGTGGTGGCAGCATTCGTCGAAGAGGATGCCGTCGGGCTCCAGCTCGAGCACCTTTTGGAATTCCCGGCAGCAGAGATCGAGATACTCTTCGCTCCCGAAGCACATGGGGATCAGCCTCTTGGTGTTGATGCCGAGAAGCTGGGCGGGGGTCTGGTATTCGTAGCCGCCGTGCATGTAATAATCGCCGTAGGGGTCCTTCACCGCAAGGCGGACAAGATCCTTCCGGAACCGTTCGGTCCCCCGGTCGGCCCAGGTGAATTTCACGAAAAGGATCAGCTTGATCCCCATGGCGCGGATCTCCCGGATCGCTTCCCGGAGCTCTTCCCGGGTGCCGAGCCGGGGATCGGGATCGTGGGAGGGATTGCCCTGGTCCTGGCCGCCGTCGTTCCAGCCGACCAACTGGATGGCCCTGACGCCGTATTTCACGCACTCCTCCGCCACCCGCGGAAGCTCGGTAAAGCGCATGCGGAGCTCGTCCTCCGGGGAATTGACGTGAAGCTGCAGCCACGCGTGGGGCTCCTTCATCCAGCGGGGAGCCTCTGCCGTCGGCGAAAAGGCCGCCCGCCGGCGTCCGTAGCAATCGACGCCTTTCTGCCAGCCGCCGGTAAACGCCTCCAGCGCGACGGGCGTGAGATCGACCGCGTTCCCCGGAGCCAGGCAGCACATATGCACCGGCGCGAACCGGATGTGAACGGGCTTTCCCGCGATCTCATCGGTTTCCGGAACCCGCGCGTCCATGGCCTCGCCGTAGCCGGGGCGCAGCTCGCAGTGCCAGGCGACGAACTCGTTTCCCGCCGACCGCACCGAGGCGGAAAGCCCCTGCTTTTCATCCCGCATCAAAAACCAGGGGGAAAAGGGATTGCCCGCCCCCATGGCGTCGGAATTGAACTGGGTGGGGAAATCGGTGCTGTGATCGCCTTCGTGCGTTTCGAACCGGGGCCAGAGATCCCATTCCTGGGGCGACGAGTATCCGGGCAGGAAGGTCCTGAACCACCGGGCGTCCTCCGGATGGGAGAGATCGCCGATATAGGGGCTGTAAACGCTTTCCACCGTGTACGGGCTCTGATTCTCCACCCGGGTGCGCCAGACCGCGGCGCGGCCCTCGGCCCGGATCTCGGTCACGATGCGGATGGGAAGCCTTCCGGCCCGCTCCGAAAGGACGTCGTTCCAGAGGAAGCGAACGAAGCCCTCGCCCGTTTCGAAAGAGGAGACCGGCTGCTTTTCCCCGTAAACGGGGTTGTTCCTGAGCTCGTCGTTCACGGGAACCAGAAGCCGCCAGGAAAGACCGAGCTCCGGACGGCGGTGAACGATCCATCCGGTGTCCCGGGAAATCATTTTTGTCAGGGCGCCGTTTTCGCTTGAAAACTCCAGACGGAGGCTTTCGCTCTCCAGCGTGATCACAGGCAGGACCTCCTTCTTTTTGCTGTTCTGCATGCCGCCCCGGGGGAGAAAGACCGTGTCCCCCGCGCCGGGTCCGCTTTGCCGGCGAAGGGCGTTCTATGTCTGATCCGCTTCGGGCGTGCCACGTCAGCGGAGTTTTTCATAAAAGAGGATCCGGCTGGCGCGCGGCTCGGGGATCTCCACCGAAAGACGCGAGAGCTCCTCCCCGGAAACCTCGCCGAGCGCGCCCCGGTCGGCGTCGCGGAGAAGGTAACGAGCTTCCTTCCCGATCCCCCGGAGCGCAAAGGTCATTTTTTCCGTGGCGCTTTCCTCTCTCCGGAAGACCATCGCCATGCCGCGCCCCTCCTCCGGAAGGGCGAACTGGAAGGCCATCCAGTCGAGCGGGCTCAGGGAATATCCGGTAAGGGGGTAAAAATCGCCCGACGCGTATTCCCGCACCTCACGCGCCTCGGAAAGCATTTTCCGGTACCAGGCGGCTTCCTCTTCGGAAAGCTCCCACCAGGGCGCGGTCATGCCGACGCCGGAGGAAAGCGAGCTTCTGACGCGGTAGGTGTCCATCGACTCGGGCGTGTGCCCGATGCAGGAGCCGAGAGAATCGGCATGAGCCGGGATCCAGAGAGAAAGGCCGTAGGTGTGGGCCTGTTTCGGATCGGGTTCGTTGTCGCGGGCGCAGAAGTAATCGCTGCGGCAGATCATGGGCATGCCGCGCCGGAACATGCGGTAGTCCAGACGGCGGCCGCCGGAGGCGCAATTGTCGATCTTCAGTCCGGGATGGCGGCGGAGGAGCTCGTCCAGCATGGCGTAAAGACCGTTGACGTATCGGATTTCGGTGACGCCGCGGCGGTCCGGCTCGTCGTTGTAATGCCAGAAGGGCAGAGGCTCGTAATTGAAATCGAGGCGGAAAACCTCCATATTCGCCTCCTCGATCACCGCCGAGATCTGATCGGCGATCCACTTCCGCGCGGGTTCGTATCCGAGATTCAGCATCAGGAAGTACCGGCCGTCCCAGATTTCTCCGTTCCCCGCGGCGTCGGGAAGCCGGGGACCGATGAAGTATTCCCGGTGCTCCGAAACGATCCGGTTCCAGGAGGGCATCCGTTCCGGCTCGAACCAGACGGCGAACCCCATCCCCGCGTCCCGGCACCGCTCGCCGAGAGCGCCGATGCCGTCGGGGAAGAGAGCCGGCAGAGGCTTCCATACGCCGACGGTCTGCGCCCACAGATCGAAATAATCGTGCTTGCTTTCGGGCGTCGTCTCGTCCCCGTGCCACCCGGCGTCGATCTGGTAAAGCTCGGCAGGCAGGCGGTGCTTTTTGACGTTCAGGAGCTTGGCCTTGTGGATCTCCGGCGAAAGGCCGCCCCAGGTGCGCAGAAAGACGTATCCTTCCAGGGGCTTTCCGCCGTATTTCGGGAGGACGTTCCGCCGCATGAACCGGCGGAAGGCGTTGAAGGAATCCTCCAGCTTCCCTTCCCAGGGAAGAGCCAGCATTTTCGGCAGCACGAGCGTTTCTCCCGGACGTACGCGGAAGGAAGCGTCGTCCATTTCGCAGACGACGCGGATCGGCCGCGTTTCGCCGGGACGGCGCTCCAGCACGGCCTTCCACTGTCCGCTCCAGCCCACGGCGAACAGAACGCCGCTTTCTTCCAGAAGCTGCAGGTTGAAATAGGGCATCACGCCGGAGGAAGACCGTCCGCCGCCGCAGGAAAGCACGTGCCGGCCCTCCGGAACGAAGCTCTCGCTGACCGGCTGGAAATCGTTCTCCTGAGCCAGCGATCCGCGCGCCCAGATGAGCCGCGGATACTTCCAGTCGCTCCCGTGAAAGCGCATCCCGGCGTCAAGGGTCAGATCGGCGTAGCAGAGACGGTCGACGATCCGGGAATCGAAGACCCCCTCCCCGGATACCTCCGTCCACCATTCCACCGCTCCCGGGGCATAGCGCCGGATCTTCAGCTCGGCGCGGAAGATCTGCGGCCCGGAAACCCGCGTCGGCGTTTTTTCACCGTCGGAAAAGAGAAGCGTGCGCCCCCAGGCCTCATATCCTTCGCCGTCTTCCTCCGGGACGCGCGTCAAAGGCCCGAACCGCGTTTCGGCGGGTTCGCCGCCGTAACGGAACGACAGGGGCGTTCCTTCCTCGAAACACTCTTTCCAAAAACGATCCGGCTGCATGGCGTTTCCTCCTTGTAGACGTATAGTGTTTTCTTCACCTCATTATACGACCGGCCGCACCGCGCGTCAATCGTTTTCGCTCTCCGGAAAGGGAAAGGATTGCCCCGCTTTTCATTTTGATGTATAATACGGATGCAAGTCATTGGAAAAAGGAGTGATTTCCGTGCCGGTCGACAGAGACAACGCGATCAGACCCGCGATGCTGACCGATGATATCGCCTTCGTCGGGGACAGGAGCGTTTCGGTTCACGCCATTCTTTCAAACGAAGGGATCGTCCTTCTCGACACCGGCTTTCCGGGTATGCTGGAGGGGATCGGGGAAAGCCTGAAAGCTCTCGGCCTGTCGCTCGCCGACGTGACGGCCGTGATACACACCCACGGTCACATCGATCATTTCGGCAATACCGCCGCCATCGTAAGGCTTACCGGCGCAAGGACCTGTATCGGCCGGGAGGATGCGGATATCGTGACCGGTGAAAGGGACCTTTCCTGGGCGAAGGAACTGGGCCTTCCCCCGGCAGAGACCTTCACGCCCGCGGCGGTCTTTTCGGACGGCGACGTCCTGACCTTCGGTGACAGAAGGATCCGGGTCGTCCACGCGCCGGGACACACCGAAGGGACCTATGCGTTCTTCATCGAAACGAAGGTCGGGGGGATCCCCGCGACCGCGGCCATGCACGGCGGCGTCGGCCTCAACAGCATGACGCGCGCGTTTCTTTGCTCCCGCGGGCTTCCGCTTTCGCTTCGGGACGATTTCCGCCGTGGCCTCCGGAAGCTCGCGCCGGAGAAGGTCGACGTGGTCCTGGGCAACCATCCGCAGCAGAACGATACCGAGGGAAAGCTCTCCCGGATGGGAAACGGAGGAAACCCCTTCGTCGATCCGACCGAGTGGAAAAGATTCCTTCGCGCCTGCGAGGAAGGACTGGACCGGATGCTCGCGGAGGAAGAAAAGAGCGAGTGAGCGGCTGGCCTCAAAGACAAAGAGCCCCCTTTCCGGCATTCCCGAAACAGGAACCGGAAAGGGGCTTTCGGCAGAGGAGAACAGGGGCCCTCAGAAATTCAGTTTTTTCGCCATCTCGACGACTTCCCGGGCTTCCTGGGCGTCCCGGACGTTGGCGCAGATGTAAAGACCCCTCTGGCTGATGTTTTTGAAAAGCGTCTCCAGCTCCGCGGGATCGACCTCCAGAAGGATCACGCCTTTTCCCGCCTTCTGGATGCGGCGGAGAAGGTCGAACCAGCAGGGATCGGTATTCGGCGCGTTGCCGGCGCCGGACACCCACTGGATCGCCGAAAGACGGGGCAGAGAGAGGATCAGATCGATATGGGGGATCTCGCCGGGGCCGTCCAGATGGTAAATGGAGCGGTCCATATACTCGGTCTGCTCCCGGAGATCGGGAAGCACGAATTCCCGGAACATGTCGGGGGAGATCATGGCGCTGTAATCGCACTGGAGGGGATAATAGGATTTGTCCGACCAGATCGGCTGCCAGCTCGACATGCATCCCTGCTCCCGGAGAAGGAGGGAGGAGTATTCCAGATAGTATTCCTTCCAGATCGGCGCGATCTCGTCCCGGAGCTTTTTGACCTCCTCCGGATCGTCGTACATGTCGTAGAGCAGATTCTGCGTGCCGCGCAGAGAAGCGACGACGTCGTAGGTACCGCCGATGTCGCTGATGGACGTGATAAAGAGATCCTTGTGGCGGAGTTCGCGGGAGGTCATCTCCTCGATCATCCGGAACATTTTGCTTTCGCGATCGAGCTTGACGGGCGGTCTCGTCTCCCAGTCGGCGGCGAAAAAGGGCTCGTTTTCAAACCACACCGTGGCCGGCGCGAATTTGTAGCTCCCGCCGATGCAGGCGGCCAGGCTCCCGGGACCGAAGTTTGTGAAGATCGAGGGGAACCCCTCCGCGTGGAATTGCGTGTGGAGGGTGTTGTATACGATCTGCTCCTCGCGGAAAGCCAGATCACCCCACTGCTCTTCCGGATCCTTCGGGGCGCGGAAGGGCGCGCTGCCGTCCCAGGAAGTGAGATACAGGCAGGCGCGGTCAAGAGGCTCGCGGTTCCAGAAGGCGGTGTAGCGTCTCTTCTGTTCTTCTGTGATCAGCATGTTTTTCCCTCCGTCCCGGTTTTGAGATCCGCCCTTCGCGCACGGCGCTCCGGCGGAAGACGACCTTTCTTTCGAAAACAGTATATCACATCCGAAAAGGAAAAACAACGCCGTGCGAAAACGCCCGGAGGAGGATTTCTCCTCTGGCATTTCCGGCGGGTTTCGTGTATAATCGTGGACGGGAGACGATCGCCCGGACAAAGTGAGGAAAAGAGGAAGAGGATCTGTGAAACGACTGACTGCTGAGGAGATCCGGGGCCTTTCGGCCGGAGCGCTTGCTTTTGCGGAGGAAGACGGAGGGCTCGCGTTTTTCAAATGCACCGAGGAGCAGACCGGGGAAGTGGCGCGCGCATGGCCGAACGGCATGCAGTCGACCCGGGCGACCACCGGGGTACGGCTGGACTTCGTGACCGACGCCCGCAGGATCGGATTCGCCTTTGCGCGCGGATCGGCTCTGGAGCTTTTGATCGACGGCGTTCTGATCAAAAGATGGACCCCTGCGCCGCGGGAGGATACCGTGATCGATCCCGGCGCCCTTTCGCCCGCGGGGAACGGAAAGGGGAACCGGCGGGTGACCCTGGTCTTCGGAAGCCACGGGGAAAACGCCGTGCTCCGCTTTCTGGAGATCGAGGAGGGGAAAAGCGCGGTCCGGCAGAAGTACGACCGGAGATTTCTTTTCATCGGCGATTCGCTCACGCAGGGGTGGCATTCCCGTTACGACGTGAATTCCTGGGCCTGGAGGACGAGCCTGTTTTTCAACGCGGACAGCGTGATCCAGGGGATCGGCGGCGACTTTTTCCGCCCCGGCGCGATCAGGCCTCTGCCTTTTGATCCGGACGCGGTCTTTCTTGCGCTCGGGACCAACGATTTTTCCCGCTTCGACGACCGGGACGAATTCCTCGGCCGGATGAAAGAGACGATGGATCGCCTCGCGTCTCTTTACACTGGGAAGCCCGTGATCGCGATCACGCCCACGCCGCGGTTCGACGGGGAAACGCGCCCGGCGGGCGACCACGCGCTGTTTCGCCGCCTGATTGCCGGAGAGGCCGAAAAGCACGGCTTTTTCCCGGTGGACGGCGCTTCTCTGATCCCCGCGGACAAGACGTTTTTCACCGACGCCGTGCATCCGAACGACGACGGCTTTTCGCTCTTTGCCGAAAACCTGTGGAGGATCCTTCTGAAAGACGGCCGCGTCGCCTTCTGAAGGCGCGGCGGGAAAGGGGAAAGACAGTATGGATTGGATGTATGACCTCATGGAAAAGACGGCGGTCCCGATGGAGACGCCGAAAGCCTATGGCCCGTTCCACCTGACGTTTTTCATCGTAGGCTTCCTCGCGGTCATTTTCGCCGCGTGGAAGCTCCGGAAGCTCGGGGACAGGGGGAGCCGGATCCTGCTTTTCTCCTGCGGCCTGTTCCTCTTCGTCACCGAGATCTACAAGCAGCTCTTCTACTTCTTCTACATCGGGCACGGGACTTATCAGTGGTGGATCTTCCCGTTCCAGATGTGCAGCGTCCCGATGTACTTCCTTCTGATCGGTCCCTTCCTGAAAAACGGCCCGGTCAGGCGGGGGATGTACCACTTCATGATGATCTACAATCTCCTGGGCGGCGTGTCGGCGTATTTCGAACCGTCCGGCATGGTATATCCCTATCTCACCCTGACCCTGCATTCCTTCCTGTGGCATCTGACGCTGGTCTTTGTCGGCCTTTATCTGGGCCTTTCCGGCCAGACCGAAAAGCGGATGAAGGATTTCGGGAGCGCGAGCATCACGCTCCTCGCCCTGTGCCTCGCGGCGTTCCTCCTCAACCTGGCTTTCTGGAAGGCGTCGGGCGGCACGATGAACATGTTCTTCGTCGGGCCGGCCAATTCCTCCCTCATCGTGTTCAAGGACATCTCCAGGGCGGCGGGCTGGTACGTCTCCACCGCGCTCTACATCCCCGTGGTGGTCCTCGGCGGGTTTCTGATCTTCCTGCCCTTCTGGGCCTGGAACCGGAAGAGATCCCGCGCCTGACGGCGGGATCCGGACAAAAGGAAAGACCTCATCCTTCGGGACGAGGCCTTTTTGTTTTTCGCTGCGCCGCGGGGGAAGGCGGGTTTCCCGCGCCGTCATTCCAGAAGCCCGTAGGCGGCGGCGCGCACGCGCATGTGATGGTATTCCTCATGGTTGGGGAAGGTGTTGTGCATGTAGACCACCGAAAAGCGGTTTTTGGGATCGATCGAGGTCCAGGTGCCCGCCGCGCCGGTCCATCCGAACTCGCCGGGGGTGGAATTGCCGACCCCGCCGATATCCATCATGGTGCGCACGCCGAGACCGTATCCGTAGCCGTCCAGATAGGTGTTCCGGAATTCCGAAAGCTGGGTCTCGTTCAGCATGTTGGTGCGGAACAGGTCGATCGTGTTCCGCCCGAGGATCCGCGTCCCCTTCCAGACGCCGCCGTTCGCCAGCATCTGGGTGAACACCGCGTAATCGCGAAGATTGGAGAAAAGACCCGCGCCGCCGCCCTCGTAGACGGCGTCCGGCTCGTGCCGGGCGTCCATCCGGCCCTGCATCGGCTCATAGCTTCCGTCCTCCCCGATCCGGTAGAGGACGGCCATCTTTTCCCGTTCTCCCTCGCGGAAGCGGTAGGCGGTATGCGTCATGCCCAAGGGATCGAAGATCTCCTTCTTCAGGAATTCGCCCACGGTCATGCCGGAGCATTTTTCGATCAGGGCCGCCACCATCTCGTGACCGAAGCCGTAAAGCCAGTGCTCGCCCGGATCGAAACGGACCGGCACGCTTCCCATGGCGCGGACGTCGTCCTGCAGAGTATACCTTCCGCCCTTCTCCCTGTCCAGCCTCGCGCGCGCTTCGTTCATCGCCTTGTCGGTCGGATGATCCGAGAGCGCGGAGGGGTAGGGAAGGCCGCAGGCCATGTTGAAGACGTCCTTCACGCGGATCGGACGCTTTGCGGGGCGGATCCTCCAGGAGCCGTTCCCGAGAAGCTCGGCCGTCTGCGTGTTTTTGTACTCCGGATAATAGTCGGAGTAGGGATCGTTCAGGGCGAACCCGCCGCGCTCGAAGAGGATCAGGGCGCCCGCGCACACGATCACCTTGGTCATGCTGAAAAGCCGGTAGAGCGTTTCCTCGCCGGTCTTCCGGCCGTTCTCCGCGTCCATCAGCCCCTTGTACCCCTCGTAAAGCGTTTCGCCGTCCTTCATGACGATGCAGGCGCATCCGGGTACGCGGTTCTTTGCGAAATCCTCCAGAAGAAGATCCAGATCTTTCACCGTCGACATCGTTCCACAAGCTCCTTTCAGTTTTTTTATCTGTATCATATCCCGCCTTGAAAAGCAAGACGGAGCCGGGATCAGACCAGTCCCGCCTTCCGTCGGATCGCGTTCAGGACGCGCTTCTTGTTCCGCGTCCATTCCGGCGCGAGAAGCAGCTTCCCCGGCCCGTCTCCGGTCATGCGGTGGATCACGGTCTCCTCCGGGAGGATCCGGAGGCTTTCGGCGATCAGACCGGCGTATTCCTCGAGGGACAGCATCGGCCAGGGTTCTTTTTCGTAAAGGGCGCCGAGCTCCGTGCCCCGTAGGATATGAAGCATCTGAAGCTTGACCCCGTCGGGCGGCGGGTCGAGGGAGGCGAGGGTGCGTACGGACTCCAGCATCATTTCCTTCGTCTCGCCGGGAAGACCGAAGATCATATGGACCACGACCGTGATCCCGGCTTCCTTCAGCCGGGCGTACCCCTCCCGGAAAACCGCAAACGGATATCCGCGGTGAAAAGCCTCCGCGGTCCCGTCGTGGACCGTCTGCAGTCCCAGCTCCACCCAGAGCGGCTTGATCTTCCGGAGCCCGCGGAGCATGTCCATCACCTCGGGACCGAGGCAGTCGGGACGGGTCCCCAGAGAAAGGATCGCCACGTCGTCCCGACGGGCCGTTTCCTCATACAGGGAAGCGAGCCTTTTCACGTCGCCGTAGGTGTTGGTGAAGGATTGGTAATAGGCGATAAACCGGCGCGCGCCGGTCTTCGGCCGGATCAGGGCCTCGGCTCTTTCGATCTGCTCTTCAAGGGGGAGAAGAGGGGCCGCGAAATCGCCCGACCCTCCTTCGGAGCAGAAGGCGCAGCCGCCGGTCCCCGCGGTCCCGTCCCGGTTCGGGCAGGTGCAGCCGGAGGTCAGGGCGATCTTGTAGATCTTTTCCCCGTAGGTTTCCTTCAGATAATCGGACAAAAACCGCACGCCGCCGCCCCCTTCTCCACCGCGTTTCCACGCCGCTTTTCCTCATCATAACAGATCGGCCGTTTCCTGTCAAACCGTCTTCGCCTTCCCCGAAAAAACGGTTGAGCCCCGCGCCGGTTTATGATAAGATAAAGAAAACAAACCAAAGAAGGAGAGTGTAGAAGATGCATGTTTCCCGGAATACGCCAGAACCGGAGCTCCGCGGCGTCAGTGTGGCGGCTCCCGGCATCCTGGCCCTGACCGTCAAGGAGGGCTGGATCGAAGGCGGCGTTCAGATCCCCTACGTGCCGGAGGAGGGCGAGACGCTGGAGGAGGACAAGCGCGTTCCCTATCTCGTCTGGATCCGGAAGAACGGCGAACGGATCGGCATCAAGGTGCCCGATCCCCGCTTCGGCGACAAGCGCTTCCCCCTGGAGGAGGTCAAGGGCGACAAGCTGGACCTTCAAAAGGCCGATGATCCCGCGAGCTATCTGGTCAACGGCAAAGCGCCGGAAAAGGTCTGGCGCAAATCCAAGCCCGACGATTACGCAGACCGGCGCGATTCGCTTTTCGGCGATCCGCTGGTCCATCTGACCGACCCCGGCGAGTATATCGACACCCACCGGAGAGAGACCTGCCTGCACGTGATCTATCTCGTGTGCGGGGAAGTCTTCGCTCCCGGGGAAACCATCTCCCTTTCCTTCCCGAAGGGACTCTTCGACAAGGAAACGGTCGCGTTCGTCTTTGATCCCAAAACGACCTTCTCCGAAGCGGTCCACGTCTCGCAGGTGGGCTTCCGCCCGGACGACCCGGTCAAGAGAGCCTATCTTTCTCAGTGGATGGGCCTCGGAGGAGGCGCGAGCTACGACGGCGTGAAGCGCTTCTTCCTTCTGGACGAGGCGGGCAGCCCCGTCTATGAGGGAGAGGTCACGCTGCAGCACGACGCGAGCCCCGCCATGATCGGCGGCGCGGCGGTCACCGGCGGCAGCGCTGTCTACGAGATGAACTTCTCCGATTTCCGGAAAGAGGGGAAATACCGCGTGATGGTGCCCGAGCTCGGCACCTCCTTCCCCTTCGTCATCGACCGGGAGGGAAGCTGGCTCCGCGGCTTCAGGGCCAGCATGAACGGCCTCTTCTGTCAGAGAAGCGGCATCGAAAACAAGGAACCCTATACCCGCTTCCGCAGACCCCGCGCCTACCATCCTGACGACGGCAAGAAGGTCTATCACAGTGAATCCACCATTTTTGAAAGCGGAAACGGCATGAACGCCTACGGCACCGACAACGGCAACTTCGGGAACCTGGTGCGCAAGGGCACCGATATCGTGGTGGAAAACGCCTGGGGCGGCTACTTCGACGCCTGCGACTGGGACAGAAGGATCCAGCATCTTCACGCCACGCTGATGGGCGAGGAGCTCTATCTGATGTTCCCTGCGTATTTCGACGAGCTGAAGCTCCCGCTTCCCGAAAGCGGCAACGGCGTGGCCGACATCCTGAACGAGGGCATGTACAACCTGGATTTCTACCGCCGTCTGCAGACGCCGGAAGGCGGCGTCCGCGGAGGCGCGGAGCAGGAGGAGCATCCCATCATCGGCCAGTGCGCCTGGCAGGACAGCTGGAAGACCTACGCCTACAAGCCCGATTTCTGGGCGTCCTGGTTCTACGCGGCGTGCGCGGCGCGCATGGCCTATGCGCTCCGGGCGAGCGACAAGGCGCTTTCCGAAGTCTACGAAGAATCGGCGGTCCGCGCCTTTGACTGGGCGGAAAAGGACTACGCCGAAAAATACGCGAAGGAGTGGCACAAGTGGACCCGCATGGCGAACATGCGCCTGAAGATCCAGCGGGAACTGGCCGCCGCCGATCTCTTCCGTCTCACCGGCAGAGAGGACTGCGACAGGCTCTATCACGAGCTGCGCTCCCCGATGAATTACGAAGCGTCCTTTGTCTACGCCACCCTGCCCGAGGGCATGGGCGACGAGGCGCTGAAGAAGGAATGCCGCGCGTCCATCCTCGCCGCCGCCGACCGGGCGGTCGCCTGCGGAGAGACCACCCCCTTCCGCCTGACCACCGGCGATCCGCAGATGACCCGCGTCGGTCCCTATTCCAGCTTTTATACCATCCCCCACAACGTGGAGCTTATCAGGGCCCACTACCTCACCGGCGAGGAAAAGTATCTCGCCGCCGCCATCGACGCGGCGCAGTTTGCCGCGGGCGCCAACCCCATCAACCTCTGCTACACCACCGGCGTCGGCCTGCGCTGCCCGGAAAACGTCCTGCATCATGACAGCCGCATCACCGGTCAGGAAGCGCCCGACGGCATCACGGTCTTCGGACCGTACGGATGGGGCTTCCCGAGCGGCGAGATGATCCGCATGCTCCGGGAGGACAACATCTTCCCCGGCGCCTTCGTCTGGCCGGGCGCCGAGAGCTACCTCGACGTGTACCGTTATCCCAGCCAGACCGAATACACCGTCCAGGAATCCATCGGACCCAACGCCTACCAGTGGGGCTATCTCGCGGCGAGAAAGTAAGCCGTTCACGGAAAAGAAAGATCCGCCCGTCCGGGAAGGACGGGCGGATCTTTTCGCCTCCGGTGGGCGACAAAAAAACGCTTGACAAAAACGAGAAACCGACGTATAATGATAAAGCTGTATCAAATGAGACAGAATAGGAGGGCGACCATGGATCCCATGGAGTTGAAAGCCGACGAAAAGGAACTCGTGCGCTCCTCCTTTCTCTTCCGGAACGCCAAAGACGAAACGGTTTCCGGCGCGCTTTCCGATCCCCTGGCAAGGGTCGGGAGCTATGAAAAAGGGGAGACGGTCTTTGATTCGGCGCATTTTGCCCGCGCGGTGGGACTGGTGCTTTCCGGCCGGATCCGCGTTTCGGGCGGCAGCGCGCCGCGCTACCGGATGCGCACGCTTTCGAAGGGCGATCCCTTCGGCGCCGCGGCGGTCTTTTCCCCCGAGGAGGATTATGCGACGCGCCTCACCGCCGAGACGCGGTGCCGCGTGCTTTTCCTGCCGCAGGCGCTTCTTGCACGGCTTCTGGTTGAAGATCCCGCGGTTGCGGAAAACTATATCGTCTTTCTTTCGGAGCGGGTGCGTTTCCTGAACGAAAAGATCCGCTCGCTCACGACCCCCTCCACCGGCGGGACGCTGCGGAATTATCTCCTGAAAAACGCCCGCCGCGAGGAAGAGGGATATGTCCTCCGGCTCGCGGTCAGTTATTCGGCTCTTGCGGACACGCTGAACATGGGAAGGGCGTCGCTCTACCGGGCGCTGGACGAAATGGAGGAGAACGGTCTGATCCGCCGCGAAGGGAAAAGGATCCTGATCCCCGATCCGGAGGCGCTCCGGGAATTCGACGCAAGGTGAAAACCCCCGAAGGGTTTTTATAGAGAAAACACGGCAAGGAGAAAAACATGAAAAAGATCATTGCTCTGATCGCGGCGCTGGGACTTCTGATCTCGCTGGCCGCCTGCGGCGGAAACGCCGAAACGACAACCCAAACCCCGGAAAGCCGGCCGGCCGATTCGGAAACCGCGCCACAGAGCGGGTCCGAGCCCGCCTCCGCACCCGCCTCCGAAAGCGAGACCGGGTCTGAAGAGACTAGCGGGTCTGAAGAGACCCTGCCCGAAAGCCTGAGCGTCGGCTTCCTGAAGGGGCCCACCGGCATCGGCGCCGCCCGCTTTATGGAGCAGAACGAAGCCGGCGGGCTGGAGATCTCCTACAAGGTGACGCTGGAGGCCGACGCCTCGAACGTCCTGCCCTCGATCATCTCGGGCGAGCTGGATATCGCCGCCGTCCCCACCAACGCCGCCGCGGTCCTTTATAACAAGACCGAAGGCAAGGTCAGGATCCTGGCCATCAACACGCTGGGCGTACTGCATATCCTGGAAAACGGCGAAACGGTCCAAAGCGTCGCCGACCTCAAGGGCAAGACGATCCTCGCCACTGGCCAGGGAGCCAATCCGGAGTACGTCCTGAATTATATCCTCCGGCAGAACGGCCTGGAGCCGGGGAAAGACGTCACGGTGGAATTCCTCCCCAACGATGAGATCGTCACGCGGATGACCACCGGCAAGGCCGACCTGTGCATGCTGCCGGTCCCGCTTGCCACCACCGTTCTGATGAAGGGCGAAAACGCCCGCGACGCGCTGGATCTGAACGCCGAATGGGAAAAGGTCAGCGCCGACGGCAGCATCCTGACCCAGGGCTGCGTCGTCTATCGCGCGGACAAGGTGTCCGACGCGGCGGCCGCCTCCTTCCTGAAGGACTACCGGGCGTCCATCGACTATATGAAGGATTCCGCGAATCTCGACGCGGCGGCCGAGCTCGCCGTGAAGTATGAGATCGTCGGCGCCGTCCCGGTGGCGAAAGCCGCCCTGCCGCAGTGCGGTCTGACCTTTGTCTCCGGCAAGGACGCCATGAAGGGATACCTGGACGGATACTTCTCGGTGCTCTTCCAGGCCGATCCGGCCTCTGTCGGCGGCAAGCTCCCCGACGACGGCATCTATTATGAAGTCGCCTGACCGGAACACGCTGAAAAAACTCTTGAAAAACGCCGGGGCGGTCCTGTTTTGGATCGCCCTTTGGCAGTTTGCGGCCATGCTGGTGAGCGAGGAGCTGATCCTGCCCGCGCCGTGGGCGGTGGCGAAACGGCTCTTCGTCCTGGCCGGGACGGGCGAGTTCTGGCTGACCGCCGGGATCAGCCTCGGCCGGATCCTCGCGGGCTTTCTCTGCGGGGTCCTCTTCGGGACGCTGATTGCAGTCCTGACCTCGTTCTTTTCGCCCGCCGACGCGATCCTCTCGCCCGTGATCCGGGTGGCGCGGGCGACGCCTGTGGCCTCCTTTATCATCCTGGCCTTCCTGTGGATCGGCAAGACGCAGGTCCCGGGCTTCATCAGCATGCTGATGGTCCTGCCGGTGGTATGGGAAAACACCGCGGCGGGGATCCGGAGCGCCGATCCGCTGCTTCTGGAAATGGCGAAAAGCTATCGATTCGGATTCCGGAAGACCCTTGAAAAGGTGTACGTCCCCTCCGTGGCGCCCGCATGGCGCGCCGGCGCGGTGACGGCTCTGGGGCTCGCGTGGAAATCGGGCGTCGCGGCGGAGGTCCTGTGTCTGCCGAGGCTCAGTCTCGGCACGGAGATCTACTATTCCAAAATCTATCTGGAGACCGCCGATCTTTTCGCGTGGACGGCGGTGGTGATCCTTCTGAGCTGGATCCTGGAAAAGGGATTCGTGGCTCTGATCAAAAGGAAAGGGGGCGGAGCGAAATGATCGAAATCGACTCTCTCTCCTTTTCCTACGGCAGGACGCCGGTCTTCCGGGACTTTTCGCTGGAGATCCCCGGTCCGGCGGCCGTCCTGATGGGGCCTTCCGGCTGCGGCAAGACGACGCTTCTCCGTCTGATCGCGGGGCTTCTGAAGCCGGACGCAGGCGCGATCCGCGGCGCGGAGGGACCGGCGTCCTTCCTCTTTCAGGAGGACCGCCTGCTTCCCTGGTTTTCGGCGGAGGAAAACGTCGCGGCGGTCCTGCCGAAGGGGAAACGCGGGGAGGCCGGCCGGTGGCTCGAAAAAGTGGAGCTTCCCGGGGAGAGCTTTGACGCGCTTCCCTCCGCTCTCTCGGGCGGCCAACAGCGACGCGTGGCCCTTGCCCGCGCCTTGGCTTACGGAGATGGGCTCCTGATCCTGGACGAGCCCTTCAAGGGGCTGGACGCGGAGCTGACGAAAAGGATGATCGCCCTGATCCTGGAGCAGAAAAGGCCGCTTCTGGTGAGCACGCATTCCCTGGAGGACGCGCGCCTTCTCGGAGGAGCGATCCTCACACTCCCGGCAAAGCAGGTATGAATCCCCGAAAACAACGGCGGCGCGCCATCCGGCGCGCCGCCTGCCGTTTCACACGGAGGGTCATATGACGAGGGAGACGCTGTTCAGACCGAGGGAATTCACGTAATCGGCTTCCTTCACCATGCTCATCACCATCCGGAGACCGATATGAGACGCGGGATCGTCGGCCTGATGCAGCTTCAGATATTCGGTCGGATCAAAGCCCGGACAGTCGTCCCGGATGCGGATGACGCGGCGCCCTTCCCCCAGGACGAAGCGCACGTCTATGCTGTGGGAACGCTTATCCTTTGTAAAGCCGTGCCGGACGACGTTGACCGTCATCTCCTCCACGCAAAGGGCGATCAGGTTGGAGGTACGCCGGTCAAGCCCCTTTTCCCGGCAGAAATCGCCGAGCTGCCTGGAAACCTCCGCCGCCTCCTCCAGCGACCGTACCGTACGCTCGAAGGAATGATCCTCGTCCGCGCCGAATCCCGGCTCCAGCATGCTGTAAGCGTCCGCGGAGAAGGAGATTCCGCCGTGGTGCTTCCATACGAAGAGGGAGAAGAAAAGGAGGGTCGCCGTCTCGCCGGTGACGAAGCCGAGAAAGACGCCGTTGACGCCGAGCGTGCGGCTGAGAAGAAAAGCGAAAAGCACGGGAAAAACGAGATTCTGCAGGACCGAGATCATCTCGGCGAGCCGCAGACGGTTTACGCCCTGATAATAATTCTTGAAAGAGGAGTTGATCGAGGAGGGCAGAAGCGACAGAGCGAACAGGCGCAGCCCCGTCACGGCGATGGCTCTTGCGCCGCTCGCGGGATCGAGGAACAGCGCGATCAGGAGAGGTGCGGCCAGCAGGCAGACCGCCGTCACGCCGATATCCAGAAGGACGGCGTATTTCGTCATGATCCCCACGAGCTGCCGGATCGAGGTCCTGTCCTGATCGGCATAGAAAATAGCCGAAAGCATCATGGCCACGGCGCCGGCGCCGGAGCCGACGCAGAAGCAGATGTTGCCGACCGTCAGGATCACCGAACAGGCGGCGACCGCACGGGTCCCGTCGACCGAGAGGAGAAGCCGGTTGAAAAGAAAGACCTGAAGCACCATGCTGATCTGATTGATCACGGTGGGCACGCCGTAAGCGGCCAGCTCCCGGACGACCCGCATCCCGATCAGCTTCCGGCGGAAGCGGAAGATGGAATCCTTTTTGAGGAAACAGCCGACGCCGACCGCAACGGCGACGTAGTAGCTCAGCGTGGAGGCGAGCCCCATGCCGAAGGTCCCGCCGTTGAAGACGAACACGCTGAGGAAATCAAAGACGACGTCCGATACGGTCATGGCGGCGACCGCGGCGACAAGGCGCATCCGGGCTCCGGCGATCTGCATATAGGGGACCATGATCTGTGCGAGGAGAAAAGCCGGCGCTCCGAGGATAAAGCCGACGATATACTCCCGGGTCAGACCGAAGACCGGATTGTCCGGGCCGGGGTTTCCCGCGCCGAGCAGGCACGTCAGGGGATCGAGAAGAGACAAGACCAGGGCGAGCCCGACCGCGGAGATCGCCGCAGCCAGAAAGATCGATACGGAGAAGCAGGCGTTGGTGCCTTCCCGGTCGCCTCGGCCGATCGTCTTGCCGCACACCACCTGCACGCCGGCGGAGATCAGACTGCCGAAGGCGGCGAAGATCAGAAGGAGCGGACTGGCAAGCCCGTAGGCGCTCATGGAGTCGACCCCCAGAAACCGGCCGATCATGATGCTGTCGATCAGCATGCAGAGGGTCACGGTCATGGCGGACAGGATCTGGGTCAGGAGCATCCGGCGAAACAGTTTTTGAATCATTTCCTATTTCCGATCTCAAAACGGGAATTCAGTAAATCGTGACGGCGGTGCCGGGAACGACGGTCCGGAGGATCTCGATCATGCTTTCCTCGGAAACGGCGACGCAGCCGCCGGTGGGATAATCGGGCTCTTTCCAGCAGTGCAGGAAAATGGCGTTGCCGGCGTAAGGCGCTCCGGCGGCGTTGTAGCCGAGGTCGAGCAGATAGGCGTAGCGGACGGGGTAATCGATCAGATGCTCGTCCTCGGAATAATCCCAGTCGGGATGCTCGCTTTTATAGAGCAGGGTGTTGTAGTTTTTGCCGTTGCTTCCGGTGGCGCACCAGTACATATCGTCGGTGATCTTCGTAAAGGGGACCCTGCTTCCGGGATCGTCCTTGACGCCGTAGGCCTCGCCGACGGTCCAGGTGCCGAGCGGCGTCTTGACGTCGCCCTCTGACTGCTTGCCGGGGCCGTTTTTGCCGACGAGAGCCGGGCAGGAGAAGACCTTGACGTACTTGCCGTCCTGCGCCTGATAGATCGAAAGCTCCGCGTGGAAATCCCCGTCGACTGCGGTTTTGACGCCGATGCGGTATTCGCCGTTCCGTTCCGCGGAGACCGGCTGACCGAACAGGGTCTTTTCCACCTCGTCCTGGGAGATGACGTTTTTGTAAAGCTTGTAATCCGAAAGAAGGCTTGCCCTGCCGACGGCAAAGTATACGGCTGCCGCGCCGAAGAGCACGGCCAGCGCCGCGAGGACTGCGCAGAGGATTTTCAGACGTTTGATGTTCATGGTTTTCTCCTTTGAAATGTGATCGATGTGTGAGGCGGACGGCGGGCAGGCGTCGCTCTGCCGCCGCTTGTTTTTTCCCGACGGCCGTCCGGCCGGCTTCAGACGGCCGGGCCCGGTCCGGACGGATTCATTATACAACAGGAGCGTGAAAAAATCCAGCCGGAAAACCGGGAAAGGACGGGCCCGGACCGCGGCAGAAAAAAGGAAGCGCCGGCTTTTGTTTCTGCGGCGGGCGATTGATGAAACCGGGAAGAAATGCTATAATGATCCCGGGGAACCGTTTCTTTCCCGAAAAACAAAAAAATCCCCCTGCGTAAGGTATTGCTTGTTACGCGGCGTCATGTTGTAGAATACGTGGCGACAGGAGGTTCAGGCTATGTCGAAATACACAACGGGAGAACTTGCAAAGCTCTGCGGCGTCACGGTCCGGACGGTTCAGTACTATGACGCCAGAGGCATCCTGATTCCGAGCGAACTCTCCGAAGGCGGGAGGCGGCTCTACTCGGAAGACGATCTCAGGCGGATGAAGATCATCTGCTTCCTGCGGGATCTGGATCTTTCGATCGACGCCGTTTCTCAGATCCTGAAGGAAGAGCATCCGGAAAAGGTGATCTCGCTCCTGATCGAGCAGCAGGAAAAAGCTCTTTCGGAGGAAATCGCCGGCAAGGAGGAAAAGCTGGAAAAGCTGCGCGAGCTGAAAAACGGGCTGAAAAACAAAGCAAACTTCTCCGTTGAATCCATCGGCGACGTAGCCGCAGTTATGGAAGGAAAGAAAAAACTGAAAAGAATGCGTTGGATGTTGCTCCTGACCGGGATCCCGGTCTCGGCGCTGCAATGCTTTTCCGTCATCTTCTGGATCGTCAAAGGCATATGGTGGCCCTTCGCCGCGTGGGTACTGGCGGCGGTTCTCTATGGCGTACTGGGCAGCCGGTATTATTTCAATCACGTAAAATACATCTGCCCGGAATGCCATAAGGGGTTCAAGCCCGCTCTGAAGGAAGCTTTCTGGGCGAATCATACGCCGACCGCCCGCAAGCTGACCTGCACCGAATGCGGCCACAAAGGCTTCTGCGTGGAGATCTGGGGAGACGACGGGAAATGACGGCTTTTGAGGACATCGTCGTCGGCAAGAGCAGCATACCCTCGCTGAGCATCGCGGTCGTTCTGATAATCGCGATCCCCGTCGTCTTCTTCCTGTGCTGGCGCAGGAAGCACAAGGAACAGACGAATATCGGCTGGCTTGCTGCCGGCGCCGCCGGCTTTATCGTTTTCGCCCGCGTTTTGGAGCTTGGCGTGCATTATTTCTGCATCCTTGCGGACAATCCCGTCTCCCGATTCATCAACGGGAGCACGGCCGCCTACGTGGTCTACGGGACCGTCATGGCGGGCGTTTTCGAAGAGTGCGGGCGGCATATCGTTCTGAAATACGTCATGAAAAAGAACCGCACCCGTGAGAATGCGGTCCTGTACGGGATCGGTCACGGCGGGATCGAGATCCTTGCCGTGCTTCTGCCGGCCATGATCTCCTATCTTGTCATTGCGGTGCTGTTTTCGGAGGGCGACGCGGAAACCGCGCTCAGCTCCCTGAAGATCACGGAGGAAACCGCCGCCGCGCTTCCCGCCGTTCAAGCGGCCGCCGCGTTCGATTACGGGATGGCGGCGATGAACGTCGTGGAGCGGGTGACGGCTATGCTCACCCATATCGGGTTGACGGTTATCGTATATTACGGCGTTGCGAACGCAAAGAGGATCTGTCTGCCGGCGGCGATCCTTCTGCATATGCTGGCGGATATCTTCCCCGCGCTGTACCAGAGAGGCGTCCTTCCGCTGTGGGCGGTCGAGGTATGGGGCGCTTTCTGGTCCGGTGTGTTCGTATGGATCGCCGTAAAGCTATACGGAAAACTGAAGGCATCGTCTTCGACCGGAAACGCTCTGTGAGGGCGATCCCCGGCTGACCGGAGAGAGTCTTCATCGCCCGCAGGCAGTGCGGGCAACGGGCGCCGGATTCTGCGTCCCCGGACCTGAGACAGAGATACGAAAACGGCGCGGCCGTCGCGGCCGCGCCGTTTTTGCGTCTTTTCGCCTGCGATCACGTCCGGTAAAGCGTTTCTTTGCGGAGGAAGCGCCGGTGGGACGCCTCTTTTGCGGCAAAGGGCTTCTGTTACTCCGCAAGAAAATCCCGCACCCAGGCCACCGAGGTCCGGATCGCGGACAGCATCCTTTCCGGGTCCACGTCGTAATGCTCGACGATGACGTTTCCGGGATAGGCGCGCATCTGCAGCTCTCTGAGGATCTCCGCGATGCGGATCGACCCGCTTCCCACCGGGGCGGGCCAGATCTTTTCCAGATCGGCGCAGACCTTGAAACTGTCGCCGGGGAAGAAGGGAAGATCGCTCCGGTCCTTCAGGTGAACCGTCACGATCCGGCCGGCGAACCGCTCGAAGGCGCAAAGCTCGTCCTCGCGGTACATGCAGAAATTGCCGGTGTCGAAAGCGCAGCCGAGCTCCGGGACGGCGTCCAGGAAATATGCGAGCCCCGCGATGGAGTTGAAGGGAGCGAGCATCCCGTCGTAATCCTCCATCAGGACCGGCATGCCTTTCTCCGCGCCGTACCGCGCTGCGCGGCGCATGCCCCCGGTCATGCGGCGCAACGCCTCTTCGGTGTTTCCCGTGGTGAGGAAGCCGGGGATCAAAAGCACGTTCCCCGCGCCGAGCGAAAGGGCGAGGTCGATGACCGCTTTGTATCGTTCGGTTCCGGGTTCCCGCGCAAAATCGCATACGGCGTGAAGTCCCTCGATCCCGATCCCGGTCTTTTCCAGGACCGGCCCGAGAAGCCCCGCGTCCTTTTCCCAGGATTCGGGCGTCAGACAGAGGAGCGAGAGGCCCTCCTCCTGCAGACCGGAGAGGGCCTTTTCCAGAGAGACACCGGAAGCGCGGGCGCCCTCGGCGACGTTTTCGTAAAATGCCGCGATTTTCATGAGGTCCCTTTCCTTGCAAGCTCCGGCGGCACGATCCTGCCGTCCAGAAGCTGGTGCCTGAGCCAGGCGCTTCCGGTAAAGGGATCGCCGTGCGCCGCGAGATCATCCCAGAGCCGCCGGCGCAGATCGGCGAGCAGTTCGCGAAGAGAGGGATCCGAAACGCGGTTTTCCTTTTCGCCGGGATCGGATTCCAGATCGTAAAGCTCGTCCACGTCGGTAAGGTTCCACACATATTTCCACTTTTTCGTGCGGATGGCCCGGGCGGTATACAGTCCGAACTGCTGGCCGTTTGAGGTGGAGACGATCTCCCGCCGGCCCTTTTCCTCCTCCGCCGCGAGCGGCAGAGGACGGCCGTGAGAGGGAACGGGCAGATCGATCCCCAGCCACGCGGGAAGCGAGGCGGGAAGGTCGAGCGTGTTCTGCACGAATTCCCCGCTGACCCGCGGCGCGGCTCCGGGGTATTTCACCAGGAAGGGGACCCGCAGGATGTCGTCATAAAGCACGTAGTGCTTGTCCAGCATCTGATGGCTTCCGCACATGTCTCCGTGGTCCGAGGTGAAGACGACGACGGTGTCGTCCCACTTTCCGCTCCGGCGGAGGCAGTCGAGGATCCGGCCGATCGCGTCGTCCAGCTGGCTGACCACGCCGAAATACCGGGCGACCATAGGCGCGAAATCCCTTTCCCAGGTGCACGCGTCGGTATCCCAGCTCCAGGTCTGCTGGCGGTGGATGTAAGGCTTGTCGTGAAAGTCGTCGCCGTATCCCGGCCACGGAGCGATCGAGGCGGGATCGTACATGGCGTCGAAGGGAGCCGAGGGACGACAGGGGAGATGCGGCTCCTCAAAGTCCACCCAGAGGTGCCACGGCCTGTCGGACGAGACGTATTTTTCCAGAAGAGAGACCGCCTTCCCGGCCGTCCAGTGGGTCGCGCTGTCCTCCAGCGGGATCGGGCTCGGACAGCCGAACCATCCGCCGGAGTAGACCGCGCCGGGGTATTTTTCGGACAGGAGCTTTTTGTGCTCCGCGCTGCTGATAAAATCCCGGTAGCCGTAGGGACGGGCGTCGCGCTCGGGCGCCACGTGGAAGGAGCCGACGTAACCGGTGTTCCAGCCCCGGCTTTCGAGCGCGCGGGGCCAGCACCAGGCCGGATCCAGCCGCGGCGTGGGGATAAAATCGTAATTCCATTGGGCGCCGAAGCTGTCGGGATGACGTCCCGAAAGGATCGACTGACGCGCGGGAGAACAGACCGGGAGGGGGGTGAACCCCTCCCGGAAATCGACGCTCTCCCGGGCCAGCCGGTCCAGGTTGGGAGTCTTCACATCCCGCAGTCCGCGGTATCCCACCGCGTCGTGCCGGAGCTGATCGGCGTTGATCAGAAGAAAATTCATGGATTACCAGACTCTGGAGATGTCGCCGTGGAGCGGCGGGAGCATCTCGGGCACCACCAGGATGCCGCCGTTCTCGTAGGACTTGATGGCGGCGAAGGTGTATTCCAGCGTGGCCAGCGCGTCGCGGCCGGAGGCGCGGAGGTATTCACGCGGGACCTTGTTCTCCAGATCCTCCAGGAAGGCGCCGATCCGGTTCGGGAAGGTGCTGCCGAAGTCCGAGACGCCGTAGTCCTTGGTCACCGGCGTCGGGGAGGCCATGCCGGGGTTTTCGACCTTGTCCACATCCCAGTAATGCAGCTTCTCCACCGCGTTCTCGATGCAGAAGGTGCCGCGGGTGCCGGCGTGCTCGTAGCTCCACCAGCCGCCCAGCCCGAACATGGCGTCGCCGCGCTGGCTGAGGAGGTAGCCGACGCCGCCGTTGGCGAACTTCACGTGGATCGAGCAGATGGAAAGCATCGGATCGCAGGCCGTGGCGCGCACGCCGGGCTTGGAAAGGAAAGCCTGCACGCCCACGATGTCGCCGCAGAAATGGCGCATCACGCTGAAGGGATGGGCGCAGAAGGCCTTGATGTGGGAGTACGGGGTCAGCCAGCGGGGAGAGCCCGCGCCGCCGTACTTCTTTTCGCTGCCGTTGAAGCCGACCTTGTGAACGCAGTAGACCAGTTCGCCGATATCGCCGTTCGCGATCATCTTGTCGGCGTCGTAAGCCGGACCGGTGAAGTAGTGGTTCAGATCGCAGCCGAGGTAGAGCTTCTGTCTGTCGGCGTAGGCGACCAGCTCCCGCGCGTCGCGGATGTCGGCGCAGATCGGCTTTTCCACCAGAACGTGCTTGCCGTAGGAAAGGGCCAGCATCGCCGGCTCAAAGTGCATGGAACCGTTGTCGTAACCCGAAGTGGTGACCGACACCGCTTCGATTTCCGGCATGGCCTTGAGCATTTCCTCCTCGTCGTAGAAGGCGCGGCAGCCGTAGGCTTCGGCGGCCTTGTCGGCCTTTTCCTTCACCAGATCGCATACCGCGACAAGCTCCGCCCGGGGATCCTGCATATAGACTCTCGCATGGGTGTTGCCGATGCCGCCCATACCGACGATCGCTACTTTGATTGCCATATTCATTTTCTCCTTCTCTTTGATGTCGCCCTTTTCAGGCGTAAACGTCGGGGAACATTTCTTCCAGATAGACCACGCGCCCGGTGTCCAGCGATTCGATGGCGGCGTGGATGATCATCTGGGCCTTCAGGCCCTGCAGGCCGCTGCCGTCGATATCCTCGGGACGGGTGCCGGCGGCCACTTCGCGCACGAAGCAGCGGATCCTCTCCCGGAAGGTGTCGTCGAAATTGGAATATCCGCCGAAGACCGGATTGGTATACACGAGCTTCACCGGATCGCCCGCGGGGTAAAGGGTCGCCTCGCGCCACATGTCCTCGAAGACCAGCCGGCCCTTCAGACCCGCCACCTCGCACCGTTCCATCGGATGGCCGCGGGCGATGTCGTAGCTGGAGGTCAGATGACCCACCGCGCCGCACTTGAACTTCATGTTGATGGAGGCCGTGGACCAGATATTGCGTCCCGGCGCCATCATCGCGAAGCACTGCACCGCCTCCACGTCGCCCATGAAGTAACGGATGATCTCGCAGGAATGGGGATTCAGGGCCTTCAGGTGATAATAGGGGGATTCCAGAGGCTGGGGCTTTCCGATCCACAGCGCCATGTTGCAGAAGAGCAGGTCGCCGATCCGTCCCTCGTTCTGCCACTTCTTCGCCGTGCGTGCGGCGGGGGTGAAGCGGTGGTTGAAGTCCAGGGCGAAGCAGCGGTCGTTTTTCTTTGCCGCCGCCACCATGCGCCGCCCGTCCTCGATGGAGTTGGAGATGGGCTTTTCGCACAGCACGTGGCATCCGGCCTCCAGCGCCTGGATCGTGGGCAGGCAGTGATCGGAGGAATACTCGTATCCGCCGGTGGCCACCGAGACCAGGTCGGGCTTGACTTCCCGGAGCATGGTCGGCGCGTCCAGCCAGTAGGGAACGCCGAGGCGTTCCGAGGCGGCCTTTGCGCGCTCCTCGATCAGATCGCACACGCCGACGAGCTCCACCATTTCGTCTTCCTTGTAGATGGTCGCGTGCAGGTTCCCGATGTGTCCCAGGCCGATGACGCAGACTCTCAGCATTCGCGTTCCTCCTTTATTTGTCCTGCTTCTGCAGCTTGACGGCGTCTTCGATGCCGCCGATGTACTTTCCGTAGTAAGCCTCCTCCGAAGAGGCGAAGGGCCGGTCGTTGGCAAGGAAGTTCCGGTAGATCGGGTCGGTGCGGCCGACTTCCTTTTCACGCTTTGCGATGAAAGCCTCCATCCTGGCGCGCAGCATCTCCACCACCTCGGGGTTTTCGTCGGCCACGTTGTGATTTTCCAGAGGATCCTTGATGAGGTTGTAGAGCTCGAGCATCGGCTTGAAGTGGAAGTCGGGCTCCAGCGAGACGATCAGCTTCCATTCGGGAGTGCGCCAGCCGTGCTTGCGCATCCAGGTGCATTCGGTGATGTAGAATTCCGGCTCCGGCTCGCGCTCTTCGCCGCGGATCAGAGGCATCAGGCTCCGTCCGTCGAAGGGGAGACCGGTCTCGACGCCCATCAGATCCAGAAGCGTGGGCATGAAATCCTTGAGCTGGCAGATGTCGGGGATGCGTTTGCCCGCCGGCAGATGTCCGTTCCAGCGGATGATCAGCGGCACCGTCAGGGTCGGCTCGTACATGCCGTGATGGTCGAAGTAGCAGTCGTGGTCGTAAAGGGTCTCGCCGTGGTCGGAGACGAAGACGACGATGGTGTCGTCCTCGATGCCCAGATCGGCGAGCTTCTGCAGGATCCGCTGGATCGAGGCGTCCATGTAAGCCAGGGCGGCGTCGTACTGAGCGATCACGTAGTCGGGATTGGTGCAGCCTTTGGGGATCCAGCTTGCGATGTAGTCGGCGAAGGGACGGAAGGCGTAGACCTTTTCCATGCGGTGATCGGCGGGATCGCAGGGATCGCCCTGGAAGAACATATGCTGGAAGGGCTCGGGCGGCAGGTAGGGGCTGTGGGGATCCATGTGGCGCAGGAAGAGGAAGAAGGGCTTGTCCTCCTTCGCCAGTCTCTCCAGCTCGGGGATGGCGACCTCGTTGAGGGCTTCGGCCTTGTGGGCGCGTCCGTCCTCGCGGTCGGGGCCCCATCCGGAGAAGCTGATGTACTTGTCGTAGCCGCGTCCGGCGGCGTTGCCCTGGAAGCCCACGCAGGTGGTGTTGTAGCCGCGGTCGCGCAGCACCTCGGCCAGGACCGGGACGCCGTCGATGATTTTCGGCTGGGAAAGGCCCACCACGTCGGTGCCGAAGCAGTCGCGCCCGGTCAGCATGTTGGAATAGCCGGGGGTGGTGGGAATGTGGGGTGAGAAGCAGTTTTCAAAGGTCACGCCGCCCTCGGCGTACTTGCCGATGTGGGGCGTGGTCAGGCGGGAATAGCCGTAGTTGCTCATGTGGTCCCGCCGGAGGGAATCGATCCCGAAGAAGAGAATGTTCGGCAGCTTGTTTCCCATAGTCGTTTCCTCCCTTACCGCGCGCCGAGGATCTTCAGGCACGCGTTCATGTAGCCGTAGCTTTCGGCGGCGATGGCCATCGCCTGGGGCATGGTCTGCTCGGGTCCGATGACTTCCAGGCAGACCGGTCCGTCGTAACCGAAATCGGTCAGCGCCTTGAAATAGCCGAAGAGATTGATCTCGCCGCGTCCGCAGGCCTGATCGGCCGGCGCTCCGGGCGAGGGGCCGGGCCCCTTGCAGTCGCGGATGTGCACGTGTCCCATCCGGGCGACCACTGCGGCGAGCGCGTTCTCCGGCTTTTCGCCGGCGCGCCAGATGTGGCTCGGATCCATATCCACGCCGAAGGAAGGCAGATCCAGAAGTCCGGCGGCGCGCAGCGTGGTGGGGGTGGAGTCGATGGCGCAGCCCACGTGCGCCTTGCAGCAGAGCTTCACGCCGTATTCTGCGGCGAGCTCGGCGCGGCTTTTCAGGGTGGCGACCGCGTTCAGGAAGGATTCCTCGTCGCCGGTCTTGCCGCCGGGCCCCACGTTGACCACGGGGATCCCGAGGAAACGCGCCGCGGCGAAGGCTTTTTTCAGCCGCTCTTCGTTCAGGCTTGCCACCTCCATGGAAAGGAGCTCAATCCCGGCTTCTCTGGCCGCCGCGCGCACCAGGGGCGCTTCGGTCTCCCAGGCGTCGAGCACCAGATGCTCGCACATGCCCTCGATGCAGGAAAGCTCCGCTCCGTCGTAGCCGGCGAGCTTGATGGCCTTGAAGGCCTCCTTGACGCCGAAGCCCTTGAACAGAACGGTGTTCACACCAAGCTTCATTTTTCACATACCTCCGTAAAAACTCTCGAATCGTCGGATACGCCCGCGCCGCAGACGGCGCGGGCTCACGCTTTGATTTTACCCCAGCGGTATCACAAAATCAAGAGAAAGATACAAATTCCGCCTTGTGAAATAGTCACAAAAATCGCCCGGAAAATTCGTCACGCGGAGAAAACGTCCCGCGGCGGGCCGCGGCGCGGGAAATCGCGATTGACAGGCGCGGCTTCCCGCGCTATACTGGAACCGGACAAACGAGAGAAAAGAAAGGGGAACGGTCATGATCAAGGTCGGAATCATCGGATTTGCACACGGCCACGTATTTTCCTTCGGAGGCGAATGGAACGCCCATCCCGAATACGGCGTAAAGCTTGCGGGCGGCTGGGACCGGGACGGAGCGCGGGCGGCCGACGGCTGCGAAAAGCTCGGGATCCCGTGTTTTTCGAGCCTCGACGAGCTTCTTGCGAGCGATATTTCCGCGGTGGCGATCACGAGCGAGACGAGCTTCCACGCGGAATACGTCGAGCGCGCGGCCGATGCGAAAAAAGATATCATCCTCTATAAGCCGATGGCGCTGCACATGAAGGAGGCCGACCGCATCGTCGACGCGGTCAGGCGGAACGGCGTCAAATTCACCATGGGCTGGCAGAGCCGCACCGATCCGCAGAATATCCGGATGAAGGAACTGGTGCACGACGGAAGTCTCGGCAAGGTCTGCCATTACCGCCGCCGTCACGGGCTTGCGACCCATCTCTGGGCGAATTTCGAGACGGCGTGGCACGTGGCGCCGGAGCTGAACCGCGACATCTTCGCCGACGATTCCGCCCATCCCATCGACATGATGCAGTGGATGTTCGGCATGCCGGAGACGGTCATGTGCGAAATGACCACCATGGCGAACCCGAAGATCCCGAACGACAACGGCGTGGCGCTTTTCAAATACGCGGACGGCATGATCGCGGAGATCTCCTGCGGCTTCACCACCTCCGCGTCGGAGATCACCACCGAGATCTACCTCACCGGCGGGTCGATCCAGCAGTATTACGGCGACGCCGTCAGCACCGCGCTCCCGCGTCCCGCGGGCCAGCCCGGGCTGAAATGGTTCAAAAACGGCGACAAGGACTGGACCCCCAGCGGGATCCCGAGCCCCGCGGCGCACGGAGAGCGCCTGAAGGCCCAGGCGAAGCCCTTCGCGGATTACCTCAGGGGCGAGGCCGGCCCGGTCTGCACCGCCGAGGAGGGACGAAACACCCTGCGGCTGGTCCTGGCCTGCTACCTTTCCGTGCGGGAAGGAAAGCGCGTCTCGGTCTGGGATCCGCGCATCGACGAGATCTGATTTTGCTCCCCAATGCCTTCCCCTTTGAGGGGCGCGGGTCTCCGGTGGAGACCTTTGAGCGCAAGCTCAAAAGCGCCGACCGAGCCGGCAGGCGAGACAGGTGGGCCGCGAAGCGGGCCGGATGAGGTGTTCCCCCGCGGATGATGTGTCCCCCCGCTTTCTTGCAGAGCTTTGATCCCTCGCGGCCTTCCGGCGACGTACGGATTCCCGGCTGAGCGCACAGCTTTGATCGCACGGCCTACCTATATAATATAAATCATATAAAGAATACGTTGTGAACCGCCCCGGAGGACGCCCGTCCTCCGGGGGCTTTTTCGTCCTCCGCCCCTCGCCGTCCCCCAAAGCCTTCCCCTCGAGGGGCGCGGGTCTCCAATGCCTTCCCCTTTGAGGGGCGCGGGTCTCCGGTGGAGACCTTTGAGCGCAAGCTCAAAAGCGCCGACCGAGCCGGCAGGCGAGACAGGTGGGCCGCGAAGCGGGCCGGATGAGGT
>JAFRWU010000118.1 GCA_017441705.1 Clostridia bacterium | reverse complement strand
GCGATTCCGAAGCCGGGTCCATTACATACAAGGCGGCCGTCTCCTTCTTCCCGCACCGGGACGAGGAAGACTTCGCGGTATCCTACGACGCGTATTTCGAAGAGGTGCTCTTCACCGGGAAAGGCAGACGGTCGCGGAAAAAGGAAGCGGCGTATCTGGAAAATCTCCCGGAGAAGATCGACGCGATCGCCGCGGAGCACGGGGCAGCGGTCCTCTGGAACGAACCGCTGCGGGACGAAAGAAGAGGATGAGGACAGATCCCATGACGGTGCTTGAGAAACTGATCGCAGCCAAAGACGAAGGATACCGCGAATTCCAGGCGAAGCTCGTTCCGAACATCTCCCCGGAGACGATCCTCGGCGTCCGGACGCCCGACATGCGAAGGGTCGCGAAGGAGACGTTCCAGAGCGGGGAGAAGGACGCCTTCCTCGCGTCCCTTCCGCACGCGTATTACGAAGAGAACCTGGTGCATTTCTTCCTGATCGCGATGATCCGGGATTTCGAAGAGTGCGTCGGGGAGACGGAGCGGTTCCTCCCGTACGCGGACTGCTGGCCGGTCTCCGATCAGGCGACGCCGAAAGCTTTTACGAAGAACCACGAGAAGCTTCTGCCGTATATCCGGAAATGGATCGCGTCGGATCACGTGTATACCGCGCGCTTCGGCCTGCGCATGCTGATGAACGAATTCCTCGGCGACGATTTCCGGGAGGAATACCTGGATCTCGCCGCCTCGGTGAAGAGCGAAGAATACTATCTCCGCATGATGATCGCATGGTTCTTCGCGACGGCGCTCGCGAAGCGGTACGACGAGACCCTGCCGTACATCGAAGAGCGGAGGCTGGACGAATGGGTGCACCGGATGGCGGTCCGGAAAGCCCTGGAAAGCTTCCGCGTCACCGAAGAACACAAGGAGCATCTGAGGGAACTCAGATGACCGCCGGCCGCCTCGAAAGGAGGAGCTCGCTTTGGAGAAGGAAACGGTCCTTTCGGCCACGCGCGATCTCTGGGAGACCGTGCCCGGGAACACGCTGAGCACGGGAAAAGGGATCCGGCCGGAATACGCGGGGACGAGGATGTACGATCCGCCCCTGGTCGGTTTCGGCGCGGCGGACGATCCCCTTTTTGACGCATACAAGAAAGCGGGCGTCATCGGCCCGTGGCATATGAGCCCCGGGGAATGGCTCCCCGGCGCGAAGACGGTCGTCTCCTTCTTCTTTCCGCTGAGCGAAGCGGTGCGGGAAAGCAATCGGAAAGAGGTGAAGACGGCGTCGGATCTCTGGGCCTACGCCCGGATCGAAGGGCAGGAATTCATCACGTCAACCATGAACGCGGTGGGATCCTGGTTCCGGGAGAAAGGGTATTCCGCCTGCGTTCCCTCGTCCGACCCGCGGTGGCAGTCGGTCTTCGCGGGAAAGGGCATCGAGGGATATGAGGAGATCGGCGAGACCACCTACGGGAGCCGGTGGTCCGAGAGGCACGCGGCCTATGTCTGCGGGCTCGGGACCTTCGGGCTCTCCAAGGGGCTGATCACGAAGAAAGGCGTCGCGGGCCGTTTCGGAAGCGTCGTCGTGAGCGCCCTGTTCGAACCGGACCCCAGGCCGTACAGCGGCATCTACGATTACTGCATCCGCTGCGGGGCCTGCGCCGCGCGCTGCCCTGCCAAGGCGATCGATCTTGTGACGGGGAAGGATCACGTGAAATGCGCATCCTGCGTCTCCGCGTCGCGCCTGGTCCACGCGCCGCGCTACGGCTGCGGTCTCTGCCAGACGGGCGTTCCGTGCGAAGCGGGGATCCCGGATCCCGCGTTCCGCTGAGGGGAAAGACATGGAGATCCAGGAATACGGTGAATTCCGGGAGGAAGAGATCTTCCGGCTCTACGACTCGGCCGGCTGGAAGGCATATACGGACAATATGCCGCTTCTCGCGGAGGGGTTCCGGAAGTCGCTTCTGGTGCTGGCCGCCTATGAGGACGGAAAGCTTGCCGGGATCCTGCGGGCCGTCGGCGACGGATGCACGGTCGTCTTCCTCCAGGATCTGCTGGTCGATCCCTCGCTGCAGAGGCGCGGCATCGGGACGGCCCTCGTGAAAAAGCTGCTCGACCGCTACCCGGACGTGCGGCAGATCCAGCTCATGACCGACGCGGTGCCGGAAACGGAAGCCTTCTACCGGTCCCTGGGATTCGTTCCGCTCGCGGAGCGGGGCTGCCTCGGGTTCATTCGCTGAGACCGGTTTGACGGATACGGAGAGGGAGAAGGTATGGATTACGGGTTTTCGATCCTCATGCTGATCTTCGCGGGGGCGATCCTTCTTTACGCGGCGGTCCTCGCGCTGACCAAAGACTATAAGATGCTGCCGTACCGGGCGCGGAATTCGGTGAAGCCGAAGGATCCGAAGCGGTACGCCTTCCAGCTTTCCAAGGCGATCGCCCTCACGGCGGCCGCTCCGGCGCTCTGCGGCCTGATCGCCTTCTGGCATCCCGTGCCGGCGGTCATCGTCCTGATCGCCGGACTCGTCGTCTGCCTGTGGCTCGCGACCAAGATCATGAAAAACGTGCACTGAAGGAGAAAAAGGGACATGTACGACCGAATCCTGACCGATTTTCCGCGCCTTCCGGGGGACAGGAGCGACTCCGAGCGAATCCAGCGGGCGATCGACGAAACGCCGAACGGCATCCTCGCGATCCCGAAAGGGGACTACCGGATAGCGGATCCGCTCTTCATCCGGAACCGCTGCTCGCTGGACATGCATCCCGCGGCGCGGCTCCTCGCGGACAGGGAGATGGATTTCGTCCTGACCTACGACGGGAACGGGGATTTCCACGAACTCACCCTGTATAATCCCGACGGTTCGGTCTATGACAACCTCGGCCTCTTTCTCCGCGGGGGCGATATCGACGGGAAGGGCCTTGCGAGCTGCCTGCTCCTGGCGAACGCCCACCACTATACCCTCACCGGCGTCACGCTCCACAACGGCAGGAAGTACGGGCTCTGCGTCGGCGGGGACGTCGGGGGAAGGCTCTACGAGCTGGTGGCGACCAACGTCTACTGCAAATGCAACATGTCCGGCCTGAAGGGGAACACCGGCATCTACACGAACGAGTGCGACGGACACTTCACCGACTGCTTCGTCATCGACTATACGGTCGGCATCCGCCTGGCCGCCGGCGCCAACCGCCTGACCCGGTGCCACAACTGGGGCGGCACCGTCCCGCCCGCGGGAAAGAGCGTCCGGGAATGGTCCGAATTCTACGGAAGGAACAAAAAGATCTTCAACGCCGGCGGATACGGCGAAGAGCTGGAGCGGGAGATCCTTTCCTTCGGCGTGCCGGAGATGCTCCGGGATTCGGTGTCTTTCTGGATCGAGAGCGGCGCCAACGTCCTGGACGGCTGCTTCGCCGACACGGCGGTGGTCGGGTATCTGGTGCAGGGGGCGCGGAACGTCATCACGAACAGCGGCTTCTACAACAACCGGCTGATGGGCCTCCGCGGCACGACGGCGATCCGGAACGAATCCGAAGACCTCGTGGTGTCCGGATGCATCTTCCAGAACGCGACGGGCACCGACGCGGTCTACGAAGGCAGGGAAGACGCCGTGACCTGGATCGGAACGAAGCGATAGAGAAGAGAACAAGGAACGGACGGCGGAGCAAAGGAGGAAACGCCATGTCGGACTATTTCGGAAAAGAAGTGCCGAAGCTCGGCTTCGGACTGATGCGCCTTCCGCGCAAAGGCCTGACGATCGACGTCGTGCAGGTCAGCCGGATGACGGACCTGTTTCTGGAGGCCGGTTTCACGTATTTCGACACGGCCTACCTGTATCCCGGATCGGAATCCGCGATCCGGAAAGCGCTGGTAGAGCGGCATCCGCGGGACAGTTACACCCTCTGCACGAAGATCAACGCCTTCGTGGCCCTGACGGAAAAGGCCGCGAAGCAGCAGTTTGAGACGAGCCTCAAAAGGACCGGGGCGGGGTATTTCGACTATTACCTGCTCCATTCCCTCATGGAGAACAACTACCGGAGATACGAGAAGTTCGACCTCTGGGATTTCGTACGGAAGCAGAAGGAAAAGGGCCTGATCCGCCATTACGGATTTTCCTACCATTCCGGCCCGGAGCTCCTGGACCGCCTGCTCACCGAACATCCGGACGTGGATTTCATCCAGCTCCAGATCAACTACGCCGACTGGGAGAACCCTTCGATCACCTCGCGCGCCAACTACGAAGTGGCACGCCGGCACGGAAAATCGGTTACGGTTATGGAGCCGGTCAAGGGCGGAAGGCTCGCCGATCCGCCGGAAGAAGTCAAAAAGCTTTTTCTCGCGCATCATCCCGACATGTCCCCGGCGTCCTGGGCGATCCGCTTCGCGGCCTCCTTGGACGGCATCCTGACGGTGCTC
>JAFRWU010000117.1 GCA_017441705.1 Clostridia bacterium | reverse complement strand
GATAAACTATGTATGTCATTCAGACTCATCCTGAATGTCCTCCTTTTGCTGTTCCTGGTGCAGTTGGCAGACCGCACCTCTTGTATACAGCAAAAGGAGTTCTTTTTCTTCCTTTTCGCTTAAGCTTTCCTGAACCACTCGTCCAACGAGTGGTTTTACTCTACAAAAAAGGCACTTGCATTTCGCACGTGCCTTTTCCGTTCTCATCGTCCCCCGTTCGACCGGTATTGCGCTTCGCGCAGTCCGGCGAAAGGGAGTCCTCTTTATTCATCTTTCGTTCCTCTCCCGCGGCGCGCGCCGCGGATTTTTATGCCGGATGCTTGATTTCCGGGCGGGATTGCGGTATAGTGAAGAAAAGTACGCTTTCCTTCCGTTTGCGGGAAAAAACGGGCGGCGCGGCCGGTACGAAGCCGATAAAGGCCCGCAACGGCAGAACCAGGAAACGCGCCCGGACGACCTTTCGGTTTGAAAGGGTCGGCCGGGCTCCGATCGGCTGCGGCACGGGCTCCGGCCCCAGCCGGCGCTTCAAGGGGCTTCCTCTTTGAGGAAAACCGTCAAACCTTTTCGTCATGGAAAGTCGAGGTGTCCTGATGTTCGGAACGAAGCATATCGTCCTTCTCGCTCTGTGCGCCCTTGCCGGCGCGCTCGGGTGCGTGTTTCTCCGGAAGCTGGAACTGAAAAAGTGGTTCCGGCTGCTTCTTTACGTGGGGATCGTCTCCGAGACGATCAAGGTGTTCTACTACATCCTCTCCAATGAAAAGACCTACGGCGGCTACCTTCCCAAAACCGATCTGCCGTTCCACCTCTGCTCGGTGCAGCTGATCTTCATCGCGCTGCTCAACTTCACCAAAAGCGAAAAGCTTCACCGCGCGCTGATCGCGTTCATGGTCCCCTCCTGCCTGGTCGGCGGGCTTGCGGCGATCCTGATCCCCACCAGCTCGTCGCTCGGTTCTCCCGTGGTGGCCTTCCAGTATTTCACCTATCACACGGTGCTTGTGGTCTACGCGGTCTGTCTTTTGCTGAACAGGGAGATCGGATGGACCGTCCGGGATTACGCGACGGCCCTGAAGATGCTGGCGTTCATGGGGTTCGTCGCGGTCTATCTCAACAGCATGACCTACGACGTGGTGGAATACGCCGTGGAGGACGGGCAAAAGATCGTGAGTTACGTCAGCCGGGTCAATTTCATGTACGTCGTGGATCCTCCGGTGAACGGTCTCCCCTTCCTCAACAAGAATCACGGATGGCTCGTGTATTTCCTCCATCTGGCCGCCACGGGCGTTTTCGCCGTGACGCTCTGCTATGTGAAGCCCATCGTGAAGGACGTCCGGAACGCCTTCCGGAAAAGGAAGGCGGAAGAAGCCTGAACCGCAGGAGTATAAACCTGCCGTAAGGAGAGAAAGCGCAAGCGCGCCGCGTCTCCGGGGATATGGCCGCCCGGCAAAGCTTTTTCGCGTCTTTCTGTTCCTCGACAAAAAGCTGTTGCAAATTCCGGAAAGAAATGGTATACTTTCCCAAGTAAAAGGGAGTAGCTTGCACGGACCTCCGTGTGACGCAGCTTCGTCAGGACGGGACGAAAGTCCCCGGAGTGCGTTTTCAAGAAGCGAGACTTTTACGGCGCCCCGCCGCGCCGTAAAAGTCTTTTTTTACACGTCAAGGAGAAAAAAACATGATTTACGCCGTCATACTGTTCGCCGCGACCTACGTTCTGATGCTGGCCCTGCCCAAATACCGGCCGTTCGTCGCGCTCGGCTCCGCCGTGATCTTCATCGCATCGGGGATGCTTCCCGCGGGAAAAGCGCTCGGCTACGTGGATTTCAACGTCCTGATGATGATCGCCGGCACCATGGGGATCGTGGCGCTTCTGATCGAGTCGAAGATGCCGGCGCTCCTGGCCGACCTGATCCTGGAAAAGGTGCCGAACGTCAAATGGGCCATCGTGGTGCTCTCGCTCTTCGCCGGGCTGGTTTCGGCCTTCATCGACAACGTCGCAACCGTCCTGATGATCGCGCCGATCGCCATGGCCATCGCCAGAAAGCTGGAGATCAACCCGGTGGGCATGATCATCGCCATCGCCGTTTCCTCCAACCTGCAGGGGGCGGCGACGCTGGTGGGAGACACCACCTCCATCATGCTCGGCGGTTACGCCAAAATGGATTTTCTCGACTTCTTCGCCTTTCAGGGCAAGCCCGGGATCTTCTGGGCCGTGGAGCTCGGCGCGCTCTGCGCCGCGTCCCTGCTTCTGATCCTTTTCCGCAAAGAGACAGGCAAGGTGGAGTCGGTCGGCCGCACGGAGGTCACCGATTATTTCCCCTCGATCCTGATGCTTCTGACCGTGCTGCTTCTGATCGCGGCTTCCTTCTTCCCCAACCGCCCCGACGTCACCAACGGCGTCATCTGCATGACGCTTCTCGCGGTGGGGATCGTCGTCCGCTGCATCCGGAAGAAAAGCGTCCGCGCGGCCTGGGACGTGCTGAAGGAAGTAGATATCGCCACTCTCGGCCTGCTTTTCGGCCTCTTTATGGTGGTGGGCGGCATCACCGAAACCGGCGTGGTGGACGCCATCGCCTCGCTCTTCACCCGGATCAGCGGCGGAAATCTCTTCCTGATCTACACGATCCTGGTGTGGGCCAGCGTCCTCTTCTCGGCCTTTATCGACAACATCCCCTACGTGGCGACCATGCTTCCGGTGACCCAGGGCATCGCCGCCGCCATGGGCGTCGACCCCACCATTCTATACTACGGTCTGCTCTCCGGCGCCACGCTCGGCGGAAACCTGACCCCGGTCGGCGCCTCGGCCAACATCACCGGCATCGGCCTTCTGCGCAAGGAGGGGTACGATGTGAAAAACCGCGACTTCTTCCGCATCGGGATCCCCTTCACCCTGGCGGCGGTGATCCCCGCCTACATCTTCTTCTGGATCTTCTACGCGCCCTGAAAAACGCGTCCGGTCCGCGGCCTTCCCGAAAGGAAGGCCGTCTTTTTTCTTTTTTCTCTTTCCTGCACGGCCTTTCCGTGATAGAATAGAGCCGGAATCAATACGGGAGGAAGAGAACGATCATGAAGGAATATCCCTACCGGTACTATTACAAGCCGCGCGGCGCGGCGGCGGCCGATTTTATCCCCTTCCGGCACGACGGACTTTTCCGTCTTTTCTATCTCCACGACTGGCGCGACGCCGCCGGACACGGCGAGGGCACGCCCTGGTTCCTTCTGGAAAGCGAAGATTTCGTGGACTTCACCGAGCGGGGCGAGGTCGTGCCGCGGGGGGCTCCGGACGAAGAGGATCTGTATATCTTCACCGGGAGCGTCCTGCGGGAGGAAGGCGGCGATTTGTTCCATCTTTTCTACACCGCCCACAATCCCCATAAAAAACCCGCGGAGCGGATCGCCCACGCCGTGAGCCACGATCTTCTCAACTGGGAAAAGCTGCCCGGCGAAAGCTTCCGGGCGGAAGAGGGCTTCGACGGGGACAATCTGCGCGATCCCTTCGTCTTTTTCGATCCGGAGGAAAAGCTTTACCGCATGGCGCTGGTCAAGCGGCGCGCGGGCGGCCCGTACACGGCGGGGCTTGTGGGGCAGTACGTCTCCCCCGATCTCTTCTCCTGGCGCGCGGCCGAGCCCTTTTGGGAGCCCGCGCTCTATCACACCCACGAATGCCCCGATCTTTTCCGGATGGGCGACTGGTGGTATCTCGTCTATTCGGAATACTCCGACCGCTCGCTCACCCGCTACGCCATGGCGCGGGAGCTTCGCGGTCCGTGGACGATCCCGGACGACGACGCCTTCGACGGGCGCGCCTTCTACGCAGCGAAGACCGCTTCCGACGGGGAAAAGCGGTATCTTTTCGGATGGATCCCCACCCGGGAAGGGGACGACGACAACGGCGGCTGGCAATGGGGCGGCAACCTCGGCGTGACCGAGCTTTCCCAGAGGCCCGACGGCACCCTTGCCGCCGGGATGCCGGAAAAGAGCTTTGCCCGGTGGCGGAAAAAGCGGGAGCTTCCCGTGATCCGCGCCGGAAGGGCGGACGGAAGAGAAGACGCCCCGGTCCTTCCGGATCCCGGCGAGGTCTTCTTACTGGAGGGCGAGCTTATATGCCGGGGCGCGCGATCCTTCGGTCTGATCCTCGGCGCCGATCCGGAGACAAAAAGAGGGTATAAATTCGAATTCCTTCCGGGTGAAGACCGGGTGCGTTTCGCGCGCACCGACCGGGTCATCCGCGAGCAGGGGCTCTCCCGTCCCCTCCCCCGCACGGAAGACGGCCGCCATTCTTTCCGGCTCGTGAAGGATCACGACGTGGCCGTGCTCTATCTCGACCGGGAGATCGTGCTATCCGCGCGCCTTTCTTCCGAAGAGGGCTCCGCCTTTCTGCTCTTCGGCGTGACGGGCGAAGTTATCCTTCAAAACAGTGCGCTCTATGCGCTCTGACGCGCCTTTTCAGGGTGTGAAACGCAAAAAGCCGCGCCGCGCGGGGACCCCGCGCGGCGCGGCTTTTTGCGATCCGGTCTCTTCTTTTCAGGAAACGCCCATCTTACGGAAAAGGTACGCGTTCATGTCCGCGCGCGTCAATCCGGGATACGAGAGGAAAGGCCCCCGATCCCCGGTCCAGCCCGTCTCTTCCTCATCGTAGACCACGATCAGCATCTTTTCGAAAAGGCCGTCCACGTAGAGGCTCGCGAGCCGGTTCGACCTGAATTCTCCGTTTTCGATCCAGCTTGAGGGAAGGTTCCCTCCTCCGTTAAACTCGATCCACGCCTCCTCCGGGCCCTCCTCGCCGAATCTTTCCACCCGGAAAAGCCCGTGAAAGCGGCCGATCTCCCCGGAAAAGGGCTTCAGATACGCTCTTCCCCGGATCGTGACCGAAAGTGTCGAGCCGGGTTCTTCTTCCCCCGTCGCCGTGAAGGACGCCGGGATCACCCTATCCACCTTCACGCCGACGACCGCCGGCCACAGGATCACCGCGGCGGCGATCAGGACGAGAAGTCCCGCGCAAACGATAAATGATTTCCTTCTATTCATATTATCCTCCGTGCCTTCCTGTTAAATTGGGAGATCAGTAAAGCTCGTATATCATATCACTTACCATATGCTCTGTCATGAGTAATAGTATATAATATATCATCTATATGAGCAAATCTTTTCTAAGCCTGTCCTTTGGGCAGAAACGTTCGTACTCTTCTTGTGGATACCCGGAATATGAATCGCCGCGCGGGGGATCTCCCCGCGCGGCGCGGCTTTGCGGTTTTCAGGCGAACGAATCATTCCGCCTTCGGCTTCTTTTTGAAGCTCAGTTTGTTTTCGGTGTGGTTGAAAAGGCGGATGATGTTGCTCCGGTGCTTCACGATCACCAGAAGCGGGATCAGGATCGCGATGATTTTGTAGGTCAGCCGGTCCGGATAGAAGATATAGCACAGGACCGGAAAGACCGCGTTGGAGATCATGGAGCCCAGCGAGATATATCTCGTCGCCGCCACGATCCCGACGAACACGGCGAGACACACCAGAAGCAGGAGCGGGTGGAAAAAGAGCGCCGTCGCCGCGGCGGTCATCACGCCCTTGCCGCCCTTGAAGCCGTACCACACCGGCCAGATATGGCCGATGATCGCAGCCGCTCCGGCCATCAGACGGATCATCATCCCGGCCTCGAAATCAAAGCCCGCGCACAAAAACTGTGCGAAAAGGATCGCGACCGCAGCCTTGGAGAAATCCAGGACCACCACCAGCGCCGCCCATTTGCCGCCCATGACGCGCTGGACGTTGGAGCTTCCCGGATTGCCGCTTCCCATGGTGCGGATATCCTTCCCCATGACCTTTTTGGATAGCTCGATGGCGGGATTGATCCCGCCGAGGAGATACGCCGTCAGAACGGCGACGATAACGCGGAATACCATGTCTTTCCCTCCCGGGCGCTGCCCGTCACATGTCTCTGACGTCTGTTTTCTCGTTTTTCTCCCGGATCAGCATGCGGATCGGGGTCCCCCGGATCCCGAATACCTCCCGGATGGTGTTTTCCAGATAGCGCCGGTAGGAGAAATGGAAAAGCTCGGCGCTGTTGGTAAAGGCGACGAAGGTGGGCGGTTTGACACCGGTCTGCGTCATGTAGTAGATGCGGAGCCTTCTGCCCTTGTCGGTGGGCGGCTGCACCTTGGCGGTGGCTTCCCCCAGCACCTCGTTGAGCATGCCGGTGGGGATCCTGCGGGTGCAGCTTTCATAGACCTCGTTGATCATCGGGAAGAGGTTCGGGACCCGCTGACCGGTTTTTGCCGAGAGAAAGATCATCGGCGCGTAGGTCAGATAGGAAAGATCGGTATATACCTTCTCCCGCATCCTGTCCATGGTGCGGGTCTCCTTTTCGATCAGATCCCATTTGTTGACCGCGATGATTACGCCCTTTCCCTTTTCATGGGCGAAGCCGGCCACCTTGGTGTCCTGCTCGGTGACGCCCTCGACCGCGTCGATCATGAGGATGCAGACGTCGGCCCGGTCGATGGCCATCTGCGCCCGGAGGACCGAGTATTTTTCCACCATTTCGTCCACCCGCGCTTTGCGGCGGATGCCGGCGGTGTCAATGAAATGGTACACGCCGTATTCGTTTTCCACCCTGGCGTCGATGGAATCCCGGGTGGTGCCGGGCACGTCGCTGACGATGACCCGTTCTTCCCCGAGGATGCAGTTGAGAAGCGAGGATTTCCCGGCGTTGGGCTTGCCGATGATCGCCACCGAGATCCCCGTTTCCTCCTCCCCTTCCTCCACGTCGGAGGGGCACGCTTCATACACGGCGTCCAGAAGATCGCCGGTGCCGTGGCCGTGCAGGGCCGAAACCGGATAGGGATCTCCCGCGCCGAGGTTATAGAATTCGTAAAGCTCCGCGGGGACCGAGCCGATGCTGTCGACCTTGTTGACGCAGACGAAGACCTTCTTCCGGTATTTCAGGAGCATATCGGCCACGTCGGCGTCGGCCGCCGTGAGGCCCACCGTCACGTCGGTGACGAGCAGCACCACGTCGGCGTGCCGGATGGCGATCTCCGCCTGGGCGCGCATGAATTTCAGGATCTCGGTATCGGCCTGCGGCTCGATGCCGCCGGTGTCGATGACCGTAAAGATCCGGTTGCGCCATTCGCACTCGCCGTAGATCCTGTCCCGGGTGACCCCCGGCGTATCCTCCACGATGGCGGTGCGGCCGCCGGTCAGCTTATTGAACAGCATGGACTTGCCCACGTTGGGGCGTCCCACGATGGCAATGACCGGTTTCATGCCTCTTCTCCCCTCTCTTTCTTCTTGTTATTCCCCTTATGATTCTCCGAGGATGGCGTCAAGCAGCGCCGCGCCGTCGTTATCCACCGGCGTCACCGGGACGCCGAGATCTCCGGAAAGCTCTCCGGTCGTCACGTCGTCCAGGAAAACGTCCTCGCCGGAGCGGAGCATATCCCGCACGATCAGGACCTTTTCCCCGAGCGCCTTCCCCGAAAGCTGGTTTTTGAGATCGCGTCCGGTGAGAAGGCCCGCCACCGTCACGCCGCCTCCGAAGAACTCGTTTTTCACCACGTGGACGCGGACCGTAAGTCCCGGGAATTTTTCCATGGCTTCCCCGGCAAGCTCCCGGAGATAAGGCCCCGCGGCCTCTCCGGTGGCGATCGAAAGCTCCCGGGATATCTCTTCCGGTTCGCGGTCCTCCAGGGCCTCCCGGAATTCCCTTCTGAGCAGCGCGATCATGCCCACGCCGTTTTCCAGCTGGGGAAATTCGCCGTAGCTTTCGGCGTCGGGAATCGGGAGCTCCGCCTTGATATAGAGCTCGTCGGCCACGTAGATCCTTTTTTCGCCGGTATACTCTTTCGAGATGGCCGTCCACTTTTCGGCGCGGGCGATGATGTCCCGGGCGTTTTCCCTCGTCACGGGCTCCAGACGGCAGAGCCCTTCCCGGTGAGCCGTAAGTCCCACCGGCACCAGTGCGACGCTTTCGACCTCGGGAGCGCGGGCCACCAGATCGTGAAGGGTCCGCTCCAGCTCGTCCCCGTCGTTGAGACCGGGACAGATCACGACCTGCGCGTTCATACGGATCCCCGCATTTTTGAAAATATCGATGTATTCCAGACTTTTTCCGGCGTTTTTGTTTCCGAGCATCCGGATCCGCAGATCGGGATCGGTGGTATGCACCGAGATGTTGATCGGGCTGATCTTCATTTCCACGATGCGTTCCACGTCGCGCCGGGAAAAATTCGTCATGGTGACGTAATTCCCCAGGAGGAAGGAAAGCCGGACGTCGTCGTCCTTGAAATAGAGGCTTTCCCGCATGCCCTTCGGGAGCTGGTCGATGAAGCAGAAAACGCAGTTGTTGGCGCACCGCTTCTGCCTGTCCATGAGATAGGTTTCGAAATCCAGGCCGAGAGGCGTATACCGTCCTTTTTTCAGGGCGACGGCACGCCGCGCGCCTCTGTCTTCCAGAACCAGTGTGAGCGCGCTTTCCGCCGTATAAAAATCATAGTCCAGAACGTCCGCGATCGCGTGCCCGTTCACCGAGACGAGGGTCTCCCCCTCCTTCACGCCCGCGCGGGCCGCGGGGGAACGTTCCTCCACCGACTTGATCCTGACCGCCAAAGCTTTGCTCCCTTCTCCGCCGCTTCATCAACGACGGAGGACGGACAAAACACCGTTTGCCCGTCCTTCCCTGGTTTCTGATATTCGATTACTTGCTTTCGGCAACGGCGATGACCGTTTTTCCTTTGTAATCGCCGCATTTCGCGCAAGCACGATGGGGGAGCTTCAGCTCACCGCAAACCGGGCATTTGACCATACCGGGAGCCTCGAGCTTCCAGTTGGCTTTTCTCTTATCTCTGCGCGCTTTGGATACCTTACCCTTGGGGACTGCCATGCGTTACACCTCCCGTACTTTATCTATCCTCTTGATTCGTCTTGCCGCAATCGCACATTCCTTCATTCAGGTCGGCGCCGCAAACCGGGCAAAGCCCCCTGCAGTCCTCGCGACAGAGAAAAACCATGTCGATGTCGAGCAACACAGCGCTCAATACCACGTCGTAAAGATCAAGCGACCGGCCGTCCACCACGGTATAGCTTTCGCTGGCGTCGTCGGTTTCGCCGCTGCGTCTCACCAGTGTCTCCCGCACCTTCGCTTCTTTTTCAAAGCGCAGGGGCTTGAGGCACCGGGCGCAGGCGGTTTCCACCCCGATCGTCACGTCAAGGGAAAGCCTGACGACCCCGCCCCGGTTTTCGGCCTTGCCCGCGACGCGGGCCGTCCGAAAGGGCCTGTCGCCGAAATAGTCGACGTCCGAATAGTCGATCTCCCCGTTCACCGGAACGGTATAGCCTTCGTTTTGAAACAACTCGACCGTATCCAGCTTCATACCCGGGGTCCTCTCGATCCGTTTTTTCGCACTGCTCGGTATATTATATCGCAAGGAAGAATCCTTGTCAACTCTTTTTTTGACGAAAGAAAGGGGAAAAAGCGCGGAGTTTCACAGCCGCTTCTCCAAAAAACCGTTTTTCCCGGAAGCAGGCTCCCCCCCCCCCGGGAAGCCGGGGACGGCACAGGGGCCGCCGGACATGCCGGCGGCCCCTGTGGGCTTTTTCGTTTACGGCGTTTCTCCGCCCGGAAGGAACCTCACGCCGGCGACCCCGGGCCGGTACGCGTCCGGTCCCCCGTCCCGGCTTGCCAGAGCCAGACCGGTTCCGGTTCCGTCCAGGGCGTACTTTTCGTTCCGGATCCACGCGATCAGGATCTTATCCTTTTCCGCCCTGTGCCGCGTCACCGTCTTTTCCGTGCCGTCCGCAAGGGTGACGACCGCGCGGTCCCAATCTCCCGCTCCCTCGCTTTCAGCAAGCGTCGTCAGGAAGACGCCGCCCATCCACATATTCTGGACCGACCCCTCCGGATCGTTACCCCGGTAACGCGCGGCAACGACGGTCACGATCCGATCCGGACCGATATCCGCCCGGCGGAGGGTCTTCTCCTTCGCCCTCTCCCCGGTTCCCCAAGCGACCTTCAAGGTCCAGTCGGTCTCCTCGACCGGGACGGGTATATTCCGTTCCGCGCCGGAGACGGGATCGTCGGTTTCAAAAGGACAGTAGTCCTTTTCCAGAATGGTGAAGTCGTAATGCGAGGCAAATTCCTCGTAGTCCGCCAGCTCTTCTTCGGAGAGCCCGTCCCATTCGCGCGCCATTTCCGAGATGGAGCAGATTCCCTTGAAATCCGCGGAGCAGGCGATGCGATCGATCTCGTATCCGCCCTTCGGCGCAAACCGGTACCGGATCTCGAGGAAGCCGTCCCGGAGCAGATGCACGCTGGTCAGGCTCCAGGTGGCGTAGATCTCGTATCGTTCCTTTACGTCCCGGTTGGCCTCCTCGGCGCCTTCCCCCTCCCCGAGGGGACGGAAGGACGCGGCGTAAAGCTTTGTCGCGGGATCGATCCGGATCACCTTTTCGATCTTGTCTCCCTCCTTGAGGGAGGAGAAATCGCGGCGGCTCTTCGCCGTTCCCGCAGCATAGACCGGATGGCCGTAAGCGTTGCCCTCCCGGTTGAAAAAGACGTAGCACGCATTCCCCCGGTCGGTCATCCAGACCGCGTAATAGTGCCCCCCGTCGGGCGTATCCACGAACCGGACGTTGTCCACCGGATAGGTCCCGAGGATCGCCGGCGTCTGCCACCGGAAATCCTGAATGTTGTTTGTCAGATCCCGCGCAGGAGACAGATCCTCCAGAAGCTCCTCTTCGGCGTAGACGTAGCGGAAAAGATTCCCGGAAGACGGACGAAGTCGTTCCTCCAGAAGAGCAAGCCTCTCCTTTACGGTCAGGGAGTTGTCCCCGTCAAAATACTCCGAACGGTGATGGATTTCCCCCTCCGGCACCCGGTCCGCCCCGGAGCAGCCGGAGATCAGGAGTCCGAGGAGAAGGGCCAGGGACAAAAGCGTAATCCGTTTCCGGTTTTTCATCATCGTTCCTCCTGATTTCATACTCTTTCATACTCCCGGGGAAACGGGTCCCCGCGCTTTCACCGGTTTCATTTTATCACAATATGTACGTTTTGTCAAATGTACGTTTTGTCAATTTTTTTCGCAGACTATCCCCCAATTTTTATATGTATTGCCATTTCTCTTTCCTGTGCTGCGCTGAAAAGCGCGCGGTTGTTTTCCGTGCGGGATTGTGGTACAATAACGCAGGTATTTCGTATTCCGCAGAGGAAAGAAAGGCGGCACCGGCATGGAGCTTGCAAGCGTTGCGGCCATCAAGGCGATCCTGTACCCCGACGGGTTTCGTTTTTCCAGGGCCATGGGGCAGAATTTCCTGATCTCCCCCGCCGTTCCCCGCCGCATCGCCTCATCGCTTCCCGAGGGAGAGGGATACGGCGTTCTGGAGATCGGGCCGGGGCTCGGAGCCCTGACCGAAGCGCTTTCGGAAAGGGCCGGGAAGGTGGTGGCGGTGGAATTGGATCAGAGGCTTCTGCCTCACCTGACCTCGTACTTCGCCGGAAAAAACGTGGAGATCGTCGAGGGAGACGTCCTGAAGATCGATCTTCCCGCTCTGGTGAAGGAAAAAATGCCCGGAATGCCGTGCGCAGCCTGCGCCAATCTTCCTTATTATATCACCACCCCCGCCGTCAGCGCCCTTCTGGAGGCGAAGTGCTTCGACTCGATCACCCTGATGGTTCAGAAGGAGGTCGCACGGCGCATCTGCTCCGCCCCGGGAACGCCCGAGTATTCGGCCTTCACCGCTTACGTCGCCTATCACGCCGAGGCGAAAACCCTGTTCCCCGTGCCCGCCGGGTGCTTTTATCCCGCGCCGAAGGTGGATTCGGCGGTGATCCGCCTGGAGACCCGGAGGGAACCTCCGGTGAAGCCGCGGGACGAGGCTCTTTTCTTCCGGCTGATCCGCGCGTCGTTCGAAAACCGCCGCAAAACTCTTTCCAACAGCGTCGCCGGCGTCCTCGGCGGCAAGGAAAAAGCGGCGAAGGCGCTTGCCGCCGCTGGGATCGATCCGCAAAGACGCGGAGAGACCCTTTCACTCCGGGAATTCGCCCTTCTTTCCGACGCCGCGGGGGAAGAAATCGACTGAAAGCGGGAATTCGCCTTGCATTTCTCCCCCGGTTGTGATATAGTTATTTTTGTGTGACAGCACGATTTCAGCCTGACATGTCAAAAGGAAAAGCGACAAAATGCCTAAAAACGTTCAATTCGGAGGCGGCGCGCCCAAGCAGGAGCCCTCGGTCAATCAGAAGGCGCGCACCGACTATTCCCTTCCCATCCTCGGGGACGACGATTTCAGCGGCGCTCCGCGGGACGCCGACCCTCTGAAGACCTATTCGCTGAAGATCCTGCGCGGCCGGACGATCACCTTCCTTCTCGCCGCGGTGAACATCCTGGCCATCGCGGTCTGGATGGTCCTCTCCCTTCTGGGGAACGGCACGCTGTGGTGGATCCTCGTCTACGGCCTCGGCATGCTCGCCTGCTGCGTTTTCCTCTTCTTCGGGAAGGAGACGGCGCGCAAATTCTTCGCCATCCCCGCCGTCATGATCGGCGTACCGGTGGCCTTTTCCCTCCTGATCAATCCTTCGGGAACGCCGATGTTCCTGAAGACTTCCTACCAGCTGGCGGTTCAGATCGTCAGCGCGGCGCTTCTTTATTTTCTTCCCCCGGTGTCCGCATTCTTCACCGCAAGTCCCAAGGCCGTCAGGCGCGCCCTGGATCACGAGTGGGAAAAATCCCCTCCGAAGACCGCAGACGGACCGGCGGAAACCGGCGGCGACAAGCCGGAAACCCCCTGAGCCCTTAACGGGATACGTTCCCTTGCAATAGCGGCGAATACCTTTCAATCCATCGGAACTGCGAGGTGTATGCATTTGAAAGTTCCCACCTTCCGCGGCGGCATCCATCCCGATCAGAACAAAAAGCTCACCAGCGGCAAAAAGATCGAGATCATGCCGGTGCCGGACGTCCTCTATCTGCCTCTGTCCATGCATTGGAACAAGCCGTGTTCCCCGGTGGTCAAGCCGGGGGAAACGGTGAAAATGGGACAGCTGATCGCCGATTCTCCCGAACCGATCCCGGTGCCGATCCATTCGCCGGTGTCGGGCAAGGTCCTCCGGATGGAGGATCACGAATCGGTCAGCGGCGGCAAAAAGCCCTGCATCGTCATCCAGAACGACCATCAGGACACCCCTGATCCCTCGGTGGTCCCCCTTCCCGACTGGAAGAGCAAAACCAGTGAGGAGCTGATCGATTTCGTCCGCTCCAAGGGACTCGTGGGCATGGGCGGCGCGGCCTTCCCCACCCATTTCAAGCTCCGTTCGGTGATGGGCAAGCTGGACACCCTGATCATCAACGCCGCCGAATGCGAGCCCTACCTGACCTGCGATCACAGGGTGCTTCTGGAACGGTACGACCGGCTGATCCTGGGCATGCTGGTCCTGATGAAGATCCTGAATCAGGATCACGCCTATCTGGCCTTTGAGGAAAACAAGATCGAATGCGAGGAGCCGATCCTCCGGTTCCTGGAAAAGAACGGCATCACGGGCATCGAAACCGTGATCCTGAAGAACAAATACCCCCAGGGGTATGAGAAGCAGCTGGTCAAGGTCATCACCGGGCGGGAGATCCCCTCGGGCGGGCTTCCCGGCGACGTGGGATGCGCGATCTTCAACACGCAGACTACGGCGGTGATCGGCAACGCGATCATGACCGGCATGCCTCTGACCGAACGGATCGTCACGGTGTCCGGCGACGCCATCGCTTCGCCGAAAAACCTGCTGGTCCGGCTGGGCACCCCGCTCTCCGCGGTGGTGGAGGCCTGCGGCGGCTTCCAGAAGGACCCCGCCTGCCTGATCTGCGGCGGACCGATGATGGGTTCCCCCGAATATTCGCTCGACGCGGTGGTGGTCAAGGCCACCAGCGGCATCGTCGCCATGAGCGAGGTGCCCGACCGTCCGAATTACGAATCCACCTGCATCCGCTGCGGCAAATGCGTCGGGGTCTGCCCGATGCATCTGGAGCCGGTGTTCCTGAATCTCTACGCCGGGCAGCGGGATTACGAAGCCCTGATGCGGTATCATCTGAGAGACTGCATGGAATGCGGCTCCTGCGCCTATATCTGTCCGGCGCACATCCCGCTGGTGGAGACCTTCCGCATCGCCAAGGCGAAGCTTCCCAGGACGGCTCCCGCCCCCGCAAAGCCGGAGAAAAAGAAGAAGGGAGGGCTTTTCGGTGGAAGATCGTAAAAAGCTTCTGCTGGTGGGGACGTCGCCCCACATGCTCACCGACGACAACACCCGCTCGATCATGCTCGACGTGCTGATCGCCATGGCGCCGGCCCTGGCCGCCGGAACCTATTTCTTCGGGTTCCGCGTCCTGGTGATGACCGTCTTCTCGGCCGCCGCCTGCGTCGCCTTCGAATTCCTCTGGCAGCTCCTCATGAAAAAGCGTTCCTCCATCGGCGACCTTTCGGCGGTGGTCACGGGTGTGCTTCTGGTCTTCGTGCTGCCCGCCTCGGTGCCCTACTGGATGGTGCTCGTCGGCGACTTCTTCGCCATCGTCGTGGTGAAGCAGCTCTTCGGCGGACTCGGCAAAAATTTCATGAACCCCGCTCTGGCCGGACGCGTGTTCCTTTCGGGCTGGGCGACGCTTCTGAATACATATCCGCTTCCCTCCACCGATCCCGGTTACGTAAAGCTCCCGGTCTTCGGGAACATCCCGATGACCAACGGCGTCCCCGACGCGGTGACCGGCGCGACGCCGCTGGTCGCGATGAAGGGCGGCGCGCTTCCCGATCAGGGGATCCTGGAGCTCTTCCTCGGCATGAAGGGCGGCTGCGTCGGCGAGGTGTCGGCGGCCCTCCTGCTTCTCGGCGGGATCTATCTTCTGGTCCGCAAGGTCATCACGATCCGGATCCCCGCGGGATTCCTTCTGACCTTCGGGCTTCTTTCGCTGCTCTTCCCGCCCGCGGGCGTCCCGGCCTTCCAGTGGATGCTCACGAGCCTTCTCACCGGCGGCGTGATCCTCGGCGCGGTCTTCATGGCCACCGACTATTCCACCAGTCCCGTCGGTCCCGGCGCTCAGTGGGTGTTCGCCGCGGGATGCGGTCTTCTGACCTTCGTGATCCGCCGGTTCGGCGCCTACAACGAAGGCGTCGCCTATTCCATCCTGATCATGAACTCCACGGTCTGGCTCCTGGATAAATACATCCGTCCCCGCCGTTTCGGTTCCGGAAAAAAGGTCAAAAAGGAAGCCGAAGCGATCATGGCGGAGATCAAGCGGAAAAACGAGGGAGGTGAGGCGCTGTGAGCGAAGAGAACGTCCTTCAGGAAAAGCACGGAAAGAACTCCTCCCCATTCCTGGACTTCGCGCATTTCAAGACCGCGCTGATCCTGCTTCTGATCACCGGCGTCGTGGCCGTTCTCCTCGGCGTCACCAACGGCATGACCAAGGAGAAGATCGCCGCGATCGCGGCCGAAAAGGCTGACGCCGCGCGCAAAGCGGTGCTTCCCACCGCATCGGTGTTCACCGATCTGGAATATACCTCCGACAACGTGCTTTCGATCTACGAAGCACGCGACGGCTCCGGCGCCCTGATCGGCTTCGCCGTGGAGACCGGCGCGCAGGGGTTCGGCGGCACGGTGGAACAGATCGTCGGCCTGCGCGTGACCGGAGCAAACGGCGCTTATTCCCTTTCGGTCAGCGGCGTCTCCCTTCTGGATATCTCCGACGAGACGCCGGGCGTCGGCTCCCGGGTTTCTTCCAGCGGCTTCCTCAAACAGTTTGAGGGCATGACGGCCGCCTCTCTTGCCGAGAGCTTCGACGCCGTCAGCGGCGCGACCTATTCCTCCGAAGGCGTACGCGCCGGCGTGGAAGCGGCCCTGGACCTGGCCGGCCGCATCATTCAGAACAGCGGAGGGATCGTGAAATGAAAAAGAAATCTCTTGGCGCGATCTTCATGGACGGCCTCCTCTTCCAGAATCCCATTCTGGTGCAGATGCTGGGCGTCTGCTCCTCCCTGGCGGTGACGACCTCCCTGATCAACGCGCTCGGCATGTCCGCCGCAGTGATCGTCGTCCTGATCTGCTCAAACATCGCGATCTCGCTTCTCCGGAAGATCATTCCCGATCAGGTCCGGATCGTCAGTTACATCGTGGTGATCGCGGGATTCGTGACCATCGTGGATCTTCTGATGCAGGCTTATCTTCCCTCCCTTGCCGACTCGCTCGGCATCTTCATCCCGCTGGTGGTGGTGAATTGCATCATCCTGGCGCGCGCGGAGGCCTTCGCCTCCAAGAACGGCGTCATCGCGTCGGCGGTCGACGGGATCGGCATGGGCCTCGGCTACTCCGTCGTCATCTGCATCATCGCTTTCGTGCGTGAGCTGATCGGTTCGGGCACGATCCTCGGCTACGAGGTGTTCGGCGGGTATTACCAGCCGTCCTCCCTCTTCATCCTGCCCGCCGGGGCGTTTATCGTCCTCGGCTGCACCATCGCCTGTTATCAGGCCGTCCGGAACCGGAAGGCCGCAAGAAAGGAGGCGCTGAAATGACCGCACTGGAGCTTCTCTCCCTGTCGCTCGGCGCCATGCTGGTGAACAACTTCGTTCTGGTGAAGTTCCTCGGCATCTGCCCCTTCCTCGGCACCTCCAAGCGCACCGACACCGCCGTGAGCATGGGCATCGCCGTCACCTTCGTCATGACGGCGGCCAGCATGCTGACCTGGTTCTTCAACGACGTCCTCCTGATCCCGCTGAAGCTGGAATACCTCCAGACCATCGTATTCATCCTGGTGATCGCCAGCCTGGTCCAGCTGGTGGAGATGATCCTGAAAAAGCTCTCTCCTCCGCTTTACAGCGCTCTGGGCATTTACCTGCCCCTGATCACCACCAACTGCGCGGTGCTGGGCGTCGCGCTTCTGAACGTTCAGAAGGGGTATGGCTTCCTGACCTCCACGCTCAACGGATTCATGTCCGGCGTCGGCTTCTTCATCGCTCTTCTGCTCTTCTCCAGCATCCGGGAGCGTATGTCCTTCGCCGAATGTCCCAAAGCCTTCCGGGGACTGCCCATCGCGCTGATCGCGGCGAGCCTGCTCGCCATGGCGTTCATGGGCTTCTCCGGTCTGAAGATCGGTTAAGGAGGGATCCAGATGCCGGAAATTTTGAAAAACACGTTAATCGCTCTGGCGGTGGTCGGAGTCAGCGGCGTCCTGTTCGGATATCTTTTGTCCCTCGCCTCCAAATTCTTTGCCGTGAAGATCGACGAGCGGGTGCAGAAGATCCGCTCCTGTCTGCCCGGCGCCAACTGCGGCGGCTGCGGCTATGCCGGCTGCGACGCCTACGCGGCGGCCGTCAATGAAGGCGCTCCGGTCAATCTCTGCAACGCGGGCGGCCAACCCGTCGCCGATCAGATCGCGGAGATCACCGGCCGCGCCGCCGGCAAGGTCGAAGAAAAGAAGGCCTTCGTATACTGCAGCGGAGGCGGCAGCGGCAAGTTCCGCTATGAGTTCTTCGGCATGGAATCCTGCATCCCCGCCAGCCGCGTGGACGGCGGTCCGCACGTCTGCTCCTTTGCCTGCGTCGGCCTCGGCAGCTGCGTAAAGGTCTGCCGGTTCCACGCCATTTCGATCAAAAACGGCGTAGCCGTGGTGGATCACGACGTCTGCACCGGATGCGGCGCCTGCGTGGCCGAATGCCCGAAGGGGATCATCGGTCTGGTCCCGGTGTCGCAGAATGTGGCGGTGCCGTGCCGTTCCCATATGAAAGGCGCGGACACCATGAAGTCCTGCGATCTCGGATGCATCGGATGCAAAAAATGCGAAAAGACCTGCGAGCACGGAGCCATCACGGTCACCGACGCCCTCGCTTCCATCGACTACGAAAAATGCGTGTCCTGCGGCAAGTGCCTGGAGGTTTGCCCCCGTCATCTGATCCGTAGCATCTTCGGAAGCCCCTTCGTCAGGGAGGAATCGCCCGACGAACTGAAAAAAGCGCACGACGATTCCGCCGAAAAGCTGAAGACCGTCGTCACGACCAGGACCGTCGACGAAAACGTGGTCATCCCCTCGGCTCTTTCGGCCGAGAACGTGGCAAAGGCCGCGGAAAAAGCGCCCGCGCCCGCCGAAGCTCTCGCGAAAGGACCCGTTCCAGCGCCGGAGGCACAGAAGGAGCCGTCGGACGCCGCTCCCGCGCCGGAACCGGCTCCCGCGGAAAGGCCCGTCCCCGTCCCGGAGGAAGCTCCGGTCGAAGCGCCCGCCGCCCCCAGCGCCGAGGTGCAGGACGAGTTGGACAAAGTCTTCCGGGAGATCGCGGAGGGAAAGACGGCCGAGGTCAAAACCGCCAGATCGCCCGCGGAGGAGCCTTCCGCGGAGCCCTTGCCTGCGGAAGAGCCGGCGCCTGCTCCCGACAGCCCGAAGGAATCCGAATAAACGGCAGACAGGATCCGCGGGTCTTCCCCGCGGATCCTTTTTGAAACGCATATCGCAGCCGCGGCGAAAGTCCGAAGGAGAAAATCATGAACGAGGAAGAATACATCGTCGCCGGAGACGATTTCGTGTCCGAAATCGTCAATCAGTATCCCGAAGCCGCGGAGTATCTCGCATCTTTGGGGATGCACTGTCTCGGGTGCGCGTCCGCACAGTTCGAGACGCTGTGGGACGCCTGCCGGGCGCACGGTCTCAAAGCCGGTATCGTGCTCCGGGAGCTGAACAGGCGCATCACCGGCGGCGATCCCTCCTGACGCGGCGCCGATCCCTTTTCCGCGGACCGGAACGCCGGATCTTTCACCCGGCGAAAGCGCAGGGCACCGTCCCGGGCGGCAGTGATTCATAAATGAACAGGTCCACGGAAGCGTCTGCCTGCGCCGCTTCCGTGATATGAGGTGCAGCATGCTGGAATTACAAAGCATATCTTTTCAGGTGCCGGACGGCGGCGTCGAAAAGGAGATCATCCGCGACGTTTCTCTCCGGATCCCCGACGGACGCCTGATCGTGGTCACCGGCCCCAACGGGGGCGGAAAATCCACCCTTGCCAAGCTGATCGCCGGGATCGAAAAGCCGACGGCCGGCAGGATCCTTCTGAACGGCGAGGACATCACCGGTCTGGGGATCACCGAGCGCGCCGGACGCGGGATCGGCTTCGCCTTTCAGCAGCCGGTCCGGTTCAAGGGGATCCGCGTTCTGGATCTGATCCGCATCGCCGCGGGGAAGACGATTTCGATCTCCGAAGCCTGCGATTATCTTTCCTCGGTCGGTCTGTGCGCCAGGGATTACGTGGACCGCGAGGTCAACGCCAGCCTTTCCGGAGGCGAACTGAAACGAATCGAGATCGCCACGGTGCTGGCACGGGGATCCTCGCTTTCGGTGTTCGACGAGCCGGAAGCCGGGATCGATCTCTGGAGCTTCCAGAATCTGATCGAGGTCTTCCGCCGCATGCGTGAAGCGATCCGGGAGCGTTCGATCCTGATCATTTCCCATCAGGAGCGGATCCTGAACATCGCCGACGAGATCGTCGTCCTGCGCGACGGCAGGGTCGCGGACAGCGGCGCGCGGGAGGACGTCCTCCCCTCTCTGATCGGCACCGCCGCAGCCGTGGGAGACTGTCCGCGGCTCGATCCCCCGAAAGGAGCGGACAAGGTATGTTAAAGCTCGACGAGATCCAGAAGCGGCTGCTGCGGGAGGTGGCCGATCTGCACGAGGTGCCGGAAGGCGCCTACAACATCCGTTCCAACAGCCGTTCCGCCGGAAGACAGTCCACCGCCCATATCGAAATCACCCCGAAAACCGACGTGAGCGGTCTGGATATCCGCATCCTGCCCGGCACAAAAAACGAAAGCGTACATATCCCCGTGGTGATGACCGAAAGCGGACTGAAAGAGCTGGTTTACAACGATTTCCACATCGGCGCCGATTCCGACGTGGTCATTGTGGCCGGATGCGGCATCGACAACTGCGGCCCGAAGGATTCCGAGCACGACGGGATCCACCGCTTCTTCGTCGGCAGGAACGCCCGGGTCAGATACGTGGAAAAACACTACGGCTCAGGCTCCGGCGAGGGCAAACGCATCCTGAATCCGGGCACCGAGGTCTACCAGGAAGAAGGCAGCTCGGTGGAAATGGAGATGGTGCAGATCAAAGGCGTCGACGATACGGTGCGCACCACCCGCGCTGAGCTTGCCGCCGGCGCGAAGCTCGTCGTGCGCGAGAGGCTGATGACCCACGGACGGCAGAACGCGATCAGCACCTACGTGGTCTCCCTGAACGGCGAAGGCGCCAGCGCTGACGTGGTTTCCCGGTCTGTGGCCCGGGACGATTCCTTCCAGAAATTCGACGCGAAGATCATCGGCAACGCCGCCTGCCACGGGCACACCGAGTGCGATTCGATCATCATGGATCGGGGCCGTATCCTGGCGGTGCCGGGACTCGAGGCCAACGACGTGGACGCCGCCCTGGTGCACGAGGCGGCGATCGGCAAGATCGCGGGCGATCAGATCGTAAAGCTGATGACCCTGGGACTCACCGAAGCGGAAGCCGAGGAGCAGATCATCAACGGATTCCTGCGGTAAACGGCGAAAAAGACAACGACGGCGGACGGGATCACCCGTCCGCCGTCGATTCTGTCTGTACGCCCGCTCCTTTCCCCCCGTGCAAAAGCCCGTCTACCGGAGAATAAGCGCCGCAAGACCCGACAGAAGAAGCAGAAAGACCAGATTCACCGCCGTGAAAACCAGAAGGAATTTCCCCATCTTCGCCCCTTCGCTCCGCGCGTAAAGCCGGAGGCCGATCAGACTGGCAAGGCTCGCCACCGGAGTGCCGAGTCCGCCGACGTTCACGCCCCACAAAAGCGAGCGGGCGTCCTCCGTGAAGTCCGCAAGCAGCAGCGCGGAGGGAACGTTGCTGATCACCTGGCTCGTGAGAAGCGAAGTCAGATACACCCTCCCCTCCAGCGCCTTCCGGAGAAAAGCGTCCACGGCGTCGATGCGGGACAGATTCCCCGAAAAAACAAAGAAGGCAAGGAAGGTCAGAAGCAGGGAAAAATCCGCCCGCAGAAGCGCCTTTCTGTCGACGATCAGAAGCACGGCGATCACCGTTCCGAGCATCCAGTACCACGGAAGAAGGCGCATCACCGAAAGAAGGCACACGATCAGAAGAGCGGCGTAAAGAGCCGCGCCGTTTGCCCGAAAGGGCGTCTCCTCCTCTTCCGCAGGCGCGAGTTTTTCCGCAGGGAGGAACAAAGCCGCCAAAAGAAGGAGCAGAAGCGAGGCGCCCGCGATGGGAAGCGTCGTTTCCAAAAACGCGGGAAGCGTCATTTCGTAATGCGAAAAGACGAAAAGGTTCTGAGGATTCCCCACAGGCGTCGCGGCGCTTCCCAGATTGGCGGCCACGGTTTCCAGCACCGCCGCGATCAAAAACGCTTTTCCCCGGCCCGCGCGCCCCAGGACCGCCGCCGTGAAGGGAATGAAGGTCAGGATCGCCACGTCGTTGGTGATGAACATGGCGCTGAAAAAGGTCGCCGCGATCAGGAGAACGCTCAGGGAGCGCACGGTTTTCGCCCGCTTGGACAGGGCGCGCGAAAAGAGAGAAAAGAGCCCCGCTTCTCTCAGTCCGGCCACCACCGTCATCAGCGCGTAAAGCGTCGCCAGCGTCCGGAAATCCGGATACTCCGCATAGCCCGGGTCCGGAGGCACAAAAAAGCAGCTGATCAGCATGGCCAGGAAGGCCGCAATCAGCACCGGTTCTTTTTTCAGAAAGGAAATGACAGCGCGCAAAGCCCGTTTCCCCCTCCCCGTACGTTTCCCCCGTATCGTTCCACGGGCGGAGGAATCCTCCTCCGCCCGCAGGGATCCACGTGATTCAGGCAAGGCAGCGGAGCGCCCTGTCCGGGAAATCGGTGATCACCATGTTGACCCCGAGATCCTTCATCCTGACGAGGTCCAGCTCCCCGTCCACCGTCCAGGGATTGACCAGGACGCCGTGCTTCGCGCACTCCTCCATGAACGCTTTGTTCACGCAGGCATAATGCGGGTGGGAATACCGGGCGCCGAGAGCGGCGGCGTATGCGCCGGGCTCCCGGATCTCCGGCCCGTGAAGCACCGCGGTGTCGATCTCCGGAAAGAGAGATTTCATATCGGCAAGGGATTTGTGATAGAAGGACGAAATGATGATGCGGGACGACAGCCCGAACTTGCGGACCGCTTTCCCGACCCCTTCGACCAGCGCGGGGTCGTAGATCTCCTCGCCGGTCTTGATCTCGATGTTCAGCTTCATGCCCGACGCGTCGAAAAACGCGAGGCATTCCTCCAGCGTCGGGATCCTTTCCCCTTCTCCGACGTCAAGGGCCTTCAGCTCCGCAAGCGTCATTTCCTCGACCTTGCCCTGTCCCGCGGAGACGCGGCTGACGTCGTGATCGTGGATCACCACGATCGCGCCGTCGCGCGTGAGATGCACGTCGTTTTCACAGGCGTCGGCGCCCAGCCTGTGAGCCAGACGAAAGGCCTTCATGGTGTTTTCGGGCGCGTAGCCCGACGCGCCTCTGTGGGCGCATACGAGAATCGGCATACTTCCTCCCAAACGGCGGATCTGCTTGTGCGATCCGGTTATTCGTCCTTAAAGAGCTGGCTCTTCGGCGGGTTTTCCTCTGTGTAGGCCAGTTCCTTGTCGATCTTTTCCTCTTTTTTGCGGAGAAGCGACCGTACGATCAGATAGACCACGTACAGGATCGGCGCGCATACGAGGATGACCACGCCTTTGACGATCTCTCCGTGCGCCAGCCAGATGATGCCCTGGATCACCGAATAGATCATCACAAGGATCGAAAAAATCTTGAAAATCTGCATATGGTTCCTCCTTGCATTTCTGAATGCATAACTCTTTTCAGCCGGTCATTCCGCGGGCGTGAAGACGAAGCGGAAGCTTCCCTCCTTCACGCGGACCGGAACGTGGATGCGCCAGACGCTCTTTCTCTGCCAGGTGTTGACGAATCTCTCGTCCTCAAAGACGTATTCCTCGATCTCCGGCTTCACGGCCGGTTCGATCCTGAGGCGGCAGGAACCCAGGATCAGATCGCCGTCCCTTGCCTCCGGCTTTTCAAAGGAAATCAGGTGGAAGACCACGTCTTCCTCCTTCGCAAGCCTCAGCACGTCGGAGACCGTCGCCTTTCCCTTCTCCAATCTGCCTTCCCTTCTGTAGGAAAGGATCCCCGCTTCCGCGGGATAGGCGTTTTTCAGTTCAAAGGAAAGCGCCGTGCCGTCGGGCGCGAAGACCGCGTCCTCCGAACGGTATTCCCTGCCGGTCGGTTCCGCAAAGCCCGCGATCTCGGCGGTGCTGTGATAGGGCGAGGTCATGGGTTTGATATCGTAGCGTTCTTCCGAGAAGGTCTTGCGGGAATAGGTCCCGACGCCCATGTCCACGATCACCGGCCTGCCGTCCCGGTAAAGGATGAAGCTTCCGACGTCGTTGTGATTGTGGCTTTCGCCGTTGTGGCCGCCCTTGATGGCAAAGAAGAAGCCCTTGTCAAAGGATTCCCCGTCCCGCATCACCGCCACGGTGATCCCCGGGAAGGAGGCATGGGTGACGACGCCGCCGCCTTCGTAGGGCGGCACTCTTTCCAGATAGTTCTCCACTTTTCGATAGACGCAGTTCTGTCCGGGCGCCAGCGGCTTCACAGCGCCCGAGCGCCAGGCGAGATACCGGGCGAAATCCCCGAGATCCCTGTTCCCGGTGCGGCGCGCCATGCGCCACAGGAGGCGCGCGCTTCCCTCCGCATCGTAGACCGCGGGCGCGTCGGCGAAGTTCATGACGTAATTCCCGCTGATAAAGGCCTTGCGGAAATAGTCGCACATGTTGCCGACCAGCTCGGAGGAAAAAACGTCCGCCCTGCCTCCGGTCAGATCGTAAAGGAGCTCCAGGCAGTCGAAAAGACTGGCTCCCGCCACGCTCCAATACGAAGGGCCTTCGTCGCATCCGCCGTCGAGCGGATAGGTGTCGGTGAATTTTTCAAGGACCTGCACCGCCTTCACGACGATCGCTTCCCGGCGGTAATCGTCGGTGACCGTAAACGCCGCGGCGGTGAGGACGTTGCTGATGATCCAGGGGTTCCAGTTGTTCAGGAAGGCGTTCTTCGTGTAGCCTTCCCATCCGAAAAGATACTTTTCAAAGGGGATCAGGACCTTCTGATCGATGGAGTAAAGCACCCGGCGGAGGACCATGTCGTATTCTCCCCGAAGCTCGTCCCCGATCATATCACAGACGTTTGCAAGCTCCGCCGCGGTCTCTGCGGAGAACAGGTCGATCTTGCGGGTCTCGCCCTCCACGTCCTCGGTGAGGACGCGCCTTTCGGCGTCCGGCGCGTCGCGCTGGTTGTGTGCGGGAAGCACCCAGGTGGTCTCCTCACAGATCAGCCACAGAAGATCGATGATCCTGTCAAGATACCGGCCGTTTCCGCCGAGCTTTTCGGCAAAGGTCAGCGCCCGGAGCATCGTTCTTCTTTTGAAATACGCGGTTTCATATTCGCTGCGGTCGCCGTCCCGGAGAAAACGCATGTATACCGTGGCGCGGAGAAGCGGGATTTCCCCGGTCAGAGCCTTTTCGGCTTCTTCGACGATCCGGGCGTAATCCTCCTCCGACAGAGCGTCGCGGGTGAAGGAACGCCCGGCGTCCCGGTACCGGACGAAATCCTTCGCCGGAAGAAGAATCGGGTAAAAATCCACGCCGTCATAAAGCCGCATACGAAATCCTCTCCTTTATCTGATGATCGATCTCCGGCCGGACGGCCGGTTTACGCGGTCAGAAACCGAAATAACGCGCCGCGTTGTCGTGAGAGACGCCCCGCACGATCGTTTCCAGCATCTCCTCGTCCCGCGGGTATTCGCCGTCCTCCACCCACTTGCCCAGAAGGTTGCAGAAGATGCGGCGGAAATACTCATGCCGCGGATAGGATACGAAGGAGCGCGAATCGGTCAGCATCCCCACGAAGGATCCGAGGCAGCCGAGATTGCCGAGCGCGCGCAGCTGGCCCTCCATGCCGTCCCGCTGATCGCAGAACCACCAGCCCGAGCCGAGCTGCAGCTTGCCGAATACCGGTCCCTCCTGGAAATTGCCGATCATGGCGCCGAGCATGTAATAGTCCTTGGGGTTGAGGGCGTAGAGGATCGTCTTGGGAAGCAGTCCGTCGGCGTCCAGCGCGTCGAGCAGACGGGAAAGCGGTTCTGCCATGGAAAGATCTCCCACGCCGTCGCACCCCGCGTCGGGACCGATCCTCCTGAACATCCGGGTGCTGTTGTTGCGGGTGGCGCCGAGATGCAGCTGCATCACCCAGTTTTTTTCGGCGTACTTCCGGGCAAGGGCGAGGAACAGCTCGGTGCGGAACACCGCGATCTCCTGCGGAGTCGGTTCTCCCCCGTTCATGCGCTTTTCAAAGACCGCCGCGGCGTCGCCGCGCGCGTATTCCACCGCGGAAAGCCCGTGATCCGAAAGGCGCGAGCCGCGGTCGTGGAAATAATCGATCCGGGACAGGAGATAGCGGACCAGTCCGTCGTAATCCCCGGCACCGGTTTTTTTGACGTAAGCCGGGAAATCCGGAGCCGCGACGGAGAGCGCCTTGTCCGGACGGAAGGCCGGAAGCACACGGGTTTCAAAGCCGGAGGAGGCGATGAATTCGTGGGTCTTCAGATCGTCGGTGGGATCGTCGGTGGTGACCACCACCTCCACGCCGGACCTCCGGATCAGAGAGCGGGCCGAAAAGGCGGGATCCGCAAGCTGATCGTTGGCGATCTTCCAGATCCTGTCCGCAGTCTTTTCGGAAAGAGGCATGTCGATATCGAAATAGCGTTTCAGCTCCAGATGCGTCCAATGATAGAGAGGATTGCCCACGGCATAGGGAAGCACCCTCGCCCACGCTTTGAATTTTTCTTCGTCCGACCTGTCGCCGGTGATGTAATCCTCGGTGACGCCGGCCGAGCGCATGAAGCGCCATTTATAGTGATCCCCGCCGAGCATCAGCTCGGTGATGCTCCGGAACCGTTTGTCTGCGGCGATCTCCGCAGGGGAGAGATGGCAGTGATAATCGATGATCGGAAGCGATTCCGCGTAGTCGTGATACAGATGCTCCGCCGCGGCGGAATGCAGCATAAAATCATCCCGGATCAGTTTCATAGGATACCTCCCGAAAAGCTTTCTTCCGTCTCTGGGGCGTTTGTGAACCCGCCGCACTCCGCGGGCAGGATCCCGCCGACTTTATTTTAGCACAACGCGTCCCTCGCTTCAAGCAAAAAGAGGCCTTTCCCCTTTCTTTTTTTCGTCGGAAGTCACTATGGCTTTTTCGCTCCGGAAATGGTATGATGAAAAAAAGATCTGCCGGTCGGGAGGGTTCGGAATGATTTACCGCAAGCTGGGAAACACCGGGATCGAGGTCTCTGAAGTCGGCCTCGGGGGCGAAAACGTCACCAAATCCAGTTATGAAATCACCAAAGGCATCGTGGACGTCATGGACGAGGGCGGGATGAACATCATCGACGCCTTCATGCCGCAGCCGGAGGTCAGAAGCCATTTCGGCAAAGCTCTGGACGGGCGGAGAGACCGCTTCGTGATCCAGGGACACATCGGCTCCATTCTGAAAAACGGCCAGTATTTCAGGACCCGCGTCGTCCGGGACAGCGAGGAATACATCGCCGATTTTCTGAACCGGTTCCGGACCGATTATATCGACGTCGGGGTGATGCATTATATCGATCTTCCGGAGGATTTCGACCTGGTCTTCAACTCCGATTTCATCACCTACGTGCTCGGCCTGAAAAAAAACGGCGTGATCCGCGCGGTGGGCGCCTCCTCCCACAATCCTCTGACGGCGAAAATGCTGGCCGAAACCGGCGTGGTGGACGTGATCCTGTTCTCGATCAATCCGGCCTTCGACATGATGCCGGTAGACACCACCGTGGGCGAATACAACTCCTCCTTCAAGGATATTTCCTTCCGGATCGATCCCAGAAGGATCGACTTCTACGAGACCTGCAGACGTCTCGGCGTTGGGATCACGGTGATGAAGACCTTTGCCGCGGGAAGGCTCCTCTCCGCCGCCTCCTCCCCCTTCGGCGCCGCCCTGACTCCGCATCAGTGCATCCGGTACGCTCTGGATCAGCCGGCCGTGGCCTCCGCCCTGGTGGGAGCCCGGACGCCGGAGGAAATGCGGGAATCCCTGCGGTACGAGGAGATCCCCGACGAGGAAAAGGATTACCGCGCGGTGATCGAAAAGGCCGGCGATTCTCTTTCCCGCAAGTGCATGTACTGCAATCACTGTCTCCCCTGTCCGAAGAAGATCGACGTCGCCGAGGTGACGAAATTCGCCGATCTCTTCTCCGAGAACGGCGACAGCGAGACCCTGCGCGCCCACTACGCTGCTCTTTCTGCCCACGGCTCGGACTGTATCGGATGCGGCGCCTGCGAGAAGCGGTGCCCCTTCTCGGTCCCGGTCAGACGCAACATGGCCCGCGCCAAGTCCCTTTTCGGCTTCTGAAAAACGAATACCGCTCCAAAAAAGAAGCGGCTGGAACCCTGTCCGGCCGCTTCTTTTTCATGTGCGTTCAGCTTTTTTTGACGTAATCCATATAGACCCAGCCGGTCTTGCCGTTGTAAGTCGTTTTGCCCCATTTCCCGGAGATCTCCGTGATCGTGATCTTCGTTCCGTCGGGAATGACGAGCAGCCGCTTGCTGGAGGTGGTCTTGTCGGCGCGAAGACTCAGATCGGCGGTCGTGACGTACGCCTTGCCCGACGCGCCGGAGGAATCCCCGGAGCCGGAGCCCGAAACCTTTTCGGCGAAGTCCAGATTGACCCAGCCGGTCTTGCCGTTGTAGGTCGTCTTCGCCCACTTGCCGGAGCGTTCGCCCACCGTGATCTTCGTCCCCTCCGGGATCTTCAGGAGCAGCGTGCTGGAAGCCGTCGGCTTCTCCCGCAGATTCAGGGTCGTCGAAGCCCTGTAAACCTCTCCTCCGGCCGGAGCAGGATCCTCGGCGGGAGGATTCTGAGCGCCGCCTTCGGTCGGCTTCCGGGTGAAGTCCAGATTCACCCAGCCGGTCTTGCCGTTGTAGGTCGTCTTCGCCCACTTGCCGGAGCGTTCGCCCACCGTGACCTTCGTCCCCTCCGGGATCTTCAGGAGCAGCGTGCTGGAAGCCGTCGGCTTCTCCCGCAGATTCAGGGTC
>JAFRWU010000116.1 GCA_017441705.1 Clostridia bacterium | reverse complement strand
GCCCGGATGTCCTCCGTCCGGACCGACCTCGGCTTCTCAAATCTTTCCGAGCATTATTTGTCGCGGGCTAGGGAAAACGGGCTCCAGGCGATCGAGGACGCGGGCGGCCTTTACGACCGGCGCGCAGAAAAGCTGCTTCTGGATGCGCTCAACGCCTATCAGATGGATGAGAAGAGGGGCGACGTCGTCTTTGAGCAGGAGGAGAGCATCGTCGGGCTTGAAACGGTCGAAAACGGGGATCTTGCCGTGACCCTGGACCGCACGGGCGCGATCACCTGCGTCGACGCGGCCGGGGGCCGGGAAATCTGGCGGTATATCGTTCCGGAGCAGAGCGTCGACACCGGATTCAGCGTCGTGGACACGGGCAAGATGAAAGTGTATTCCGAGCTCCTGCCGACCGTGACCGAAGGGATCGTCATTTACAAGGATTACGCCGGGCTGATCGCGCTTTCCCTGAAAGACGGGAGCGAAGTGTGGACCTACGAGTATGCGGTTTCCGAGGGCTGGAACAAGATGTATACGAATTATTCGTGCAACTCCTTCCGTGCGCTCTCCGAAGACGGACGGCTCCTGGCCGTGCTGGACAGAGAGGATCCGGAAGACCCCGGCGTCGAGATGGTGATCCTGGATGCCGCGACCGGCGCCGAAAAGGGAAGGGTCCATCTGGATTTCGAAGCCGGCAAAAAAGCCTGCGTCTGGTATAACCAGGCCGGCGCCTTTACGGAAGACGGTTCCGCCGTAGCCTGCGCGCTCTGCGCCGCGGAGGGATACCGGTATTTTGCCGTGGATCTCGAGACGATGAAGGTGATCGACGCTTATGCGGCTGCGGACATGGACTGCTCGGTTGCTTACGGCGTCCGTTACGACCGGGCGAGCGGCGAACTCTTCGCCGCGCAGCTGCAGCCCAGGCGGGGCGGCATCGTCGTCACGATCTTCCGCAGGAACGGCAAGCATTTCTCCAAACTCACCTATCATACCATCAGCACGGACGTCGGCAAGTATTATGACACATCCGAGTACGCCGCCTTTCTTCAGCCGATGCTCGTACGCGGCGATGAAGCGGCGGTTATGAGCGACGAGATCGTTCTGTTTTTCAATCTGAAAACGGGAGAGCTTCTCAATTCCTGTGATATTTCCGGCAGGATCGTGGACTCCTGCTGGACGGAGGACGAAAAGCAGACCTTGTATCTGCTGGCCGACAACGGCGCTATGCTGGCGTACCGTTACCGGGAAGGCAGTATCAGTCAAAGCTGGTTCATGCCCTCCGACGTGTCGGGGATCGGTTTGGGAAGGCTTTACAAAAACGGTTTTCAGAATGACGCGCAGCCGCTGAAATTCGTTTCGGTCCCCTCCGATCACGACGCGCGCCTGGTCGCGGTCAGCCTTGTATCGGATCCGACGAGGAAGCTTCTGGAACCGGCGGTGTCTCTCGAGGACGTTTTCGAGTTTACGGCGCGCTTTCTTCTTTCGCCGTCCGCCGAAAGGCTCTTTATCTTCCGGGATACCCGAAACGGAACGTGCGCCGTTACCTGCTACGACGTGCAGACGATGACGCTCGTTTCCTCGATGACGGTCGAAGAACAAAACAAAGCGAATCCGGCGGTGATCGACGAGGAGCATTTTCTCTACGGAGGCGTGATTTACGGCCTGGACGGAAGCGAGCGGAGGTTGGCTTCTTCCGACGGAAAGGATTTCTCGGAGAGTTGCTTCTCAAGCATCCGGCTGTCCGACGGCAGCCTTCTGACCTGGTACGGCGATTCGATCGTTAAAGACGATACCGCGAAAACGGTTCCGCCCTATATCTGGCTTGACGGCGAGGAGGCGGTTCTCCCGGAGGCGGGAAAGGCGCTCGCACTGGAGGACGATACGCCCTGTTACGCCGGCGGAAACGGTCTGATGATCCTGAACGGCAACGCGGTTGCGGACGGCAGCAAAAAGGCGTATTTCGTCGTGTACGACGTTCACCGGAAGACGACCCGGTATATCCGGGACGAATCTCCCGCTGCGGAAAGCTTCTTCGCTGCCGTCGGCACGGAAAAACCGTTTTTTGCCTCGATCTACGACGGGAAGAGGATCGTCTTTTACGATATGGAGGAGGAAAGCTTCCGCGCGTGGGAGGGGGAGTATCAAGAGGACGAGATCATCCGGGCCGCCTTCACCAGGGGAGACGAGTATCTTCTGATCCTGACACGGAAGGGCGTACTCCGGTGTTACGACACGGCGACCGGCAAACCCGTCTGGTCGGGGACCGTGATCGAGGAGCTGCAATACATCGAAAACGTCAATTCCATTGAAGGCTGTATCCTTCCCGACGGACGGCTCGCGTTCGTCTCCTGCCGGGAGAACAGCTCCGAAATCGTGATCGTCGACATGGAATACGACGTCGTTCTGGCAAAGATTTCCGGCACGGTGAAGATCCTGCTGGAAATCGGAAAGATCCTGTACGTTCAGAGAGAAAAGACGTGCTCTTTCGATCTGCATACGCTGGACGGCCTGCTCCGGATGGCGCGGGAAAGCCTCGGCTGACCCGCTTGGCGCCGGGAAGAGAAGGACTCGGAAAAACCGGAATAAAAAAGACGAAACCGGCGCGCCCATGATAGGCGCGCCGGTCCCGCATCCTTTTGAGCAGGTATCTGCCGGTTCGGAGCAACTTTTTTCAGGGGTCGATATACGCGCCGCCGACGAAAAAGATCCCGTCGGTGAGAGGCTTTTCGGCGTCGGGAGCGCGCAGGACGCCGCGGCGGAGAAGCTCGTCGGCGGCCATGCCCACGCACCGTTCGACGTAAAACTGGACCCACTGGTTGATCTGGCTTTCCAGCCGGGAGGGGACGAAGGAGGCGAAAACCGCTCGGAGAGAAGAGATCTCCCTTTCCAGAAGAGCGTCGACCTCCGCGGCCGAGCCCTGAAAGAGCGCAAGGAAATCGCGGAACTCTTCTTCCTCAAACCGGGCGAAGGAGAGATAGAGCCCGTCCTCTCTTCGGGTCAGAAGGCCGTTTTCGAGAAGAGCCGCCGCGGCCTCCGGCGCGAGGGGAACGGTGACTTTGCCGTTTTCGGCGGTTGCGGCGACGTCGTGAGAGGTAAGGAAGCGTGCGCCGTATCCGTGGTAAAACTGCACGTCGAAGAATTTTTCCACCCAGTAATAGTAGATTTGCGAAGCGATCCGCCCGGCGCTGCCGTCGTCGTCTCCGGCCACGTTGCAGCCGCACTCGAAGGCGGCCGTGTCGTCCTCTCCGAGCTCCTCCACGACGAACCAGCCTTTCCCTCCGTCCTTGCGGAGCGGATAGGGGCCGGGAGAAAGGGAGAGGCGATCCGTCATCACCTCGAGGATCCGGCGGCGCAGAAGACAGGGCAAAAGGAACCAGCCGAGCTTTTCAAGGCCGAAATCGTGTCCGTAAAAGGGGAGAGAGGCGACCGCCTCCTCCTTTCCGGCGATCAGGGCTTCAAACCAGTCGGCGATCCGGCCGGAGAGATCGCGGGCGCATTCCCGCGCCTTTTTTTGATCGGAGGCGCGGAAGATGATAAAGTCGGCGGCGTATTTTCCCCCGATCTTCCGGACCGCGTCGCCTTCGATCAGCCGCTCGAGCTCGTCCTCCACGTAAAGCGCAGGGATGCCGGTCTTCAGGCTGATCTCCTCCGCGGTGAGCGGCCTTTCGTAGCAGGCGAAGGCGACGGCGCGGGCGATCTGGGTCCCAAGATACTGCATGGGATCCATATTGCCGTTGCACATGACGCGCCAATCGAAGGGATGATAATAGGCTGTCTGCATCGATATTTCTCCTGTTCTTTCCCGGATCTTTTCCCGGCCGACGTTCAGCCGCCATTTGACGGAGGTTTCGGTCAACCCGTATTTCTTCGCGAGCTCTTTCACCGAAAGGCCCGCAAGATAGTGGTCGACGAAAAGGTCCCGATAGGAGGAGGAAAGCGTGTGAAGCGTTTCCATTACCCTTTCGACGAGTTCGTCCCGCGAGGATGGATCGTCAGGGGGATCGGGGCGGTCAAAAAGCTCCGTTTCGCCGGTCAGGATCATCCGGTTTTTGCTTTGGGAGTCCATGAAGCGCGCATACCGGTTATGCGCCACCCGCCAGATCCAGGCGTCGAGGGAAGAGATCTCGTATTTTCCGATCCCCTCCACCGCGGCGAGCAGGATGTCGCCCGCCAGATCCTCGGCGTCTTCCCGGCGGGAAAGGCGTTTCCGGCAGAAACGGTAGACCGGCTCCACAAAAGGGAGCAATTCGTCTTCCCGCATCTTCACGGCCTCCTTTCTTTTGGGTATCTGAAATGCATTTCGCCTATATAGTGCGGAAAAAACGCGGAGGATAGGCGCGTTTTGAAAAAATACGGGAAGCCGCCGGAAACGGCGGGCTTCCCGTAAGATCCTTCGGAAGGAAACGGCTCTTTTCAAGACGGCTCCTTTTCGGACGCTTTTGATTTCGATCCCGCAGGGATTCCGCCCGACTGCGGCGGGATTCACGCGGTGACGATCCGGTTCGCGTCCTGAAGATTCAGGAGCTTCACGGCGTCCTCGCGCATCTTGTATTTCAGGATCTTGCCCGCGGCGTTCATGGGGAAGGCATCCACGAAAACCACGTAACGGGGGGTCTTGTGCTTGGCCATGTGAGTCATGACGTATTCCTTGATCTCCTCCTCGGAGGAGGTCTCGCCGGGCTTCAGGATCACGCAGGCCATGATCTCCTCGCCGTAGGCCTTGTCGGGCACGCCGATCACCTGTACGTCGGAGACCTTCGGATGGGTGTAGATGAAATCCTCGATCTCCTTCGGGTAGATGTTTTCGCCTCCGCGGATGATCATATCCTTGATGCGGCCGGTGATCTTGTAGTATCCGTTGGGAAGCCTGCGCGCCAGGTCGCCCGAGTGGAGCCATCCTTCCTCGTCGATGACCGCGGCGGTGGCGGCGGGCATTTTGTAGTAGCCCTTCATGACGTTGTAGCCGCGGGCGCAGAACTCGCCGTCCACCCCGTCGGGACATTCCCTGCCGGTTTCGGGATCGACGATCTTGGTTTCCACCCCGAAGATGGAGGCGCCGACGGTGTTGACCCGGATTTCCAGCGAATCGGTGGTCTTCGACATGGTGGTGGCGGGGGAAGCTTCGGTCTGGCCGTAGGTGATGCAGATTTCCGGCATGTGCATCTTCTCCACCACCTCCTCCATCACCTTGATGGGGCAGGGGCTTCCGGCCATGATGCCGGTGCGCATATGGGAAAAATCGGTGGCGGGGAAATCCTTGTGGCCCAGCATCGCGATGAACATGGTGGGCACGCCGTGGAAGCAGGTGATCTTCTCCTTGTTGATGCAGGCAAGGCTTTTCGTGGGAGAGAAGGCCGGGATCGGCGACATGGTGACCCCGTGGGTCACCGAGGCGGTCATGGCCAGGACCATGCCGAAGCAGTGGAACATCGGCACCTGGATCATCATGCGGTCGGCGGTGGAAAGATCCATGCAGTCGCCGATGGCCTTGCCGTTGTTGACCACGTTGTAATGGGTCAGCATGACCCCCTTCGGGAAACCGGTGGTGCCGGAGGTATACTGCATGTTGCAGACGTCGTCCTTCCGGACGGCGCGGGCGCGCCGGTCCACCTCTTCCTGAGGGACGCGGTCCGCGAGGGCGTTGGCTTCCTCAAAGGTCAGGCATCCCTCCATGGGGGATTCGCAGGTGATGATGTTGCGCAGGAAGGGCAGACGCCTGGCGAAAAGGGGCTTGGAGGCGTCGTGCCCCGCAAGCTCGGGGACCAGCTCCCGGATGATCGCCCGGTAATCGGAATCCTTGTATCCGTCGATCATCACCAGAGTGTGGGTGTCGGACTGGCGCAGGAGGTACTCGGCCTCATGGATCTTGTAGGCGGTGTTCACCGTCACGAGCACTGCGCCGATCTTGGTTGCGGCCCAGAAGGTCAGGTACCAGGCGGGGACGTTGGTGGCCCAGATGGCCACGTGGTCCCCCTGCTTGACGCCCAGAGCGATCAGGGCGCGGGCAAAACGATCCACGTCGTCCCGGAATTCCTTATAGGTGCGGGTGTAGTCGAGGGTCGTGTAGCGGAAGGCGTACTGATCGGGAAACTCCTCCACGATCCGGTCCAGAAGCTGCGGGAAGGTCAGATCGATCAGGTGGTTTTTCGGCCAGACGTATTTGCCCGCATGACGGTCGTCGTCATAAAGGCGCGAGCCCTCGTCCACCATTCCCTCGAAATAGCTCGCCATGTAATTGGCGAAATGCGGGAAGACGATGCCGGCGCTTTCCAGCTCGGGCGTATAGCTCCTGACCCATTCGAGAGAAACGTATCCCTCGTAGTTGATGGAGCGGAGAGCGCTCATGGCGTCGGCGATGGGCAGATCGCCCTCGCCGATCAGGCGGTAGCGCACCTTCCCGTCCTCCATCACGGAGTCCTTGATGTGGGTGTAGCGGATATAGGCGCCGAGGTTGGTGACGGTGGTTTCCGGACTCTCTCCCATGAAGCGGAAGGGGTGATGGATGTCCCAGAGGGCGCCGACGTTTTCGCTGGGGATCCCGCTGAGAAGAGCGGCGAGCCGCGCGGTGTCGGCAAAGACGCCGTTGGTCTCCACCAGCAGGGTGACGTTTTTTTCCTCGGCGTAGGGGATCAGCTCCAGAAGGATCCCGCGGATCCTCTCGTCGTCCACTTCGTCGCCCTCGGGCCCGGCGTACCGGTCGCCGAGGATGCGGATATAGGGCGTTTCGAGATCGTGCGCCAGATCGATATACCGCCGGAGCTCCTTCACGGTCTCGTCGTGACGGTCGGCGTACTTCAGGGCGCAGCCCGAGGAAAGGCACGGGATCTCCAGCTTTTTGTCGTGCAGGGTCTTGCGGGTCTGGGCGACGTTTTCGGGGCTGAAGAGCTTGGAGGAGATCGAAAAACGCTCGTCTTCGACGCCGCGCATTTCGATGCCCGAAAAGCCCAGATCCTTGGCCATGGAATAGATCTCGGGCCAGCTGTAATCGGGGCAGCCCAGGGTGGAGAATGCAAGTTTCATAGGGGGGTCTTCCTTTCGGTTTGGCGTCAGGAGAAAAAAGAAAGCCTTCGTCTCCTGCCTTGACAAGAGACGAAAGCATGAAATGCTTCCGCGGTACCACTCTTTTTGGCGAAGATTCGCCCGCTCGACGGCATCGGATAATGCCTTCCTTTGATAACGGATGGAACCCCGTCCGGTCCTACTCGTTTCCTTTCAGCCGGCCGCTGGGCGGTGAGGGAAGGATCCTCCGGCGCCGCCTTGCACCATCCGGCGGCTCTCTTCAGCACGGGCGTGATCCTTCGTGTCCGCGTCGCTGCGTTTCTGGATATTGTCTGGATTTTAGCACAGCAGCGCGGAAAAGTCAAGGACGATTTTTCGGGAGGCTGTTTTTCGGAGGCCGGCAAAGAAGGAAGGAATGGATTCCCCGGACGGCTGAAAAGCGCGGAAATGACCGGTTGACGGCGGCGAAACGACCGGTCAGGGCCGAAAAGCTTCCTGTTGCGCAGAATCCCTTTACAAAACGCCGTGTTTTCGCTATACTTTTCCGGAAAGGCGAGGTGAGAGGCTTGCGTGTGGTGATCGAGATCGATCCTGCCTCCGAAGAAGAGATCCGCGTGCGGGCAAGGGAAATGACCCCCGCGATCCGGCGGATCGGAGACAGCCTCGGGACGATGCTTTCGGAAGACGTGGAGATCGCGGTGAGCGAGGGGGAGAAGGAACGATTCCTTCTGCCCCGGGAGATCCTCTACGCCGAAACCGCCGACGGCCGCGTATGGATCCATACGGCGAAGCGCTTTTTTGCCTGCTCCCTGCGGCTTTACGAACTGGAGGAGCTCTTGCCCCGGACCTTCGTACGCGCCTCCAAAAGCCTGATCGTCAACACGGCGCACATCTGCTCGCTCATGCGTACGCCCACAGGACTTGGCGAGGCGGAATTCCGCCATTCGGACAAAAAAGTGTATATATCCCGCCTGTACTACAAACCGGTGCGGGACCTGATCGAAGAAACGAGGTTAAAACGATGAAAGAAAGAAAATCCGGTCTCCATTTGACCAAGAGCGCCGTATTCTGGGGGCTCATCCTGATCCTCGCAGCGGCAGCGCTGATCCTGGACGGTGCGGGGATCTCCTTCGGGATGGGGTTTACGGCCCTGCACGTCGTCGGGGGGATCCTGCTTCTCGCCTGGCTGGGAACAGAGCTGTTCCGCGGGAAAATCTGGAATATCTTTTTCCCGCTCGCCTTCCTTTTCATGCTGTTTGAGGGATTTCTGGCCGGGCTGCTCGGCAGAGAGGATCCCAATCTCATCAGCAACTGGATCGTGCTTCTGGCGGCGCTTCTCCTGACGATCGGGAGCCGCCTCCTCTTCCGGAGAGAGAAAAAAGGCATCGCCATGGGGGACCGGGCGCTTTATCTCGACGGGGGAGAACTTGAGGACGTGCGCATCTCGGAGAATCTGGGCAAGGTGAACGTCTATATCATCAACCCCGAACGCTATGAAGGGGAAGGCAGGATCACGGTGCAGGAAAACCTCGGTCAGGTGGTGATCCATCTGCCGGAGGACTGGTTCGTCAAGAGCGAAGTCCGGGAGACGATCGGCGCGGTGAACGTTCCGACCCAGACCTGGAACGGCGGAAAGGTGATCGTACTGTCGGTGCGGGAAAACATCGGAGAGATCCGGGTGGTTTTCGAAAAGAGCGCCGACGACAGGATCGAATCCTGAAAACAGAACGCCCGGGGAGGCCGCGGTCACGCGGCGCCCCGGGCGTTTTTGCGCGGGAGACGAAAAGCTTCTTCGGACCGGCCGATATAAAAAAGCGCGGGGCTGCCGCGCTTTTTTCATGCTTTGCAGAACGCCGGATCAGTCGTTTTCCAGAAGTTCCAGCATCAGGGTAAGCTGATCCGTCGAGTCGACGTAGGCGTAGCGGCCGCCCTTGTATTCGCCTCTCGCCACGGTGGGGAAGCCTTCTCCGGCCAGCCTTTCGGTGGTTTCCTTCATATTCTTGCATCCGAAGGCGATGTGATGCAGGCCTTCGCCGTTCTTCTCCAGGTATTCAAGCCAAACGGAGGGCGTGTCGTCCATGGGGGAGATCAGCTCGTACTGGATGTTTTCAAAGTTGAAAAAGGACTGATAGATCCGGGCGCGGCAGGGCTCTCCGCGATATTCGGCCTGCGTGTTTTCCCAGACGTCGGTGGTGACGATGGGAGGCGTCTCCACGCCGAGAAATTTTGCCCACGCTTCGGTGGTCTTCCGGATGTCGCGGCAGAGAATCGCGAACTGCATGACCCGGTCGGTAAAGAGTTTCGGTTGCACAGGTTTTCCTCCTTGCGTTTTCCCCGAAGGGGATTCGTTCTTTCGGATGCATCATATCACATTCCGCGGCGGAATACAAGAAAACGCGGGGAAAAGAGGCGAAAGCGCAAAAAGGGAAAAAAGAATTGCATTCCGCCCCGCTTTGGTATACAATAAAAAGGATGAGGAGTGTGATTCATATGAGACCGATCCTGGTGGTCATGGCGGCCGGCATGGGCTCCCGCTTCGGCGGCATGAAGCAGATCGCGCCCGTAGGTCCTCACGGGGAGATCATTCTGGACTACGCCTGCTTCGACGCCGTCCGCGCGGGCTATGAGAAGATCGTTTTCGTGATCAAAAAGGAAAACGAAGCCCTTTTCCGCGAAACGGCGGGCGACCGCATCGCGAAAAAGGCGGAGGTCTTTTACGCCTTCCAGGAACAGACCCTTCCCCGGGGATTTGAGATCCCGGAGGGGAGAGTGAAGCCCTGGGGCACCGGGCACGCGGCGCTTGTAGCCGCGCCTTTTATCGACGCCCCCTTCACTGTCACCAACGCCGACGATTATTACGGCCCCGCCGCCTACCGCCTGATGGCGGAACAGCTTCAGAACCGTCCGGAGGAATCGGCCATGGTGGGCTACGCCCTGAAAAACACGGTCACGGAAAACGGATCGGTCTCCCGCGGCGTATGCGAAAGAGACGGAGACGGATATCTCCTGCGCGTCACCGAGAAGACGAGGATCGAAAAGAGAGGCGGAGGCATCGTTTCGGTGGAAGAAGACGGAGAAAAGCCGCTGGATCCCGAAACGGTGGTTTCGATGAATTTCTGGGGCTTCATGCCGGAGGCGCTCGATTCCTTCCGGACCTGCTTTGAAGATTTCCTCCGGGAAAAGCTTCCGCAGAATCCCCTGAAGGCGGAATTCTATCTGCCCGCCGCGGCGCAGGCGCTGATCGACGCCGGAAAGACGCGGGTCAGGGTCCTGGCATCTCCCGACGCCTGGCACGGCGTGACCTACCGGGAGGACCGGGACGAGGTGGCGCGCGCCCTGAAAAGCATGCACGAAGCGGGACTCTATCCCGATAAGCTCTTTTGATCGACAAGGATTGATTCTGACAAGGAGATTTGACGAATATGGATTTTGGGATCGTTCGCAGAGAAGCGGATTTTTTCGACGTGAAAGGCAGATTCATCTCCGCGCGTGAATACGGCGACGGACACATCAACGACACCTTCCTTCTGACCTATCAGACCCCCGCAGGCCCTGCGGAATACGTCCTGCAGCGCATCAACAAGAATATCTTTACCGACTCCGAAGGCCTGATGGAGAATATGAAGGCCATCACCGAATACATCCGGGAGGTCGTGAAGCGCGAAGGGGGAGATCCCCTGCGCGAGGTCCTGACCATCGTGCCGACCCGCGACGGGAAGACCCATCACGTGGACGAGGAGGGCTACTGCTGGCGCACGACCCTTCTGGTCCCCGACGTGTTTTCCTATTCGGTGGTGGTGGACGGCGATCAGCTTTGCGAGACCGGCCGCGCCTTCGGACATTTCGTGAAGACCCTCGACCGGTTCGACGCCACGACCCTGAAGGAGACCATCCCCGATTTCCACAACACGAAAAAGAGATACGAGACCTTCCTCCGCGCGGTGAAGGAGGACAAATGGGGCAGGCGGGAGGACGCGTCGGCCGAGATCGAATTCGCCATGCGCTATGCCTCCTTCGCTTCCACGCTGGTGGATCAGCTGGAAAGAGGCGAGCTGCCGCTCCGCGTGACGCACAACGACACCAAGATCAACAACGTGCTCATGGACAAGGCGACCGGAAAGGCCATCTGCGTGGTGGATCTGGACACCGTGATGCCGGGACTCGTGGCCTACGACTTCGGCGATTCGATCCGTTCCGGGACCAATCCCGCCGACGAGGATGAAAGGGACCTTTCCAAGGTCAGAATGGACATCGGCCTTTACGAGGCTTTTGCCAAAGGGTATCTGTCGGAAGCGGGCGAGATCCTGACCGAAAAAGAGCTCCTGTCGCTGCCGGTAGGCGCGAAGATGATCACGCTGGAATGCGGGGTCCGGTTCCTGACCGACTATCTGGAGGGAGACCATTATTTCAAGACCCACCGCCCGGGCCAGAACCTGGACCGCACCCGCACCCAGTTCAAGATGGTTGCGGATATGGACAAATGCTGGGACGAGATGGTGGAAATCACCCGGAGGTACGGAAAGAAATGACCGATTTCAATGCCTATTTTGAGGCAATGCGGGGAAAATCCGCAGCCGTGGTGGGCTTTGGCGTGTCCAACCGCCCTTTGATCCCCTTCCTTCTGGAGCACGGGGCGCGCGTCACGGTGTTCGACAAAAAGACCGTGGGAGAGCTCGGGCCCGAAGCGCTGGACGCAGCCAGGGCCGGCGTGACCTTCGTGTCGGGGGAGAAATATCTGGAGAGGGCGGAGGGCGACGTGATCTTCCGCTCGCCCGGGATCCATCCGAAGTATTTCGAGGGAAGAAGCGACAGGCTGACCTCTGAAGCCGAGGCCTTTTTCGAGGTCGCGCCCTGTCCCATCATCGGCATCACCGGCTCCGACGGGAAAAGCACCACCACCACGCTGATCGCGAAGATCCTGGAGCAGGCGGGGTACCGGGCGCATCTCGGCGGCAACATCGGCAAGCCGCTTCTGCCGGTCGTCCCGGAGATGAAAAAAGAGGATGTGGCGGTGATGGAGCTTTCCAGCTTTCAGCTGATGACCATGAAGACCTCTCCCCACGTGGCAGTGGTCACCAACGTGACGCCCAATCATCTGGACATCCACAGGGACATGGAGGAGTACATAGAGGCCAAGAAGAACATCTTCCTTCATCAGAAGCCCGGCGACCGGCTTGCGGTCAACCTGGACAACGACGTCACGGCGGGCTTTGAGGCCGCGCCCGGCGCGGAAAAGGCCGGCTTCTCCCTGGAGGGGAAAAGCATCGGCAACGGGAGCGTCTGGCTCGATCCCGACGGTATGATCCGTACCGACGGGGAAGAGATCCTCGCGGCCGACCGCATCCTGCTCCCCGGACGGCATAATATCGCGAATTACATGGCCGCCATCGCAGCCACCAGGCGTTACGTCGGGAAAGAAGCCGTCGCGCCGGTGGCCGAGACCTTCGGCGGCGTGGTCCACCGGCTGGAGCTGGTGCGGGAAAAGGACGGCGTCCGTTATATCAACAGTTCCATCGATTCCAGCCCCACCCGCACGATCGCGGCGCTTTCGGTTTTCAAAGAGAAGATCGTCGCCATCATGGGCGGGTACGACAAGCATCTGGACTACGCGCCGCTTGCGGGCCCGGTGAAGGAGCACTGCGCGGCCCTGGTCCTGATGGGAGCCACGTCTCCCAAGATCGACGCGGCGGTCGGCGACGAAGTGAAAAAGGTCTTCGCCTCCGATATGGCCGACGCGGTGGCGAAAGCCACGGCTCTCGCGCGCGAGACCGCGAGCAGGGTCGTCCTGCTTTCGCCCGCCAGCGCGTCCTTCGATATGTTCAGAAACTTTGAGGAAAGAGGCAACGTCTTCCGGGAGCTTGCCGAAAAGCTCTGAGACGGAGAAAGCACGCGGGAAAGGAGGCGGTTTGATGGAAACCGGCGCGATATACCGGCCGCTGGCCGACCTGATCCGGCCGAAAACGCTGGACGAGGTGGTGGGGCAGGAGCATATCCTGGGCAAAAACGGGATGCTGCGCCGGGTGATCGAAAGCGGCGTAATCCCCAACATGATCTTCTACGGCCCCTCGGGCACCGGAAAGACTACCGTCGCCAACATCATCGCCGAAAGGACCAACCGCACCCTGCGCAAGCTCAACGCCACCACCGCGGGGATCGCCGACGTCAAGACGATCATCGCGGAGCTGGACACCATGCTTACCTCGAAGGGCGTGCTGCTCTATCTGGACGAGATCCAGTATTTCAACAAGAAACAGCAGCAGAGCCTTCTGGAATTCATCGAGGACGGCAGGATCACCCTGATCGCCTCCACCACCGAGAATCCGTATTTTTACGTCTACAACGCGCTTCTTTCCCGCAGCACCATCTTTGAATTCAAGCAGGTCCCGCCGGCTTCTCTGGTCCCCGCGGTGGAACGGGCCATCCGGATCGCGGGCGAGCGCGAATGCGTGACGCCGGTGGTCGAGGAGGGCGTGCCCCGGAAGATCGCCGCGGCATGCGGCGGCGACGTGCGGAAATCCATCAACGCGGTGGAGGTCCTTTTCGCCGCCGGGAAACGGGAAAAGGGAAAGCTGTTCCTGACTGCGGAGGAGGCCGGAGAAGCAGCGCAGAAAAGCGCCATGCACTACGACCGGGAGGGGGACGAGCATTTCGACTCGGTTTCCGCCCTGATGAAATCGCTCCGGGGATCCGATCCCGACGCGGCGCTCCACTATCTCGCGCGGCTCCTCACCGCGGGGGATCTGATCGGAGCGTGCCGCAGGATCCTCTGTTCCGCCTCGGAGGATATCGGCCTCGCCTATCCGCAGGCGCTGCCGGTGGTCAAGGCGGCGGTGGACGCGGCCCTGCAGCTCGGCCTTCCCGAGGCGCGGCTGCCTCTGGCCGAAGCGGTGATCCTTCTGGCCACCGCGCCGAAGTCGAATTCGGTGGTCACGGCCATCGACAAGGCCATGGCGGACGTGGCGGCCGGCGAGACCGGCCCCTTTCCGCGGGAGCTGCAGAACGTCCACGCCGACGGCGCGGGCTTTGAGCGGGAACAGGGGTACAAATACCCCCACGATTATCCGAACCATTACGTGAAGCAGCAGTATCTTCCCGACCGGATCAAGGACCGGGTCTATTACGAATACGGCGACAACAAAACCGAACAGGCGGCGAAAGCCTACTGGGACAAGATCAAAGAAAAGGATTGAAGTCACGCCCTGCGCGTGATACAATAAAGGAAACCAAGGGAATCACCACCGAGATTTGAAAAAAGAGAGGGTACGAACTATGGAAAAGGTACGTGTCGGTATCGTCGGCGTGGGCAACATGGGCAGCGGCCACGTGGAAAACTACGCGGCGGGCAAAATCAAAAACGGCAAATTGACCGCAGTCTGCGATCTGAAGCCCGAGCGCCTCGCCTGGGCGAAGGAAAAGGCCGGGGAAGACCTTCTGACCTTCACCGACGTGGACGAAATGCTCGGAAGCGGCGCGATCGACGCGCTTGTGATCGCGGTGCCCCATTATCTGCACCCGGTCTTCGCCATGAGAGCCTTCGCAAAGGGCATCCACGTGCTGTCCGAAAAGCCCGCGGGCGTCTACACCTCGGCCGTGCGGGAGATGAACGAGGCCGCGGAAAAGAGCGGACTGGTCTTCGGCATCATGTTCAACCAGCGCAAGCGCGCCGTGACCCAGACCCTGAAGCGCGAGATCGACAAGGGAACCTTCGGCGGGATCCGCCGGGCGACCTGGATCATCACCTCCTGGTACCGGAGCCAGAGCTACTACGATTCCGGCGACTGGCGCGCCACCTGGTCGGGCGAGGGCGGCGGCGTTCTGATGAACCAGTGTCCTCACAATCTCGATCTGTGGCAGTGGTTCTTCGGCATGCCCAAATCCATCTGGTGCACGCTGGACTTCGGCAAATACCACGACATCGAAGTGGAAGACGACGTCACCGCCGTCATGGAATATGAAAACGGCATGGTAGGCACCTTCATCACCTCCACCGGCCTGACTCCGGGTACCGACCGGTTGGAAATCAACTGCGATCTGGGCCGCGTCATCATGGAAAACGACAAGCTCCGCTTCGACAGGAACGAGATGAGCGAGCAGGAATTCACCAAAACCTACAAGGGAGGCTTCGGTTCCCCGCGGTATGAGACCATCGAGATCCCGGTCACGGGCGACAACGATCAGCACGTGGGCATCATGAACGACTGGGTCAACGCCATCAAATTCGGCACGCCGCTCGCTTCTCCCGGCGTGGAGGGCATCAACGGCCTGACGCTGTGCAACGGGATGTATCTCTCGGGATGGACCGGCGAAAAGGTCACGCTCCCCCTGGACGAGGCGAAGTTCAACGCCCTTCTGAACGAAAAGAGAAAGAACTCCCGCCGCAAGGAGCAAACCGGCGGCGTCACCCTGTCCCTGGACGGAAGCTACGTCAAATAACGAAAGGGAAAGGCCCCGCGTTTTTTCGGGGCGCTCAAAAGACGGCGTCGGATCAGACGCGGTCAGGGCATCTGGTCCGAGGCGCCGGAAAGCGCAAACGGCTTGATCAAAGGCTTCTCGGCCGAGATCTCCGAATCGCTTGCCGCGAACGGCGCGATTCGGATTCATCCATCACGCTGCACTCGGCATCTATCTGACGTCTCCCTTCATGATCGGCTGGCTGATCGTGGCGGTGATCCTCTTCGCTCTCAGCTTTGGCGAGGGCAAGTGGTTCAAGGCGGAAGACGATTTCGATTACGTCTGATGCGATTCGCTGAACGGACATCTTAACAACGTCATGAAAGCCGCCTGTCCCCGGGTTCCCCGGGGACCCGCGGCTTTCTCTCCGGACCCGGTCCGGCCGCGTTCCGGGATCCGGGACGGAGACGGCGCCGGCCGTCTTCTGAGTCCCGGCTTTTCAGCGAGGATTTATTATTCATCTATCAGCCGGGGCGCCGCTCCGGAGAAAAGGAGAAAAGCATGAGAAAGATCGTCATCGATGCGAAATCGGAAAAAAACGTCATCAGCAGAAACATCTACGGCCACTTTTCGGAGCATCTCGGACGGTGCATCTATCAGGGGATCTTCGTGGGAGACGACCCGGAGATCCCGAACGTCAACGGCATGCGCACCGACGTGGTGGAGGCGCTCAAAAGGATCCGCGTGCCAGTGCTCCGGTGGCCGGGCGGGTGCTTTGCCGACGAATACCACTGGAAGGACGGCGTCGGCCCGAAGGAGACGCGCAAGCGCATGGTGAACACGCACTGGGGCGGAGTGGTGGAGGACAATTCCTTCGGCACCCATGAATTCCTGGAATTCTGCCGCCAGGTGGGGTGCGAGCCCTACATCAACGGCAATCTGGGCTCCGGCACCGTGCAGGAGATGAGCGAATGGGTGGAGTACATGACCTTCGACGGAGTCTCGCCCATGGCCGAATGGAGAAAAAAGAACGGCAGGGAAGAGCCCTGGAAGGTGAAATACTTCGCCGTCGGCAACGAGAACTGGGGCTGCGGCGGCAACATGAGGCCCGAATTCTACGCTGACCAGTTCCGCCGCTACCAGACCTATCTCCGGAATTTCGGCGGAAACCGGCTCTTCAAGATCGCCTGCGGTCCCTCGGGAGACGATTACGACTGGACCGAAAAGGTCATGGAGATCGCGGGGCGATACGCCGACGGGATCGCGCTTCACTACTACACGGTGCCCCTGGGCGACTGGGCGCACAAGGGAAGCGCCACGGGATTTACGACCGAAGTCTATTTCGACACCCTGGCCCGCGCTCTGAAGATGGAAGAGCTGGTCGCGCGGCACACCGCGGTGATGGACAAATATGATCCGAAGGCGCGCGTCGGCCTCCTGGTGGACGAATGGGGCGCCTGGTACGACGTGGAGCCCGGCACCAACCCCGGATTCCTCTATCAGCAGAACACCATGCGCGACGCGATGGTGGCGGCTCTGACCCTCCATATTTTCAATAAACACAGCGACCGCGTGGTGATGGCCAACATCGCCCAGATGGTGAACGTATTGCAGTCGGTGATCCTCACCGAGGGCAGGAAGATGCTCCTGACCCCGACCTACCACGTTTTCGATCTCCTGAAGGCGCATCAGGACGCCGTCCTGCTCCCGACCGAGTATGAAACGCAAGAGATCGGGGAGGGGGAAGCCGGGATCCCGGATCTTTCGGCTTCGGCCTCCCGGAACGAAGCGGGCGAGATCCACCTGACCCTGGTCAATCCCGATCCGGAGAAGGGGCTGGAAATCTCCCTCGTTTTCGCGGGCGCGGGAGAAAGACGGTTCTCCGCCCGGGTCCTGAAGGGGAACGCCGGCGATCACAACACCTTTGAGGATCCGGACAGGGTCCGGATCGTCCCCTTCGCCCTGCCCGAACCGGAGGGCGAGACTCTGACCTTCCGCATCCCGGCCTGCTCCGTGACGGAAGTGACCGCCTCGTGAACCGCCCGCCCTGCCGCTGCCTTCTCCGGGAGACGGGAGCCGGTTACGCCGAAACGGTGTACCGGTATATCGAAAACCTGCCCGCGGAGGAGAAGACCGGACCGGAGGAGTACCGGAAGAGGCTTGCGGTCTGCGTCGCCTGCCGGTATCTCCGGGATGGGCTCTGCACCGCCTGCGGCTGCTTTGCCGAGGCGCGGGCGGCGAAAAAGCGCATGCACTGCCCGATGGGAGAGGAGCGCTGGTGAAAGAAGCTCTGCGGCATGAAAAGGACCGCCCCGGTTCGTCCGGGGCGGTCATTTGAAGGATATCCGTCAGGATTTCTTTTTCAGGGCGATCACAAGCGCGATAACGGCGAGAATCAGCGCCGCCAGAACCGCAAGGCCGCCGAGGATCAATCCGATGATGAGCAGAATGGAAACCACACTGAGACCTGATGCGCTCACAGCCATACCTTCTCCGGGACAAAACCGGGCGAAAAGCACCGCCGCGGTCCCGCCCGCCTTCACATCCTTTCCGCATGCTCTTTTTGCTTTTTTATTATATCACAGAAGGAAACGGGATGCAAGAACTTGACAGGAACGGCTTCTCTGCGGTAAGCTTTTCCCGGGAAACAGAGCGCGGAAGGCGGGGAAAGAGCATGAAGAAAATCAGGATCGGGATCGCGGGGACGCGCGGCCTTTCCACGGTGACGGGGCTGAAGGCCTTCGGGGACGTGGAGATCGCGGCCGTGTGCGATCTGGATGAGGAGCATCTGGAAAGAGCGGCGAAAGCGACCGGCGCGGAAAAGAAATACCGGATCTTCGACGACATGCTGGAATCGGATATCGACGCGGTGATCATCGCGACGCCGATGCAGTGCCACATGCCGCAGGCCGTCGCCGCGCTGGAAGCCGGGAAGCACGTGATGAGCGAGGTGACGGCGGGCGTCACGATGGACGAGCTTTTCTGGCTCTGCGAGAGTGTGGAAAAGTACGGGAAGATCTATATGTTCGCGGAAAACCTCGTCTACATGCCCGAGGTCCTGCAGGTCCGGGAGATGGTCCGCGCGGGACTCTTCGGGAAACCCTATTACGCCGAAGGGAATTATCTTCACAACATTTCGAATCTCTTCGTCTATCCGAACGGAAAGACGTCGTGGCGAAGCTTCTGGCAGTGCGGGGTGCGCGGCAATTTCTATCCCACCCATTCCCTGGGCCCGGTGATGAGCTGGTTCCCCGGGGAGCGGATCTGCGAGATCTCCTGCTTTTCGCCGGGGGTCCGCCATGCCTACGGTCTGAAGCAGGACAGCGGCACCGTCACCATGTGTCAGACCGATCGGGGAGGTCTGATCGCGATCCGCACCGACTGCACGTCGCCCCGGCCGAGAAGCAACGATTCCTTCCTCCTGCAGGGGACGAAAGGCGTTTTCCGCGCCCGCGCCTATCCCGGCGACCGGGATCTGGTTTCCTTCGCCGGCGAAGGAAACCCCGATCACGCCATGATCTGGGAGGATCTTTCGCGGTATGCCGACGCGTATCTGCCGGCGCGCTGCAAAAACGCCACCGGGGAACAGAAGGGCGCGGGACACGGCGGAAGCGACTTTTTCATCGTGGAGGATTTCATCAACGCCGTCCGGAGCGGCGTCCAGCCCGAGCTTGACGTCTACAAGGCGTGCGAGTGGACGGCGGTAGGGCTCCTTTCCGCCCTGTCGGTGACCAACGGCGGCCGGCCTGTGGAGGTGCCGAGGTTCCGTCCGGGGATGCCGCTGGAGGAGAAGAGGATCGGGATCCTTCCCCGTCCGGCTTTTCCGGTTTGACAAAGGGACGGAAGTTGTGATAAGATGCTTTCAGGTTCAAAATCCAAATACAGAGGAGGACCAGCGGGATGAAGAAAATCAAGGTGGGGATCGCGGGCGTGCGCGGCCTTTCCACGGTGATGGGCCTGAAGGCCATCGAGGACGTGGAGATCGCCGCCATGTGCGACCTGGACGAAGCGCATCTGGAGGACGCGGCGAAGAAGATCGGCGTGGAAAAGAAATACCGGGTGTTCGACGACATGCTGGAATCGGATATCGACGCGGTGGTCATCGCGACGCCGATGCAGTGCCACGTGCCGCAGGCCATCGCGGCCATGGAAGCCGGGAAGCACGTGATGAGCGAGGTGACGGCGGGCGTCACGATGGACGAGCTTTTCTGGCTCTGCGAGAGCGTGGAAAAGTACAAAAGGATCTATATGTACGCCGAAAACTACATCTACACCCCGCAGGTGCAGACCGTGAAGAATATGGTCCGGAAGGGACTCTTCGGCGAGACCTACTACGCCGAGGGCATGTATCTTCACAATACCTCGAGCATCCTGACCTATCCGAACGGCAAGAGATCCTGGCGCACCTACTGGCAGGACGGCGTGCGCGGCAATTTCTATCCCACCCATTCCCTGGGTCCGGTGATGATGTGGTTCCCCGACGACCGCGTCACCGAGATCTCCTGCTTCTCTCCCGGCGTGCGCCATCCTTACGGCGTCAAGCAGGACAGCGGCACCACCACCATGTGCCGCACCGAAAAGGGCAATCTCCTTTCGATCCGCACCGACTGCACGTCTCCCCGGCCGCACAACATGGATTATTACCAGCTGCAGGGCACGAAAGGCGTGTTCCGCTCCAAAATGTACGCGGGCGACCGGGATCTGGTGTCCTTCGTCAGCGAGACCAATCCCGATCACAACATGTCCTGGGACGATCTGGAGAACTACTACGAGGATTATATGCCCGAACGGTACAAAAAGGCCGCCGAGGAACAGATCCACGCGGGACACGGCGGCGGAGACTTCTTCATCGTGGAGGATTTCATCAACGCCGTCCGGAGCGGCGAGCAGCCGGAGCTTGACGTGTACAGGGCCTGCGAGTGGACCGCGGTGGGACTGCTTTCCGGGATCTCGGTCACCAACAACGGTTACCCCATGGAGGTGCCGCATTTCCGGCCCCATATGCCCCTGGAGGAAAAGAGGGTCACCCTCTGAAAAGAATACGAAGGAAAAGGCGTGCGGGATCCCCGCTCGCCTTTTCCCGTCCCAGCGCCGCCCGGTGCCGTCCGATGTTTCGCACGCATGCAGTATAATTCATGGCACGGCGGAAGAAAAACCGCGGGGATGCGGCCCGAAAGGCAGACTTTTCCGACGAAGACCGGGAGAAAAGACGCAAAAAAGTTCTTTGTACTTGCTTTTTTGCAATATTCATATAAAATAAACACAGGGACGGCGGGGAACCGGACCGAAAGGGAAAGAGGGGGAAAACATGAGAAAAAGAACGAATGCCGGCGTGGGGAGCCGGATCTTCGCCGCGGCGCTTCTGGCGGCGATGCTTCCGTCTCTTTTTGCCGGATGCGGCGGAAGGAACGCCGGAGAAACGGAGACGGTTGGGGAGGGAAAAGACACCCGGGAAACGACGGAAGCGGAAAAAGGCATCTGGGGAGAAGCGCGAGAACTGACGGGCAAGGAAGCGGTTTTCCCAATAGAAGAGGACGACAGGGGATTTGCCCTCGAAAGAAAGACCGTGAACGGGGTCGGCAGCTACGTATCTCTGGCCCGGGACGGGGATGGATATTTGCTCTTCGCCTATACCGACGCGGGGTACGAGTCGATCCGGCTGGACCGGGAGTTTCAGGTGATTTCCCGGGAACCGGTCAACGAGGAAGAGAGCTGGATATGCGCCTGGCTGGATCCCGGCAAAAGCGGCGAAAAGGCCTACACCGTGGAGAGGCGGGAGGTCGGCGCCGCCTCCGGCGTAGACGACACCCGCCCGTTCGTGTGCAGGGACGGGGAAATCATCGCAAGCGCCGCGGGGTATACGGGGGAATTTACCGATATCCGCCTTTTATCCACGGAGGACTGCCTGTGGGCGATCAATTATCACTTCCTGTTCTGTGACGGAAAACAGGCGAAGCTTCCCGGTCTCGATCCGGGATACGAGTGGCAGGGAAGAGGGTACGCGACGTTCGGCGGCAAAAACTACGCCGTGATGTGCGCCAGAAACGAAGGCAGGAACAAGGAAGAATGGTATCTGATGGAGCTTCGGGGCAAGGAGATCGGGGAGGTCCTGAAGACGAATATGAGCGGGTATATCTTCCTGGCGGGCGACGGCGCAGCCTCCAATATCTTCCTGATGAACGGGAAGATCCGCTATGCCGACGGGGAAAAGATCTATGACGCGGGTGATCTGACCCGGCTGGGGCTCGGCTCCGACTGGCTCAAGAGCGGCTGGCGCGAGGAGGAACGGATCGTCCTGCTTTCCGAAAACAACGGGATCGTGATCCTGACCGAAAG
>JAFRWU010000115.1 GCA_017441705.1 Clostridia bacterium | reverse complement strand
TTTTCCGCGACCGTCTGCCTTTCCCGGTGAAGAGCACCTCTTCGAAATACGCGTCGTAGGATACCGCGAAGTCTTCCTCGTCCCGGTGCGGGAAGAAGGAGACGGCCGCCTTGTATGTAATGGACCCGGCTTCGGAATCGCCGATCAGCATGACCAGCGCCCCGTTCCGCCGCACGCCGGAGAAGGCGGCGTCCGCGCGGTAGTATCGTTCGTATACGTTCGTGACCATGATGTTCTCCTACGCGTCAGCCGCGCCATTCCTTTTTCAGGATAGCGTACTGAAAGGTGTTCTCGTAGAACGGCGTGCCGTCCGGATTCTTCACGAAGGACACGAACTCGCGGAAGAGACCCTCTTTCCGCATGCCGAGTTTTTCGCAGAGGCGCTGCGAAGGGAGGTTGTAGTCCTCGGTATACGCGTAGATGCGCCGCGCCCCCTTCTCCCGGAAGAGATAGTCGAAGAACGCGTGCGCGGCCTCGTAGGCGTAACCCTTTCCCTGGTAGTCCCGGTTCAGCATCCAGCACGGGCTGAAGGTGTCGCCGCCTTTCTCCCCGCCGTCGTGCGGATCGCCGGATTCCGGATAGGCGTCGATCTCGCCGATCACCTTGCCCGAATCCTTCAGGACGATGGCGAAATAGTACTCGGTCTCGCCCGAGCGTTCCTCCGCTTCCCGCGCGGCGTCTTCCAGGGTCCCGAGCCTCATGGAGGCGAAACAGTTCACCGCCGGCTCGCGGAGGTATTCGAAAAGGTCTTCGGCATCTTCTCTCCGGAACGGGCGGAGAAGGAGCCGCTCGGTCTCGATCGTCATATCCCGCTGCCTCCCTGTCCTTTAGTCATATAGGGTCTTCCGCCGTTTCCCGGCGCGCCGTCCCCGCCTTTATTATACTACTCCGTATCCGAAAACTCAACGGAAGAAGCCGGCATTTAGGGGCTTCCGTCAGGAAGGCGACTCCGGGCGGCTCTGGTTTCAGAACAGGATCCTGTTTGATGCAGCATCAGTGCCCCCGACGGTCGGAGCGGCGGTTCTTTGCCCAGTGACCGTTCCGCCTTGCCTTTGGGAAATGCTCCTCCCATTTCCCCGGGAAAGAGATCCCGTATGATACCGGCTCCGCAGTTTCCGATATCCGTCATCATACAGCGCGACAGAATCATCGCCTGGTTATTGACATTTGACATCTTTCATGGTATACTGTTAATGACATATGTCAGAAAGGGGAACACATGCCAAGACCATTCAAATGCAGAAGAATAGAGCGGATCCCGGTCTATCGCAGTTTCTCGCCGGATGACATCACAGCCGCTGAAAGCGTTCGAATGACCGTAGACGAATATGAGGCACTGAGACTTCTGGATGCCGAAGACCTGACCCAGGAAGACTGTGCATCCAGAATGAATATTGCCCGAACTACGGTCACTGCCATTTATGACAGTGCAAGGAAAAAAGTCGCCGACGCCCTTGTGAACGGAAAAAGGCTGCTGATCACAGGCGGACATTGTGAATTTGAGCCGGTCGAGATCGATCAGGTGATCATTGAGAAAGGAACGCATACCATGAGAATCGCAGTCACATACGAAAACGGAGAGATCTTTCAGCACTTCGGTCATACCGAGCAGTTCAAACTGTATGATGTTGAAGACGGCAGGATCGTAAAGGAGCAGATCGTCGATACCAACGGCAGCGGCCACGGAGCTCTTGCAGGCTTCCTGCAGGCTGTAAAGGCTGACGCCCTGATCTGCGGCGGCATCGGGTTGGGCGCTCAGATGGCGCTTGCGGATGCCGGGATAAAGCTGTACGCAGGCGTTCAGGGATCTGCGGAGGCTGCCGCGAAAGCCCTGGCCGACGGGACGCTGGAATATGATCCGGACGCTATGTGCGACCACCATGGCCATCATCACGAAGAAGGTCGCGAATGCGATGACCATCGTGACGATGAAGGCTGCCGGCATCATCACGGTGAAGACCGTGAGTGCGGACACCATCACGGAAAAGGATTCGGCTGCGGCCATGAAGAGGGTGACGAGGGCTGCCGGCGTCATCACGGCGAATAAGCCGTTTGTATCCGAATTCTGTGTAAAGTTCTCGCCTTGTCTTCTTTTCAGCTTTGCAAAGACTGATCTGTTCAGCTTATGGAGCGCCCCCGGAGGGAGATCCCTTCCGGGGGCGAACTGCTGTGTTCCGTTCTTCTTTCTCTGCTCGGCTCCTCATTCCTTCCGGCCGGCGACCTGGTACATCCGATCGTCGGAGACGCACACGGTCACGGTGAGGTGTTTTGCGAAGATCGCCGCGAGTTCCTCCGCCGGCATCAGGCCGTTGGAGACGTGCCGAGCGTTTCCGTGGTGGCGGGCGTTGATCTTCTCGCGGCTCATGCCGTGCGCGACCGTCAGCATGCCCCCTTTCTTCAGAAGGGACGCCAGACGCGCGACGAGCCTTTCGGGATCCGGGAAGTGCGGAAAGGCGTTGTACACCACGGTGACGTCGAAGAGCCTGTCAAACGGCGCGGTCTCGGCGTCGGCGCAGAGGATCGTGACGTTTTTTTTCGGGAACTTGCCGGCAGCGATCCGGACCATCTCCGGGGAGATGTCGACGGCCGTCACGGAGGCGGCTCCGCGCTGGAGGTAATCCGGGAGGAGGACGCCCGTGCCCGTCGCCACGTCGAGAACGTCTTTCCCCGCCGCGACTCCCGCGTTGTCCAGGATGCGTCCGATGACCTCCTCGTTCCGCACGAGGGTCCCGTCCCAGTCCGGCGCCAGCCGGTCGAAATACGCGATGACTTCTCTGGAGTCGATCATGGCGTCATTCGAAGAAGCTCGCCGTGTCGATCTTCTGATATCCGCCGAAGCTCGACGGCGCCGCGGCGATCTTCCCGGCGAGATCCAGGCCGAAGAACTTCTGGGTGACCTCGTTGGCCTTCGCGGTCATGTCGATGTCCTCGAAGCGGTCCGGGTAGACCGTCTTCGCGATGAACCAGGTGTTGATCAGGGCGATCTCGTAGTTGGTATAATAGGCGTTGTACGCCATCTCCAGATAGACTTCGCCGTTTTTCCACGCCTTGCAGGTGTCGAACATATCCGGCGTTTCAGCGTAGAGAGGCTTGATGTTCTTTACGGCGGCGGCGTCCATGATCATGATGTCCATCTCCTCGCCGAGGGCGACGAACTTCTCCTCCTCGATCTTCTGGATGCCGGGGGCCTCCAGGCCGGTCACCGCGTTCTTCACGTGCGCGACCTGGAAGGAGATGTAGTTCTGGGCCGTCATCAGATGGTTGGTGGTGCCCCAGTTGCCCAGTCCGCAAATGTATACGGAGGGCTTATTCTCTTCGGGGATGTCCTCCGTGCGTTTCTCGATCTCGGCTCGCTCGGCCTTGACGTACGCGACCAGGGACGCGGCCTTCTCTTCTTTCCCAAAGATCTTACCGAGCAGGTTCATGGTGGCGTAGAAGTTCTCGTCGAACACGCCGCCCGGGCCCGCCTTCAGGGTGATGACAGGCACGCCGAGCTGTTCCTGGAGGGCGTCTTCCTTCTCCACGTCCTCGTATTCGGAGATCACGATATCCGGTTCGCAGGCGAGGATCTTCTCCGCTTCCGCGGTCTGTGCCTGCGGGCCGCCGACGCCGCAGGACGGCAGCGCCTGGAAGGCCTCTCCGTAGGCGAGCATGTACGGGCGCGCGACCGCGTCGAACATTTTCGGCCTTTCCTCGAGCGAGGTGTTGTCGATATCCTCGACGCCGCAGAGAAGATTCACGTCGCCGATATACGAATACATCCGGAGCGCGCCGGCTCCGATGCAGACCACGCGCTTGTAGCTGCCCGGCTTGACCGTGACGTCCCGTCCGATCATATCCTGGATCGTGACCGCTTCCTGTTCTTTTCCGGCATCGGACGTTCCGCCGCAGGCGCCGAGCGCCAGAAGCATGGCAAACGCCAGAAGCATGGCAATCGTTCTCTTCATAGGTTCTTTCCTCCGTTGATGATGATCTTTCTTTCTTCTATCTCAACGACGCGCACTTCCGCGCCGTAGATCTCCCGGATGATATCCGCCGTGACGGTCTCCGGACCGCCGGAAGCCCGGACCGCTCCGTCCTTCAGGAAGAAGAAGCGGTCTCCCATCTCCATGGCCTGGTTGAAATCGTGGAGAGACGTCAGGATCCCGATCCCCTTCTCCCGGGCCAGGCGGCGCGCCTCCGAAAGGATCAGCTGTTCGTTGGCGATGTCCAGGTTCCCCGTCGGCTCGTCGAACACGAGGAAACGGGGCTCCTGCGCCAGGGCGCGCGCGACGGCCGTCTTCTGCCGCTCGCCGCCGGAGAGTTCCTCGACGTTCCGGGAAGCCAGTTCCTCCAGCCGCATCTCCTTCAGGATATCCCACACGGCATTCCGGTCCTCTTTTCCCGCGCGGATGCCGAAACGCGAGATCCTGCCCGTCAGCACCGTGTCGAAGACGGAAAGGCCGCCGAACTGGATGTTCTGAGGCACGTAGGCCACGCGGCCGGCGCGCTCCCGTCTCTTCATCTTCAGGAGATCCTCCCCGTCGAAGAGGATCTCTCCCCGCTCCGGCTTCCGGATCCCGAGGATGGTCTGGAACAGCGTGGTCTTGCCCGCCCCGTTCGGGCCGAGGAGGACGCTGATCTCGCCGTCCCGGAGCGTCATGCCGACGCCGTTCAGGACCAAAGGCCGATTCCTGCCGTACCGGAAAGCGAGGCCGCGGATCTCAATCATCGAGAGCGCCTCCTCTCTTTCCGAAGATGATCGTGAGGAAGAACGGGGCGCCCAGGAAGGTGGTGATGGCGCCGACCGGAAGGGCGGATCCGTTCCCGAGGCTTCTGGACAGCGTGTCCGCCAGGAGGAGCAGGACGCTGCCGCTCAGGGCGGACGCCGGGACGGAGATCCTGTGGTCGTGACCGAGGATCCTCTTGACGACGTGGGGACAGATGATGCCGACGAAACCGATGATGCCGAGGTAGGATACGCAGACGGCCGTGATGACCGACGCGAGAAGCATCGAGGAAAAGCGCACCAGATCCACGTTCACGCCCATGCTCTTCGCCGCCGCGTCCCCGCTCAGAAGGGCGTTGAGCTTCCAGCTCATTAGGGAGAAGACAAAGATGCCGCAGATGACGACGGCCGCCATGATCAGGTCGGTGCGGTAGGTCGCTCTCCCGAGATCCCCGAAGGTCCAGATCACCGCGGCGGAGAGCCCGACGTCGGTGGCGTAGAACTGCAGGATGGTCGTCGCGGCGGTCCATACCGACCCCAGCGCGATGCCGGCCAGCACGACGACGCCGGGCCGGAAGGAGCGGAGGCGGCAGAGGCCGAGCACGAGAAGGATGGAGAGCGTCGAAAAGAGGAAGGCCATGAGCGAAGTAGCGTAGGGATTCGCTCCGACCGTATAGTTCGTGAGGTTGTTGCCGGTGGAGAGGAACCCGCCGGCGAAGGCGATGATCGAAAGGTTCGCGCCGAACACGGCCGCGTTGGAGACGCCGAGCGTGGACGGGGACGCCATCGCGTTGTTCAGATCGGTCTGCATGACGAGTCCTGCCGCCGAAAGCCCCGCGCCGGCGATCACCGCCGCGAGGATCCGCGGGATCCGGATGTTCCAGAGGATCCGGTTCTGGGCGGCGCTCCCCCTTCCCGCGAGCGCGGCGAGGGTCTCGGCCGCCGACATGTGCGACGAGCCGATGAAAAGGCAGAGGAACGCCAGAAGGAGCACGGCCAGGACGAGACCGGCCAGGACAGCCGCTCTCTTTTTTCCGTTTCCCGTTTGTTTCGCGTTCATCTCGTTCGTCTCCATCTTTGGAAAGATGCAAAAAAAGGCACACGTCCCTTTCTTCTGAAAGGACGCATGCCTTCTGGCACACGGTTCCGCCATTCTCAATGGGAAGATGCTGTGTTGATCTGTGTCCGGCACTTCTGTGCCTTTCCCGGCTTCCTGCCGGGTTCCGACTCCTATAGTATATACCGCTTCGGGCGCGTTGTCAATTGCCTGATTCTTCTTCCCAGGGCCGGTTCCGGGCGACCGAGATGCAGCGGACCTGCCCTCCTTCCGCGCGGCGGACGGCGCAGTAGAAGTGGTAGAGCACGCCGTCCTTCGCGATGACGTACGGTTTGTGGGCGTAGAGCGAATCGATCTCCCCTTCTTTCCCCGTCGTGAGGATCGGACAGGGGAACTTCTTCCAGTGCAGGAGATCTTCGCTGACGGCGACGCCGTCGCAGGCGGAGAGATCCCCGAGGCCGTAATAGAACATGACCCATTGTTTCTCCGCGGGATCGTAGAAGACCTGCGGATCCGAGGCGAACCGGCTGTCCCAGGACTGCCGGTCCACGGGAAGGACGGGGCGGTCGGAAAGCCTCCGCCAGTGGATAAGGTCGTCGGATACCGCGGCGCCGGTCTGCTCCGTCCAGTCGCCGTATTCGCGGTCTTTCGCGTTATAGAAGAGATAGAAAAGGCCTCCGTGCTCCAGGAAATCGGCCTTGTAAAGACCGCCCTTTTCCCAGTCCGCGCCGTCTCTCCACGAGAAGACAGGTTCTCCGTGGAAATGCCATTCCAGGAGGTTTTCGTCCTCCGTCCAGGCGAGCCCGATCTCCGCCGAGCCCTCCTCGTATCCTTTCCGGGGATAGGCGTGATAGAGCATCCAGTACCGGCCGCGCCATTTCCGGAGCCGGTTCCCGCCGGTAAGATCCCGGTCGGTCAGCACCGCCGTCCCGGCCATGCCGACGCTGTCCCATTCCATGTGGGTTCCGCGCCGCAGGATCGCGCCTTTCTTCTCCCACCGGAGCAGGTCGTCCGAGACGGCAAGCCCCGTCTGGTAGCCTTCGCCGTCGAACCCGATGTAGGTCATGTAGTACCGGCCGTTGTGGGAAAAGACGTTCGGGCAGTCCACCGCCCGGCTGTCGAAGTCGCCTTCCCGGCCGGATCCCGTAAGGACCGGCTTCCCCAGTTTATATGGAGTGACGAGATGATCGATCACCATGGATTTTTCCCCCTTGTCGGAATGCCTTATTCTCTTTTCCGCGGGAAACGGCAGGGCTGCCGCAGCTCATTCCGCAGCAGCCCTTTCCCGACGGCAGGCGTTTACTCGGCCTTCCAGAGGCCGTGCAGGTTGCAGTATTCGTACGCGGCGACGACTTCGTCGCCGGGCGTGAGCGCGAAGACGGCCTCGGGTTTCGCTCCCGGCTTCAGGGTCTTGCGCTGGCGGCCTTCCTTCGTCTCCAGCAGGATCCACTCGATATAGTGGGCGTCCAGCATGGGGTGTTCCACCGAACCGACCGTGACCGTGACTGTCAGTCCGTCCACACGGATGACGGGCACATGCTTCTCGCCCGCCGCGTCGGTGGTGTTCGGCTCGATGGGCGTCATCTCCTCGCCGCAGCAGCGGATGCGGGCGCCGGAATCGTGGATGTAGGCGACGATGTTGCCGCAGCGGGCGCATCTGTAGAACTTCATGATCGTTTCCTCCTTCTTGTCGTGCAGTTTGTTGTCGTGTATCTCATAACATCCCGGAAGATGTGCGGGACTCTTTGGTTTTCCCGGCCGCACTCATCCACGGCCGGCTTTCGGCATCGGCCTGGCGGGGAGCTTGGCCCGCGGCAGATAGGTGATGCGCAGGTTGGTGCATCCGTAGGGCACGAGCTCGATCTCGAAGCTCTCCCCGTAGACGTCGATCGGTCCGCTGTAAAGCTCCAGCGAATGGCGCGGGTACGGCGCGAAGGCGTAGAGCGCCTTATAAGCCGGGAGGCGGAGCCGGATCCGCGGATCCTCCCAGACGTAGCCTTCTCCGTCCGTCCTTTCCACCTTCACGTCTTCCGGCCGGATCGTTTCGTCGACGGCGACGTTCCAGGTGATGTTGAACCGGCGCAGGCCGTGCTGTTCATAGATGTCTCCCCGGTCGTCCCAGACGGTCTTCGGTTCAAGATCCCACCAGCTCCAGCCTTCTGGCAGCGGCGTGCGCGGTTTGCCCGGGACGGGTTTCCAGACTTCCGGGACCTTCAGGGCGAAGAGCAGCGGGCCGTATTCGAAAGCGATCGGATACCGTGCGCACATATCGCCGTCGTCCAGTCTGCGAACGCGGACCTTCATGGGAAGCTCCAGCGTGACCGTGTCGCCGTCCTTCCATTCGCGCGCGACCGGCACATAGGTCCCGGCTTCTGCGTCCGTCTTCCCCTTCTCCCCGTTCACGGCGAGGGACGCGCCTTCGCACCATCCCGGGATGCGGAAATGCAGGGTCTTCCGGATGGGTCTTCCTGCGGACACGCGGAACCGGACCGTTTCGCCGAAGGGATATTCGGTCTCCTCCGTCACGGCAAATCCGCCGCAGTCGATCTCGGCCGGGCCGTAGGCTGTGAAATACAGCTCCTCCCCGTCCGTCATCGCCATGCTCCGGAGATAGTCCGGCACCACCCAGCAGGACGTGACCGGGCAGCAGGAGGTCGGATAGACGGGCGCATACTGCGCCATGTCGCCGTGGAGCAGGCTGGAATCCTCCCGGGCGAAGAGCTGGTTCGCGGAGGTCATGTACGCGATCGCCTTTTCATCCTTCTTCCGCGCGCCCTGCGCTCCGTTGAAGAGGATGCGTTCCACCAGATCGATATACTTCGGGTCGCCCGAAGCTTCCGCCGTCTGGATGAGAGCCGATTCGAAGAACGCGTAGGTACAGTACTCGGTCTCCACTGTGGAAAACACCGGTCCGAGGTATTCGGACTGGCTCGGGATTCCTCCGTTGAAGCCGAGCGCTTTTTTCTCGATTTTCCGCACGGCGTTTTCCGCGGCCCCGAGGTTTCGCGGATCCCCGTCCGCCTTGTAGGCCGACGCGTACACCCACAGGTGGGACGCGAAGCCGGCTGAATGCTCGGAATTGTATACGAGCTCCGGCGAGAGCATCGCGCTTCTCGAGATCAGATAGAGGTCGTTGCGGTCGATGAAGTCGATGTAGTCGTGGATGAATCCGAGAAGCCTTGCGTCCCCGGTGTGGAGATAGCAGACGGCCATGCTCTCCACCAGCGTCTGCCCTGCGTAAAGGGTCTTTTTGTCGCCCTTCCAGACGTCACAGAACCAGAGCATGCAGCGGTGCACCGCCTCCAGCACGTCTTTCCGGCCGGTGGCTTCGTAATAGGCGAGCATCGCCTTCATGCCGCAGTTGGTGCCCCAGGCGTTATAGTCGTCCATGACGTTGTCGGAGTCCGTATAGGTGCCCATATAGCCGTCTGCGCGCTGGTTTTTCATCACGCCCTCCACCCAACGCGCGGCCTTTGCCTTCAGTTCCCCGTCATCCAGTCCGAAGGCGAGCATCATGAAGCCGTACCAGAAATTGCCGGATATCTCCGCGCCCCAGCCGGCTTTGACCGCGCCCCATTTCTCATCGGTCCCGCAGTTGATATACGGGTTGGCGATCATGTCCGGCTCCAGCTCGTCGAGATGTCCGCCCATCCCGTTTTTGCTTCTTTCCAGCTGTTCTCTGATCCAGCCGCGGGCATGCACCGAGCCGAGCGGCAGCGCGCTGAGTTTCCCGTGCGTCTTCATATCTTCATCCTCCGGTCGGCGTTATCTTCCGCTTTCTCTCCGCCTGGTTCCATTCTACCAGATAGGATCCTTCTCTGCAAGAGGAAAAGCGCCGGAAGAAGGAAGATAAACGCCTTCAGAAGAAATCAAAGAAAAACAAGGCTGCTGGGAAGCAGGCTCGCGATACTGCCGGATCCAGTCAGGAACGCTATGTCAGCGAAGGTGTCAAGGCCAGGTACGGCAAAGACAAGGGAAAGACCATGAGCTGTCAACAATCCATTCCGTACATCGAGATGGGTAAGGACGGGATCTGCAAGGTAGCCAAGGGCGTCTACTCCAAGACCATACGGTTTCTGGATGTAAATTATCAGCTGGCGCAGAAAGAGGACCAGCGAGCGATCTTCGACAGCTGGTGCGATTTTCTGAATTACTTTGACAGCTCCATCCATTTTCAGCTGACTTTTGTGAATCATAAGGGCGGCATGGCGGAGTTTGAGGAGAGCATCGACATCAAGCCGAGAAATGATAAGTACGACGATGTCCGGCGTGAATACGCCACATTCCTGAAGAACCAGCTGGCCAAGGGAAACAATGGTCTGACCAAGACCAAGTACATCACCTATACCGTGCAGGCAAAGAACATCAATGTGGCAAGG
>JAFRWU010000114.1 GCA_017441705.1 Clostridia bacterium | reverse complement strand
CTTATTTGTTGATGATCTCTTCCTGGACAGCCTCGGCGACTTCCTCCGCGGCTTCCGCGGTCTTCTCAGCGGCTTCCTCCGCGATCTCAGCGGCTTCCTCGGCGACTTCTCCCGTCGCGTCGACGACCTGCGCTTCCGCTTCCGCCGCGTCGTGCTTGATGTCGGCATAGACCTCCCCGGCCTTTTCCTTCACCTTTTCAACGCCTTCCTTGACCTTGTCGGCCCCTTTCCCGATGTCCTCAGCCAGCTTCGGATTCTTTTCCTGGACGTATTTCTTGGCGTCCTCGAACGCGTCGCCCGCAGCCTTCTTGACCTCGATGGCAACGTCCTTGTAATCGACTTTTCCGTCTTCATTGACGTCCTTGACGCCGTCCGGATTGTTCTCCCTGAACTTCTCCGCGACCTTTACCGTCGCGACTGCCGCACCTGCCGTTGCGCCGATGCCGAGCAGTTTTTTGAAAAATCTACCGATTCCGCTCATGAGCGATCCCTCCTTGTTCTGATTTCGGACATTATTATACTATTCTGCCGGATAATTCGCAATAAAGTTCGAAAGATCCACCGTTTCCGTTACGACCGGCTCCGGAAGCCCGGCACCCGCAAAGCAGCAGGCGGCCGCGTAACCGTCCGGGCAGGCAGGAAGCAGGAACGAAAAGGGCAGGATCCCCTCCCTTCCGAAGACGGAGAACCCGGTGTCCGACCGGCGGATCATAAAGCTGTTCAGCGGGGCTGCCATGCCAAGCCCCGTGCATTTGATATAGCTCTCCTTCAGGGTCCAGTAGCGGTAGAAGAGTTTGCCGCGCTCAGACGCTTCTGCTCCAAAGATGTCCGCCGCCTCTTCCTCCGTGAAAAACCGCTTCGCGATCTCCGTCCGCGCTTCCCCGGTCCGCTCGATATCGCATCCGGCCGGGACGCCGGAGACCACGCACATGGCAAAGCTTCCGGAATGCGACAGATTGAAAAAGACCGAAGGATGTTCCGGGAGATACGGCTTCCCGTGCTCCCCCTCCACCGTTTCGCAGTCCAAAGGATCCAGTCCGGCATCCATCAGGGCGCGCGTCAGTAAAAGACCCGCCCCGAGCGACAGACGCTTTGCGGAGGGCAGCCGCAGCCGGTCCGTTCTTTTCCTTCTTTCCGGGGAGACGGCGCAAAGCGCACGGTCAAACAGCGCCGCGTCCGACAGGCAGTCCGTATCCGCGAAACAGACGGTCGTCCTCATCCGTTGAACCGTTCCCGGTCGATCCAGAGTCCCAGAGCGGGGTTCGGGATGAAGTAGATCTCCTCCCCGTCCACCGTGTTGTACCCGGGCGTCAGTTTAAAGGGATCGTATCGGGCGGCGGTCTCGTCATAGTCGGCCGCGCAGTAGCCCGCCTCCTCGATCTCCTGTTTTGAAATGTTCTTCACCGCGTACGTGATGCGGAATCTCCCGTCGGAGGAGCCGTGGATCAGGTGCGCCGCGGCGCCCATGTTCTCGCGGATGTCCGAATTCTTTGGGTCGCGGAACGCTTCCAGCGTCGTAAGCCTTCCCCGGTATCCGTATTTGCGGATCAGAAGATCCACCTGGGGATCCTCGCCGAACCGCTCGACCCCCGGCGCGAGGATCAGAAGCTCCCCGCCGTCCGCCATCGCCATGCGCGTCCGGTACACCGCCTTGTTGCCGAGCCACGTGCTCTTGAACTCGTCCGGGTTCAGGTACACCACGCACTTGCGAATGCCGTGCTCCACGAAATCGATGTTCCGCTTCTGCGAAAGCGCAACCGCCTCGGTCAGGCATTTCCTGCCCTCGCCGATGAACAGGCCGTGCGTGCGGATGTTTCCGCCCGGCGCGGTCGTCACGGTCAGCACGAACAGGATCGGCCTTTTGGAAAGATAGGTCTCAAAGCACCGGTCGAACATCTCGCGGACCGGGGTATGGTCCTTCCCCATCATGCGCTCCATGCCGTACACGGCGCCGACCATGTGGGACTTGTTGATCATGTCGCTGCCGCCGGCTCCGACGAACAGGTTCTTGGTATGGTTGGACATTCCGATGACTTCGTGCGGAACGACCTGGCCGACGGACAGGATCAGATCATAGCTTTCGTCCATGACGCGGCGGTTGATCTCGCACGCGATGGGCTCATTCCAGAGTCCCTCCGTGATGGAGCTCAGGTATTCCCCGGACACGTCGCCGAGCTTTTCGACATCCCTTCGCCAGTTGTGAACGAGGAAACGTCCGAACGGGACGTCCCCGAACATGTCGGCCGCCTCCGCTTCCGTCATCGGGGCGTGCGTGCCGAGCGCGGGCATGATGTCCACCTCCGCCCCGCGTTCAACGAGCAGGTGATAATAGACGTTCGTGATGAATCCCGCGTTGGAATGGTAGCGGGTATAGTCGGGCGGAAGGATCAGCACCCTGCGGGGCGTCCTTCCCTGAAGGCTCTGTACGAGCGCTTCCCGGATCTCTTCCCTTGTCAGACCCTCTTCCCGCTCTGCGGTCCTG
>JAFRWU010000113.1 GCA_017441705.1 Clostridia bacterium | reverse complement strand
GTCGGAATATATGGAAAAATTCTCGGTGTCCCGCCTGATCGGCGCGCCTCCGGGATACGTGGGCTACGACGAGGGCGGCCAGCTCACCGAGGCGGTGAGAAGGCATCCCTACTCGGTGGTGCTGTTCGACGAGATCGAAAAAGCGCACCCGGACGTGTTCAATATCCTGCTTCAGGTGCTGGACGACGGGCGCATCACCGATTCCCAGGGCAGGACGGTGGACTTCAAGAACACCATCCTGATCCTGACCAGCAATCTCGGCTCCGAGTACCTCCTGGACGGCATCGACGAAAAAGGCGAGATCTCGCCCGAGGCGAGAGACGAGGTGACCGCGCTCCTGCGCCGCTCCTTCCGTCCCGAATTCCTGAACCGTCTGGACGAGATCGTGCTCTATAAGCCTCTGACCCGGGAGGATATGCGCTCCATCATCGACCTTCTGATCCGGGGCCTTGCGAAACGCCTGGAGGACAAGGGCCTGAAGCTGGAGATGACGCCGGCGGCCAAGGATCTCGTCATCGACAAGGGCTACGATCCGCACTTCGGCGCCCGTCCGCTGAAGAGGTTCCTGCAGTCCGAGGTCGAAACGAAGATCGCGCGTCTGCTTCTGCAGAGTGATCTCTCTCTGGGAGACACGGTCACGGTGGACGCCGGAGAGGACGGGATCACCGCGTCGGTCCGGAAGGAAGAATGACTCCGCTGTGCTCTCAAAAGCCCCGCGGCCCGAAAAGCCGCGGGGCTTTCGCGCGCCGGAGATCGATGCGGCGGGGAACCTTTTCGCACCGGCTCCGTCCAAAGAGAAAACGGCGGAAATCGACCGCAAGTCTTGTAAAAACCGCGGAAAAGTGGTATGATGATCTTAGAACGGCGGAGCACGGAACGGCCCGCCGGAATCGACGGGGGGACCGGATGAAAACGATGAGATGCAAAACCGTAAAAAGCCTGATCAGGGGAGCGGCGCTCCTTGTTCTCCTGGCGCTCGTCCTTTCGGCCTGCGGCGGCGGGCGGAAGGCGGATCCGGATACCGGGGAAGAGAGCGGGGAAGTCCGGGAAGAAGTCCTTTTCACCGAAAAAGAAGTCGCGCTTCCGGAGTATACCGCCGAGCCCGAGCCGGAGGAAGAGGCGGTCAGGATCCTGGACGGACAGGAAAAGGTGAAGGGCAAAGGCGACCTCTCGCTTTCGGTCCGGAGCAATCTGGATCCGAAAAAGCCGATGATCGCCCTGACCTTCGACGACGGCCCCAGCGCCTACACGATGGACATCATGGCGCTTCTGGAAAAATACGACGGCCGCGCGACCTTTTTCGTGGTGGGCGAAATGCTGGAAAAGAAGGCCGAAGAGCTCCGGCATATGATCGACAAGGGGCATGAGATCGCGAGTCACACCTGGTCCCATACCAATCTGCGCAAGGTTTCCAAGGAAGACGGCAAAAAGGCCATGAATTCGGTCATCGTCTACATGAAGGAAAACTACGGCTACGACGTAAAGCTCTGCCGTCCGCCCTACGGCGCCTCCAACAAGACGGTGAAGGAGGAGGCGGCCGAGCTGGGTATCGCGCTGGTCATCTGGTCGGTGGATACGCTGGACTGGTCCACCCGCAACGCGGAGGCCACCTTCAAGGCGGTCAAAAAAGAAGCCAAGGACGGCGCGATCATCCTCTGCCACGACATCCACAAGCCCACGGCGGAATCCATGAAAAAGGTGATCCCGTGGCTCCACGAAAAGGGATACCAGCTGGTCACCGTGCAGGAGCTTCTCTATTACAAGAATAACGGCGCCTCCGCCGGAAAGACTTACTATTCGGTGGGAGACTGAGCGCCGGGCCCGTCCTCTGCCGGAATGGGGACAAAGCCGACCCGCTTTCCCGCGCGGCCGGCTTTGCCGCTTCCGCAGAGAAAAGCGCGGGAAAGAAAAATCCGAAAAACGCCGGGCAGTTCGGAAAACACGGTTGTACTTCCGGCGGTTTTGTGGTAAAATACATCAAATAAGCATGCCGCACGGCGGTACGGGGACGGGAGGAGCCGAAGTGGAGATCAAGACCAGCGAAATCTTCGGGATCCCCTTCCTTTCCGCCGATATGCGGACGGCGGTCGATTACGCATTCCGGAAGGCGGAGGAAAAGCCGGTCACGGTGGTGACGCCGAACGCGGAGATCCTCTATCAGGCCGGACGGGACGCAGCGCTTCGGGAAGCCGTCGACCGGGCGGATCTCGCGCTGCCGGACGGCGTCGGCGTGGTCATGGCCGGAAAGATCCTCGGACGGCCGGTGGAACGAAAGCTGGCCGGCGTGGAATTCGGGGACGCGGTCATCGGACGCGCTGCGGAAACCGGGAAAAGCGTCTATTTTCTCGGCGCCAAACCGGGCGTCGCCGAAAAAGCGGCCGCAAACCTGCGGGAAAAGCATCCCGGCCTTATCGTGGCGGGATGCGCGGACGGTTATTTCGGGGATGACGCAGCCGCCGCGTCCCGCGTGCGGGAAAGCGGCGCCTGGATCCTTTTGATCTGCCTCGGCTCGCCGAAGCAGGAGATTTTTATGGAGCGCTTCCGGAACGAGACCGGATGCCGTCTTGCGGCCGCGCTGGGCGGATCGCTGGACGTTTACGCGGGAAACGCGAAGCGCGCCCCCCGGTGGATGATCCGGCTGGGACTGGAATGGCTCTACCGGCTTGTCCGGGAGCCGAAGCGATTCGGCCGGATGATGAAGATCCCGCGGGTGCTTTTCCGGGCGCTCGGGATCAGACTTTTCGGAGAAGGGAAGAAGAAGGACCGTGGCTAAGACGATCGTTCTCGAAGGGATTGACGGATCGGGGAAATCCACGCAGTTCGCCCTGACGAAGGAAAAGCTCCGGAAGCGCGGGATCCCCCTGCTTTCGATCAAATTTCCCCGGTACGACACTCCGTCCGGGATGAATATCAGGCGATATCTCGCGGGCGAATTCGGGGAAAAGCCGGAGGACGTCGGCCCTTACGCCGCCTCCGCCTTTTATGCAGTGGACCGGTTCGCCTCCTTCAAAAGCGAGTGGGAAACGTTTTACCGGTCCGAAGAAAAGGGGATCGTGCTGCTCGACCGCTATACTCCTTCCAACGCCGTACACCAGGCGTCGAAGCTTCCGAAGGAGGAACGCCCGGCCTTTTACGACTGGCTCGCCGATTTTGAATACCGGCTGATGGGGCTCCCGGAGCCCGACGCGGTCCTGATTCTGGATATGCCCTACGCCTATACCCGCCGCCTCACCCGGGCGCGCGGGGAGGAGGATATCCACGAGCGGGACGGCGGGTATATCGAAAAATGCTACGAAACCATGCTGGATGCGGCGGCGCACTTCGGCTGGACGAAGATCCCCTGCGTCGAAGGGGACGAGATCCTGCCGCCCGAAGAGATCAACCGCCGCCTGATCGAGAAGATCGAGCCGCTTCTTTCCTGCTGAAGACGCGGGTCAGAAAGCCGCTCCGCAGTTCCCGCCGCAGCCCTGCCCGGGCTGCCCCTGACACGGAGTGCATCCGTTCTGGCAGGTCGAAAAATACCAGATCAGGATCAGCGCCGCGATCAGGAGAAAAAGCGTCGTGGAATCGTTGAACAGATTGCAGAGACACATGGATGTCGTCACCTCATTCATGAACTTCCGGGGCCCCACGCTCTATTGTATGCCCCCGGCGCCCCGCGTGTTCCGAAGGAGAGGTCATGGGAATCAAAAAGAGACAATCGATTTATCGTGATATAGCGGATGAAAAGGTCCGGGAAACGCCCTACGAGCCGCCCCGCGGACAGCAGCTCTTTTCCGGGTGCCTTGCGGCCTTCCGGTACGTGGTCATTCTGTTCGCCGTTTCCATTTTTCTTTCGGCGTTCATGCTGTCCTTCGCCAACGACGTCTTTGCGTTCGTGAAGGACGAGAAGACGATCACCCTTTCGGTCCGCGAAGGCGAAAACGTCGACGAGATCGCCAAGGAGCTTCAGGAAGAGGGCATCATCCGGTACGCCTTCCTCTTCAAGCTCTATATGCGCGTCACCGAAAACGACGAGGATATCGTCGCGGGAGACTATGAGATCACGTCGTCCATGGATTACCGCGCCATCGCCAAAGCGGTCGGCACCAAAGCGAAAGCGCGGGAAAGCATCGACGTGGTGATCCCCGAAGGATTCACCCAGGACGAGATTTTCCGCCTTCTGGAATCCAAGGGGGTCTGCCCTGCAAGCGAGCTTTACGAGGCCGCCGCCGATTACGATTTCAAATACAGCTGGATCATGCACAGGGAAAAAGGGGAGAAGCGGCTGGAAGGCTTCCTGTTCCCCGACACCTATACGTTCTATATCGGGGACAGCGCGCCGCGGGTGCTCGGCAAGTTCCTGGCCAACTTCAACAAAAAATACGACGTGGATTTCAAGACCCGCGTCGCGGAGCTGGAGACCGATCTTTACGATATCCTGACGATCGCCTCCATGATCGAGGCGGAGGCCAAGATCGACGAAGACCGTCCGCTCGTTTCCTCGGTCATCTACAACCGTTTGGGAAGCTCCGATTTTCCGTATCTGCAGATCGACGCGACGGTGCTTTACGCCATCGGGGAGCATAAAACGGCCATCTCCGAAGAGGATCTGCGCTACGAAAGCCCTTACAACACCTACACCCACAAGGGACTGCCGGTGGGTCCCATCTGCAATCCCGGACTGGAATCCATTGCGGCGGCCCTCTATCCGGAGGAGAGCGGATACTACTATTACGTGGCGAAACCCGACGGCTCCCACATCTTCTCCAGGACCGCGAAGGAACATCAAAAGGCTATCGAAGAGGCGAAAAAGCTCTTCGAGGAGGCTGAGACGGCCTCCGAAACCGAGGAAGACTGACGGAGGTGCGCTTTGAAAAGGAAGTTTGACGCGGAATTCTTTTCGCGGATCCTGGCGGGCGTGATCATCGCCGCGGCGGCGGTGACGCTTTACTTCGTCTTCCAGAACTTCAGCGGCATCAAAAGCGCCTTCCAGACCCTGATGAAGGTGCTGCAGCCCTTTGTTTTCGGCCTGGTCCTCGCCTTCCTTCTGAACCTTCCGATGGTGTTCGTCGAAAACCGGCTCCTGAAGCTCGCTTCCCGCGCGCGCAGGGACGGGAAGAAATCAAAACCGCCCCGGAAAAAGCTGATCCGGGCCGTGTCCCTGATCGCGGCGATCCTCTTCATGCTCCTGGTCCTCGCGCTTTTCGTCGTCGCGATCGCGCCGCAGTTGGTGCAGAGCGTCAACGGGTTCGTTTCCAACCTGAAAACCTACGTGGAAAGCCTCAATACCATCGTCAAGGACGCGGCGGAGCGCTTCCACGTCGACGCCGACCTGATCAACCGCATCATGCCGAGCTTCGACCAGCTGGTCAATTACGTGTTCGGCCTGATCCAGAAATCCGTGCCGCAGGTGGTCAGCATCACCTCCCAGGTGACCAGCACCCTGCTCAACGCCGTGATCGGTCTGGTCATTTCGATCTATCTTCTGGCGGACAAGGAAAACTTCGTCGCCCGCGCCAAAAAGATCCTTTACGCCCAGTTCAAACGGGAGAGAGCCGACAGGATCATCCGCGTCGCGGCTCTTTCCAACCGCACCTTTACCGGCTTCGTTTCCGGCAAGCTGATCGATTCGCTTCTCATCGGGATCATCTGTTTCGTGGCGCTCACCGCCATGCGCATGCCGTACGCGCTTCTGATCTCGGTGATCATCGGCGTGACCAACATCATTCCCTTCTTCGGTCCGGTCATCGGTGCGATCCCCTCGGTCCTGATCGTTCTGCTGGTGGATCCGCGCAAGGCGCTTCTGCTTCTGATTTTCATCGTCGCGCTGCAGCAGTTCGACGGCAACATCCTCGGGCCGCGTATCCTGGGTGATTCCACCGGGCTCCCGAATTTCTGGGTCATGTTCGCCATTATCGTGGGCGGCGGACTCTTCAGCTTTACGGGCATGCTGATCAGCGTGCCGGTTTTCGCCGTGATCTATGCTCTCCTGCGCGAAGCGCTCGCCAACCGGCTGAAATCGCGGGGACTGCCGGTCGAAACGGCGGATTACGACCGGCCCGGCGTCCTGCGGGAAGAGGAGGCCGGAGGGGACGGCCCGGCTCCCGAAGCCCCGGCGGAGGAGCGCAAAACAGACAGTGAAGGTGGTAACGCGGTATGAAAATCCTCTTTACGGTGCTTTCCGTCGCGGAAGGAGCCGCTCTGCTTCTTTCGGGCCTTTACGCCCTGTATCTCGGGATCATCGCCCTCGCGGGACTGTTTCCCGCCAAAAAACTGAAGCCCGCCGACGGGAAAAGGATCCGCTTTGCGATCCTCGTCCCCGCCCGCAATGAGGAGAGCGTGATCGCCGGCACGGTGAAAAGCCTTCTCGCTCAGGAATATCCCAGGGAACTGTTCGACGTCTACGTGCTTCCCAACAACTGCCGCGACGCCACAGAGGAAAAGGCGAGGGAAGCCGGCGCCCTGATCCTTTCTCCCGAAGGGAAGATCACGTCCAAGGGAGACGTGCTGCGCATCGTCGTCGACGCGCTGCGCAAAGAAAAGAAATACGACGCCTTTGCGGTGTTCGACGCCGACAACCGGGCGTCTCCCGGCTTTCTCCGGGCGATCGCCGGGGCGCTTGACGCGGGATACGAAGTCGTGCAGGGATTCCGGGAATCCTCCAATCCCACCGCGACGTTCACTTCGGCGTCCTGCTCGGTCTATTACTGGATGGACAACTATTTTTACAGCCAGGCCCGCTGGAACCTGGGCGGCTCGGCCCTGATCAACGGGACCGGCTTCGCCTTCACCGAAAAAGCCATGGAAAAAAGCGGCGGCTGGAACACGGTGACGCTGGTGGAGGATATCGAATACTCCGGACGCTGCGCGATCAACGGTCTTCCGATCGCCTGGGTGCCGGACGCGATCACCTACGACGAACAGCCCGAAAACTTCGTCACCGCGTGGAAGCAGCGCATGCGCTGGACCGTCGGCATGTATCAGTGCATCAAGGCCCTGAACGGGAAGCTTTTCTCCTCCGTCGGGAAGGCGGGGCGGTCGGCTTTCATGCTGATCGATATGGTCCTTTTCTACGCGTTCCCCATCTTCGGGATCATCGGAACGGCGGCGTTCGTCACGTCGATCGCCCGGAATATCGTCGGCGTGGCCGCCGGGATCATCCCCTGGTACATAGCGCTTCTGCGCGGGATCTGCGGTCTTGCCGGCATGTGGCTCGGCCCGACGCTCCTTGCGCTGGCGGCTTCCATCCGGGCGAAAAAGGGCTTCCGGACAAGCGTCAAAGGCATTTTCGGCTTTTTCGTTTTCGTGATGAGCTGGGTGCCCATCGCGGTGCTCGCCCTCTTCCGCAAGGATCAGAAGTGGGATGAAATCAGCCACCGGATCGAAAAAGACGTGGATTCTCTGGTCAACGACAGACAATAAGGCAGCAGCCATAGAAAGAGGCATGAGGTAACCATGAGCAATGCGAAAATGAGTCTCCGCATCGTGGAGGAAAACATCGATCCTTCCAGCAAGAGGGGGATCCGCGCCGTTCTGAGCGACGGCTATGAAGAAAAAGAGAAGCTGATCTACCCCCTGGAGAGCGGGGAGAGCGAGGCGTTTTTCGAGGAACTGAAAAGGCTTCGCCACGAGTTCCTGCCGCGGATCGAAGGATACGTGGAACAGGGAGGACGCCGGCTCGCCCTGACGGCCATGACCGCGGGGCAGGTCCTTGCGGAGACCCGTGAGTCGATCAGCGAGAAAAACGCGATCGAGATCGCGAAGGATCTGGCCGATACCATGGAAAGCGTGCACGAACAGGGCTTTGCCTTCCGGGATCTGTCGGCGCGGGACATCCTGATCAATGAAAAGGGACTGGTCCTGCCGCCGCCGGCCTGGCCCGCCACGGAGGAAAACATCCTGCTGGATTTCGGTTCGGTGGGCGGCATCTGCTACGAGCTCCTGACCGGCCTGGAGTACAAGCCCGGCACGGCCGTCACCGAGGATACCATTCCTCCTCACGTGCCTTACGGCGCGCGTCAGGCCATCGTCAATTCCACCAGCCGCGACGCCTCTCTCAATTACGACAACGCGCGGGATATGATCCGCGCCTTCGACTCGAAGAAGAGAAAGAACGGTGCGCCCGCCGCCCGTACCGCCCGCCGCCCCTCTCCGGAGGAGAGAAACGTCGACGCCTCCTCCAGCGGTCTGGTAAGCGCCAGCCTGGAGGACGACGCCAGGCCTGCCCCGGCCTACTGGGCCGATCTCGACGAACCGGAGGAGAAAGAGGCGCCGATCAGCCGGGTCAAAAAGGAGAAAAAGAACGAAGGCCTTCTGAACGGAAGCTTCGGCAAGACCGCGGTCATCCTCCTGTTCGGTCTGATCCTGGTCATGGGGGTCGTTCTGGCCGCCGTCCTGATCCACGGAGCGTCCGGCAAGGGAAACGACGCGAAGGGTTACGACGCGCAGATCTTTGCAGCTTACCGGGATATTGCGGATGAAAAGTACGACGACGCCCGCACGGCGGCCGCCGAAGCCCGCAAGGAGGATTCCGCGCGCCTGACCTCCTATTACGTGGAAGCGCTTTCATATTATAAAGAAGGCGAGTACGAAAAGACGGCGTCCTTCATCGAAAGCGAGATCATGAAAAAGAAATTCGATCTGGTGGAAGGGGAGGACGAGCTGCCGCAGAACATCTATTACATCCTGGGCTGCTCCTATTTCGGCCAGGGCGATTATGAAAACGCCTACAAAAAGCTTGCCAACGCCGAAGAACACGGCTATGACAAGGAAAAGACCGCGAATCTGATGCTGCTTTCGGCGATCGGCCTTGAAAACGGCAACGCCGTGGCGGAGGTCATGGCGAAGGACGCCATGGGCGCCGCCGGAAAGGCGTACACCGAAGCCGTCGGCGAAGAGGAGGCCGGCAGCTACAACGCCGCCGCCCTGAAGTATTACGAAGCCGCCGGGCTTCTGGAAGGAGACGCGGCCGATTACTGCATCCTCAAGACCGTGGACGCCTACGCCAAGGCTTCGGATTACGACGCCGCGATCAACGCCTGTGACAATTCCCTGAAGAAGGGCATTTCGATGGATCTCGCCGTGAAGCTCTGGGAAAAGAAAGCCGTCGCCCAGAAGGACAAGGCCAAATCGGTGGGCACGGAGGCCGCGCTCTTCGAAACCGCCGTCAAGAGCTTTGAGACCGTTCTCGATCTGGGCGGGAACGAAGCCGCCGCCAATTATTTCATGGGCGAATGCTATCTCTACCTCCGCAATGAGGCGGCCGGAAAAGAGGCGCTGATGAAGGCCTACGAAAGCGACAACGAATCCTTCTCCGCCCGGGCGAAGGCCCTGATGGAGGCCAACGGGCTTATGGAAAAACCCGCCGGGAACGAATAAACGCAGGGGACTTGCAAATCGCCCGGAAATGGTGTATAGTGAAAGCGCAAGGAAAAAGGACGGCGCGATGCCGCGCCGCTGAAACGAGAGGTGAAGAAAATGTCCGGCGATACCGTGAAATTCGACGTCAGCAAAGCCAGGGAATTCGAGATGAAGAGCATCCTCACACAGGTTTACGACGCGCTGGAGGAAAAGGGGTATAATCCCCTCAACCAGATCGTCGGGTATCTGCTTTCGGAGGATCCGGGGTATATCACCAATCACAAAAACGCCCGCAGCCTGATCCGCAGGATCGACCGGGACGAACTCCTGAACGAGCTGGTACGCAGCTATCTGAAAAAATAAAAGACCGTAAAAGACCGCAAAATGAAAAACGCCGGGCATAGACCCCATCCGCGCGGATCGGGAATATGCCCCGGTCTTTTTCTCTGACTCTTGGGAGGAAAGATGAAAAAGCATCTTCTGGGAAGGACCGGGATCGAGGTGTCGGAGCTCTGCTACGGCACCCTGACCTTCAGCCCTCTGCAGGCCGATCTTCCGCCGGAGCGGGCGGGAGAGCTTCTCCGGTACGCCTTTTCCCGGGGGATCAACTTTCTGGATACCGCGCAGTATTACCAGAATTATCCCCACATCCGGGAAGGACTCCGGGGCTGGACGGGGGAGGTGGTCGTTGCCACCAAAACCTACGCCTATGACAAAAAAGGCGCCGAAGAAGCCGTGGAGGAGGCCCGACGGGAGCTCGACCGCGACGTGATCGATATCTTTCTCCTGCACGAACAGGAGAGCATTTATACCCTCAAGGGGCACATGGAGGCGCTGGAGACCCTCAGAAGCTTTCAGTCGAAGGGGATCATCCGGGCGGTGGGAGCCTCGATGCACCACGTGGCGGCGGTCCGCGGCGCCATGAGCGTCGGGCTCGACGTGATCCACCCCATCATCAATCTGGAGGGCGTCGGGATCGCCGACGGCACCCGGGAGGAGATGGAAGACGCGCTGACCGAGGCAGCCCGGTGGGGGATCGGGATCTACACCATGAAGGCCCTGGGCGGCGGGAACCTCTTCCGGCGGGCGGAGGAATGCCTCCGGTACGCCTTTTCTCTGCCCTTCGCCGCGTCGCGCGCGGTGGGGATGCAGAGCGAGGAGGAGATCGAAGCGAACGTCTCCTTCGCCGAAACCGGCTTCTTCAGGCCGCAGGAGAAGGAAAAACTGGAAAAAAGACAGCGGCGGCTGATCATCGAGGAGGACTGCATCGGCTGCGGAAACTGCGTGAAAAAATGTTTTCAGCACGCTGCTTTTTTTGAAAAAAATAAAAAAACGCCGACAATCGACCGTGAAAAGTGCGTCTTATGCGGCTATTGCGCAAAAACGTGTCCTGTTTGCGCGATAAAAGTGATTTGACAAACGGTTTCAGGTGTGCTATACTCCGGATCGTAAAGATTGTTACCGATTTGTAATCAGGGCGTCGCCGCTCTGTTACAATTCAAAGGAGTGAAGCAGGTCCGCGCCGGCGGAAGAAACAGAGAGGGGTAAAAAGCCATGGACGAATCGAAGGGCATCCTGACTTACAAGGGAAAGCCGCTTTTAAGAAAAGACAATCTGATTTATTACGGATATTTCAACGACAGCCACATCATCATGATGCAGGTCATGGAAACGAAGGAGGAAAAGGGGCTTGCGCTTTCCACCCGCGTGCGCGTGGAGCTGCAGACCACCGATCCCAACGTCCGTTACCGCGACCGCGTGATCAAGAAGACCGAAAAGGACGGCCTGTATACGGCGATGGACGTCGCCTCGGTCTGGCTGGAAAGAGCGCTCGCCGCAAAATAATCCCCGCGCTCCCGATTCTCTGAAAGGACACATAAGATATGAAGACCCGATTTTTGAGACATATCGCGCTGATCCTCGCGCTGGTCACGGCTTTTTCCGTGCTGCTGTCGGTGGCGTGCTTTGCCGATGAAAACGGCGTGGACAGCGTTGCGCTCGGAAAAGTCAAGGCCAACGGCCTGAATCTGCGCGAAAAACCCGATACCGATTCCAAGGTCCTGACCGTGATCCCCGAGGGGACCAAGATCGCCGTCGCCGAAACCGAAAACGGCTGGACGAAGGTCATGATCGGCGGCTACGTGGGTTACGTATCCGGCAAATACATCGAAAAGCTGGAGGACGGCGACGCCAATCTTTCCTACGGCAAAACCATCGGCGACGTGGTGTATATGCGCGCCGGCGCCAGCACCAGCTATCCCATCGCAGCCAGAATGCTGGACAACAGCTACGTGAAGATCAAGGGGATCGAAGACGGCTGGTTCAAGGTCGAGACTCTGGGCGGCAAGTATTCCGGATATATGCATCCCAACTACGTCCTCCCGGTGAAGCGCACCGAGGTGGAGGGCGAGCCCGAACCCGAACCGGAGCAGACGAACAGCGGCAGCTCCTCCGGGAACAAGAGCAATACGAATAAGAGCAATTCCGGCAAGAAGAGCTCCTCCGGAAGCAAACAAAGCTCCAAAGGCGCCACCAAGGCCGAAAAGCTGATCAGCATCGCCAAGTCCTACATCGGCGTGCGTTACGTCTGGGGCGGCGAGACGCCGAAGGGCTTCGACTGCGGCGGCTTCACCAAGTACTGCTACGGGAAAATGGGCGTTACGCTTCCGCATATGGCGCAGATCAACTGCGGCTCCAAGGTCAGCTACAGCAATCTGAAGATGGGTGATCTGGTCTTCTTCTCCGGCGGCGGCAAACGCTACGGTCACGTGGGTATTTACATCAGCGGCGGCCGGTTCATCCACGCGCCGTCTCCCGGAAAGAGCGTGACCATCGACACGCTGGCCTCCGGCTATTATTACAGCCACTTCACCGGCGCGCGGCGCATCTTCGGGTAAGAGGCGTAAGGACTCACCCGCAAGGGCGGGTCTTTAGGATAGTGGGAAGAGGAGGGACGCGGCTTCGGCCGCGTCCCTCCTCTTCCCGTATGCGCGCTCCGGCAAAGAGAAACGCTGAAAAGCGCGAAAAGGTTCCGGAATGCATCATAGATTGCTTGACAGTATAAAAAAAACGGCGTATAGTATTATAAAACCGGACGCATGGCGTCCGGGAACGCGAGGGGGAAAAAGCATGAAGAAACGAAGGGGGATCCCGTGCCTTCTGGTTGCCGCGCTCCTGCTCTTTGCAGCCTGCAGCCGACCGGGGGAAGCGGAGACGGAAGCGCGCCTCGGCGATTTCGCGTCGCCGGAGGTGAAAGCCGTGGCCTTCAGCGTCTACGAAGGGGGCGTTTGCGAGATCGAGATCCGGACGGAAGAGAGTGACACCGGGGACTGGGATTATCACGAGATCGCCTTCCCGGAAGAGAGCGATCTCTCTGCCATAGAGAAAATGACGGCGTTGGAAGAAGCCGTTCTTTTCTTTGCTCCCGCTGATCTCGGCCGGGACGGCGAATCTCTGCGGAAGATCACCGAGAGATTCCTCTCCCTGTCTTCGGTCCGGATCCTCATGATCGAATATGCGCCTTTCGATCCCGGCGCGCTCCGGACCGCCCTCCCGAAGGAAACGCATCTTGTGAAATGCGTCCTTCAGAGCACGGTCGATCTCACAGGCGTCCGGAAGCTTTATCTGACCGATACCGCGTGGGGAAAGGACTCCTTCCGGGGGACGGAAAAGGTTTCCTTCCTTTCTCTGGATCAGCGTTCGGTGCCCGAAAGCCTTTCGGCGCTTTCCGCTTTTCCGGGGATCACGCGTCTTATGCTGCCGGCCGGAGAAGACGGTTATGCCGGCGAATGGCCGGCGGAGTTGACCGCGGAGCATCCGGAGATCCCGGCGGGGATCCTTCTCCCGTTCTCCGAAGAAGAGCTTCGGGCGTATCTGGAAGCGAATCCGGACGTTACGGTCGTTCTGAGGAGCTCAGCCGATCTGTCTGTGCCTGCAAAACCGTAAAGCCGAAAAAGAAGACCGGAACGCGCGGATCTCCGCGCGTTCCGGTCCTTTTGTTTCCGTGACGCGTTATTTCAGGAAGAGCTCGATCACCGGGACCAGGACCGGCGGCTTCACCGGCGGCAGCTCGATCACCAGAAGATCGTCGCCCCGGGCGGCGCCTTCGCTGAAGTGATTGACCCCGCCCTCGGTGAAGAGAAGCTCGCTGGCGTCGTGGAGGAACTGGGCGTATTCCACCTTTCCGGCGAGCCCGCGGAGCTGGAGATGGGCGAAGGGGTAGGCGAAGAGGTGGACGTAAAGACGTTTCCCGTCCTCGCTCTGGGTGAGGCGGCAGTCGGCCGGCGCCTGAAATTCCGGGTCGGCCATGGTGCAGCCGTAGATCGAACGGGAGTTGTATTTCATCCAGTCGGCGTAGACGCCGAGCGCCGCCTCGGCGCGGTAGTCGAGATACCCGCGGGCGGTGGGCCCCACGTTCATCAGAAGATTGCCGCCGAGGGAAACGGTATTGACCAGCATCCGGATCAGCATCTCGGGGGATTTCCAGGTGCTCTCGTCCCGGTAATAGCCCCAGGAGCCCGAGAGGGTCTGGCAGGCCTCCCACACCACGCGCTCGCCGTTTTTGTCGCGGATCCATTCGGTGGGCTGGTACTGCTCGGGGGTCCAGAGATCCTGCTCGATCTCGGCGCGGTTGTCGATGATGATATCCGGCTGGAGCGAGCGGGCGAGCTTGATCAGCTCTTCGGATTCCCAGTCGTCCTTGCCCTTGCCCTTCATCCAGGGGAGATCGTCGGGACTCGGCTGGCTGTACGAAAAGTCGAACCAGAGGATGTCGATCTTTCCGTAATTGGTCAGGAGCTCACGCACCTGATTGCGCATGTATTCGGCGTAGACCTTTATGTCCCTGCCCTGATTCTGTTCGAAGGCATCCGGATCTTTCCTGCGGGGATGCAGGCGGTCGATGGGGAAGGAGGGATGGTGCCAGTCGATCAGGGAGTAGTAAAAGCCGACCTTCAGCCCCTCGGCGCGGAAGGCGTCCACGTATTCGCGGATCAGGTCGCGCCCGGCGGGGGTGTTGGTGCATTTGTAATCGGTATAGGCGCTGTCGAACATGCAGAAGCCCTCGTGATGCTTGCTGGTCATCACGGCGTACTTCATGCCGGCGGCTTTGGCTTTTTTCGCCCATTCGCGGGCGTCGTAAAGATCGGGATCGAAATACTTGGCGTAGAGAGCGTAATGCTCCTCGGGAGTGCATTCGCGGTTTTTTACCCATTCGTGACGCGCGGCCATGGCATAGGAACCCCAGTGGATGAACATGCCGAACCGGTCGTGCACGAACCACGAGGTATCGCCGGGGGTCTTTCTGACGGTGTAGCCCATAGGGAAGCCTCCTTCGTTCTTTCGGATCCCGCCGATCCGTTCGGCGGGCTTATGGTCATTTTAGCATAGAAAACCGCCTCTTGCAAGACGCTTTTCATCGCCTTTTTCCCGCGCGTCCGGCGGATTTTTCTTGCAATCGGAGGGATAATGTGATATGATACAGAAAAGAAAACGATCCCTCCGGGGATGAAAGGACGGCACCTATGGTTACCAAGGATATGATCATCACCGACGTTCTCGCCATCGACATCGAAACGGCGCAGTTCTTCTTTGAAATCGGCATGCACTGCCTCGGATGCCCCGCGTCCAGAGGCGAAACCGTCGAGGAAGCCTGCATGGTTCACGGCGTCGACTGCGACGAGCTGGTGGACAAGATCAACGAATTCCTGGCCGGCAAGAAGGCCTGATCGGCAAACGGTCGAAAAGCCGCCCCTTCTGCCCCTTTTCGGGCGGGAACGGGCGGCTTTCTTTTCTGACGGATCCCAAACGAGTGAAGGAGGGGAACGCCGTGACCGGGATGGACCGGGACTTCACGCTGTCTTTGCGCCTGCGGGCGGTGTACGCCCTGCTGGAAGGCGGAGAGACCTTTGCCGATATCGGCACCGATCACGCCTATCTGCCTGCCAGACTGGTGCTGGACGGGAAATACCGGCGCGCCGTCGCCTCCGACGTGGCGCCCGGTCCCCTGGAAAACGCGCGCCGGACGGTCGACGCGCTCGGTCTTGCGGACCGGATCGAGCTCCGCCTCGCCCCCGGCCTTGCCGGGCTCCGCGCGGGAGAGGCCGACGCGGCGGCGATCGCCGGCATGGGGGGAGAACTGATCGCCGCGATCCTGGAAGAAGGCCCCGTGCCGCCGCTTCTGGTCCTGCAGCCCATGACCAGAGAGGAAAAGCTGCGCCGTTTCCTTCTGGAATCCGGCTTCCGGGTCGAAGAAGAGAAGCTCGTCCGGGAGGGGAAGCGGATCTATACGGTCATGAAGGCCCGTCCCGGCGGGGAAAAAAGAGTGATCGGGGAAGCGGAGGCTGTCGTCGGCCGCGTGCCGGAGGACAATCCGAAGGAACTGGCGGCGGCGTATCTGGCAAAGAAAAAAGCGGTTCTTCTGAAGGCGGAAAGGGGAAACGCCGCCGCCGGGAACCGGGAAGCCGCCGGCTTTTACCGGACGGTACGAGAGGAGATCGAGGAGTATGAGAAGAGTTTCTGACCTGCTTTTGGAAATGGAAAGGATCGCCCCGCCCGCCTTCGCCATGGAGGGAGACAACGTGGGACTTCAGGCGGGAGACCGGGATCACCCGGTCGAAAAGGTGCTTCTGTCGCTGGACCCCGACGACCGCGCGATCACGGAGGCGGAAAAGAACGGCTGCGATCTGCTGATCACCCATCATGCGCTGATTTTTCATCCTCTCCGCCGTCTCGTGCCGGAGGATCCCGCGGCGGGCCGCGCGATCCGGCTTCTGAAAAACGGGATCGCGCTGATATCCATGCACACCAACCTGGACGCGGCGAAGGGCGGCGTCAACGACGCTCTGGCCGAAGCCCTCGGTCTCCGGGAGATCGAAGAATTCCCGAATGAGGACGCCCGCCCCGGGATCCCGTCCATCGGCAGGATCGGAAGGGTCGATCCGGTCGAGGGATTCGATTTCGTCCGGAAGACCGTGGACGCGCTCCGCGCGAACGGCGCGCGCTATCTCCTGACCGGCCGCAGGATCGAAAAGGTCGCGGTGGCCGGCGGCTCCTGCGCCGATTACGTGACCGCCGCGCGCACCGCCGGATGCGACGCTCTGGTCACCTCAGAATGCAAATACCGTCACTTTACCCTGGCCCGGGACCTTGGGATCAGCCTGATCGACGCGGGCCATTACGCCACCGAAGCCTGCGTGCTCGGACCTCTGAGGGAAAGACTCCGCCGGGCCTTCCCCGATCTGACGTTTGCGATCGCAGAGGGAGACCCCGTCGGCGTCATGGAAAGAAAGGAACTCTGAGATGCCGCTTTCAACCATTCTGCTTTCCTCGCTCGTCCGGGAGCTTTCCGGACGGGCGGAGGGAGCGCGCATCGATAAGATCAACCAGCCGACCGCTTGGGAGACGGTGCTTTCTCTGCGCACCCGGTCGGGCAACGAAAAGCTCCTCCTCTCGGCCAACCCCCAGTCCGCGCGGGCGGCGTTCACCGAGGAGAGCCGGGAGAACCCGGCTGTGCCGCCGCTCTTCTGCATGATGCTGCGCAAGCATCTGACGGGCGGCCGGATCGTCGGGATCCGGCAGGAGGAGGGAGAGAGGATCCTCACGCTGGAGATCATGACCAGCGACGAAATGGGAGACAGGGGCGGAAAGCGCCTGATCGCCGAGCTGATGGGAAGAAACTCCAATCTGATCCTGGTGGGCTCCGACGGGAGGATCCTGGACGCCCTGAAAAAGGTGGATTCCGAAATGAGTGAGAAAAGGCAGGTCCTGCCCGGCCTTTTCTATCGCCTGCCGCCGGGACAGGACAAGCTCCCCCTCCTGAAAGCCGACGAAGAGACGCTTCTGAAGCGGATCGGAGAGGGGCAGGGGAAACGGATCTCGGACCTGATCTCGGAGGAGATCTCGGGCGTCGCCCCGCTGGAGGCGCGGGAGGCCGCCTTCCGGGCGGCCGGAGATACGGACGCGCTCGTGCCGCCGGCCGAAAAGGCCGGCGCGGTGATCCGGGAGATCCTTTTCCTCCGGGAGAGGATGGAAAAGGGGGACGGCACGCCGTTTCTTCTGACCGACAGAGAAACCGGGAAGATGCGCGATTTTACCTTTTACCCGGTCGGACAGTACGGGAACCGGTATGTACTCACCGGGGAAAAGAGCTTTTCCGCGCTTCTGGAAGGGTACTTTGCGGGCAGAGACGCCGAAAACGCCCTCCGCCAGAAGACGGCCGAACTCCGGAAAACGGTCGCGAACCTTCTGGAGCGGACCGACAGAAAACTCGCCCTGCAGCGTGAGGAGCTTCTCCGGACCGAGGGACGGGAAAGGCTCCGGGAAAAGGCCGACATCCTCGGCGCCTTCGCCTATCAGGTGGAAAAGGGGCGGAAGAGCGTCGTCCTTCCGGATCTGTACGCCGAAGACGGGGGAGAAGTGGAGATCGCCCTTTCCGAAAAGCTCACGGCGCAGCAGAACGTCAGGCGGTATTACAAAGAATATGCGAAGCTGAAAAACGCCGCGGGATTCCTCCGGGATCAGATCGGAGCCGGCGAAAAGGAAAAGGCGTATCTGGAAAGCGTTCTGGAGGAGCTTGACCGCGTCCGCGGCAGCGCCGACGCCGCCGAGGTGCGGGAGGAATTGGAAGGCGAAAAGCTTCTTCCGGTCCGCGGGAAAAAGAAAACCGGCCCCCAAAAGGAGAAGGGGATCAAACCGCTTCTCTTCCGCGCGCCCTCGGGGAAAACGGTGCTTGTGGGAAGAAACAACCGCGAAAACGACCGGCTGACCCTGCGGGAAGCAAACAAGACCGATCTCTGGTTCCACGTGAAGAACCGGCCGGGCTCCCACGCGATCCTCCTGACCGGGGGAGCCGCGGCGGAAGACGGAGATATCCTCTTCGCCGCCTCTCTGGCGGCGGGGCATTCCTCCCTTTCGGGAGAGGAACGGGCCGACGTGGACTATGCGCCGGTGAAAAACGTCCGCAAGCCCGCGGGCGCCAAGCCGGGCATGGTGATTTACGACCGATACAGAACCGTGACCGTGAAGCCCTTCCGGGGCGGCGAGGAAACGCGATGAGATACGACGGGGATCATGGAGAGAGCTTCCTCCTGCCCGCGGGAGCGCAGGAGATTTTCGCTCGTGTGGAAAGAGCGGGGGGAGAATGCTTTCTGGTGGGGGGAGCCGTGCGCGACGTCCTTCTCGGAAAGGCGCCGGACGATCTGGATCTGGCCGTTTCCCTTCCGCCGGATGAAATCGCGGCACTTTTCGGCGACTGCCGGCTGATCCTTACCGGGGAAAAGCACGGAACGGTCGGCGTCTTTTCGGGGGACGCCGTTTACGAGGTCACGACCTTCCGGCGCGACGGAGAATACAAAGACGCGCGGCGCCCGGAAAGCGTATCCTTCACCCGCTCCCTGACCGAGGATCTCCGGAGACGGGATTTTACCGTCAACGCCATGGCCTGGAGCGAAAGGACGGGGCTTTGCGATCCCTTCGGCGGAGAAAAAGACCTCCGGGAGAAAACGCTCCGTGCGGTGGGAGATCCCCGTATCCGCTTCGGCGAGGACGCGCTCCGGATCCTCCGGCTCGCGCGCTTTGCTTCGGTCCTGGGATTCTCTCCCGAGGAGAAGACCCGCCTGGCCGCCGAAGAACTGGCGCCGACCCTCGCCCTCGTTTCGGGAGAAAGGATCGCGGAGGAACTCCGGAAGCTCTTCCGGGGAAAGCGGGCATGCGCGTCTCTTTCGGGCCTCCCCGAAATCCGAAGGACGCTTTTCGGCGATTTTCATCTTCCGCCGGCCCTGCCCGGCGATTTCGCCGCGGCTCTCGCCCTGATTTTCCGGGGAAGAAAAAAAGAGCTGGAGGATTTTGCCCGCCTCCGCCGCCTTTCCTCCCGGGAGAGGGAGGAGGCGCTGCTCCTGGAAGGGGAGCTCAGCCGACCGCCTCTCGCGGAGGGAGAGGGAAGCCGGCGGGACGCGTTACGCCTTCTCGGCCGGATCGGCCCGGGACTCGCCGGAAAGCTTGTCGCCGCCCGGGAGGCCGCGGGCGAAGAGGACGGGCTCGGCGCGATCCGCGCGGCGCTCGCCTCGGGGATCCCGTTCCGCGTGACAGACCTCGCGGTGCGCGGGGATGAGCTTGAAAAGGAGACCGGCGCGTCCGGAGCCGCTCTCGGAAAGCTTCTGAGATCTCTCCTGGAGGATGTGACGGCAGGGATCCTGCCCAATGAAAAGACCGCGCTGATCGAAAGCGCGCGGGAAAGGAGCACGAATCATGAGAATGATCACGCTGGGCACGGGACACGGGAATTTCACCGGGACCCGGTATAAATCCGCGACGCTTTTCGGAATTGCGGGAAGACTCTATCTGTTATCGCTGATAATTGGACTTCTTTTGTATGCTAAGTCCATATTGATAATTTAGGGGAACAGTTATTATTCATTCACATGATTGGCATATGACAGACGGCTTTTTGCAACTGAATATGCCGAGTATTTGAGGACGCAGCAATGAAGAAGTGTTTTAGTGCTTTACTGATCGTGTTTCTGCTCCTGTGGTATTTGCCTTCCTGCCGGTTAACGGAAGCGAGGGAAACCAACCTTGACATCTGCGGCGTGCGATATCAGATCCTTCTGTCACCGGGGATATCTTCCGCTTATTCAGACGAAGACCTGTCGTTTGCCGCCTCCCCCGGAGAAGGACACTCGATCGATCTTTCCGGATTGAAAGGATGTACGGCTATACATACTCTTTCATTCAGGCTTTATGAAAAGGCAGCGAAAATCGTTGTTCCGTATCTTCCGGAATTGGATATGATCCGCGTGGAATGCCCGTATACGGATACATTCTCTTTTGATGAACCGAACGACAACGTATCGATCGTATTCACGGGGCTACTGAAAAACTATACGTCGACGAGAACACCTGAGAGGTTTGTTTTTGAGGGCGGGTTCGATCCTTCCGCCTTCTCGCAGGGGCAGCGCATAAAGGATCTTGAACTCTGGAAAGTGACCGACCTTGCCGCGGTCAGGAGCCTTTCTCCGATGCGTCTCACGCTCAACGGAACTGGTTGGGATCTTGTAGGTCTTCAGGGATGGGATCTCGATACTCTGGTTCTGGAAGGAGATCCTCTGGCAGATCTTTCGCCTGTCAGTGAAGGCAGCATTCGGTCACTCATTCTGCACAGTGCGCCTTCTCTCCGAGGTTTGGAGAAAAGCGGGATCGAAACGCTGCAGATCTCGGATAGCGTTACAAAAGACGTCTCATCCCTTCCTGAGATCGGCAGTCTGAAAACGCTGATCCTGTTGGTTGAGGAAACCGAGTCAAACCGGCATTGTGTTTTTACAGACAGTGCAGCATATAGGGATTCCCCCCCGGATACACCGCTGGACCCGGAAATTCTCTTGGCCTTTTTGGCGAAAGGCGGTGTAATTGAAACAATCGTGCGCATATCTCAGAGTTAACGCAGATATCAAAACCGGCATTATGACCGGCTTGGGCTGAATGCCCCGGTCATTGGTAAAGGCAGCCAGGGTTTTCTTTTGGATGAATGTGCCGGGATCGTAAGCTTTCGCCGGGAAACACACACATGCCTTTCCGGAGAGATTTCCGGAAGGCGGGAAAACGATTCTTGGCACTCATGCGCGCGGGAAAGGAGCACGAATCATGAGAATGATCACGCTGGGCACGGGACACGGGAATTTCACCGGGACCCGGTATAAATCCGCGACGCTTTTCGAGATCGCGGGAAGGCTCTATCTGCTGGACTGCGGCTCGCCCGCCGCGGCGAGTATGAGAAGAAGAGAGATCCCGTGCCGGGATTTGCGGGCGGTTTTCAATACGCACATGCATCTGGATCATATCGGCGGACTTCCGGATCTCCTGTACGCGATCACCCGCTATCCCGTTGCGGGTCAGCATACGGACGTCTATCTGGCAGAGAACCGGACGGCGGAGCTGTATGGCTTCATGCACGCCATGCATCTTTCGGAGCATCCGGAGTATCTGTCTTTTCACACCGTGACGGAGGGGACGATCTTCCGTGACGGCGTTCTTTCCGTGACAGCGATACCCACCGATCATATTGCGCGGCCGGAAGGGAGCGCTCCTGTCACTTTCGCATTCCTTTTGGAGGCGGAAGGGAAAAGGATCCTGTACTCCGGAGATCTGCGGTCCGATTTCGCCGACTTTCCGGAGACGGAGGCCGACGTTCTGGTGTGCGAGGCGACGCACTACCGGCCGGAGCGCGCCGCGGAGGTCTTCCGGACGAAGAAGTACGAAAGACTGATCTTCAACCACGTACACGATCCGTGGCACGGGGAAGAGGGAGAAAGAAAGCTCCTTTCCTATTACACGGCGCTGTCCTGTCCCGTGGAGATCGCGCACGACGGAGACGAATTCGACCTCTGAACCGCCCGCCTTTCCCAAATGACCTGCCTGCCCGGAGAAGCATATACTGTCCTGAAAGACGGCGAAGGCTTCTCCGGCTGCTTTTTCCGGAAATAACCGCCTTCCGCCCGTAAGGATATGGAAAAGATCTTGATCGCTTCGCTCTCACCGACCTATGCGGAGAAAACGGTGAGACTTTTCAATCACGTCGGCGTCCGGGCGCGAAGGGTCACCCTTCCCCGGGAGCTTGCGGAGGAAGGCTGCACGGCCGGAGTTCTTGCGGAAGGGGCCGGCAGGGAGGAGATCCTTCGTCTGCTGCAAAGCCGCCGGCTCCCCTTCCGCAGGATCATCCCTCTGGGGAAGGAGGGGATCGGGTGATCTATTTCGACAACGCCTCGACCAGCTTCCCCAAGCCGTACGAGGTCAGACGCGCAGTGGAGGAAGCCCTTGCCGCGGTCACCTCCCATGCCCGCGGCGTGGGAGCCGGGACCGCGGCGGCGGGGAATCTGCTTTACGATCTCCGGGAAGCGGCAGCCCGCTTTTTCGGCGCGGACGGGCCGGAGGGAGCGGTCCTGACCCTGAACGCCACCCACGCCCTGAACATCGTGATCCGCGGCGTACTCGGAAGGGGTGGAACGGCGCTGGTTTCGGGATATGAACACAACGCGGTGATGCGGCCGCTTTTCGCCCTGAACAGAACGGCGGGCGTCCGGATCCTTCCCGCGCGTTCGCGGCTTTTCGACGACGAAGCCTTTCTCGCCGCATGGAAACGCGGCCTCGGCGAATCCCCGGATCTTGCGATCCTCAGCGCCGTTTCCAACGTCTACGGCTGGATCCTGCCCTGGAGAGAGGCGGCGCGGCTCGCAGAGAAGGCGGGCGTGCCGTTTCTTCTGGATGCGTCGCAGGCGGCGGGGCATCTTCCGGCCGGGCTTTCGCCCGGCGTTTCCTTCCTGGCCGCGCCGGGACACAAGGGGCTTCTCGGACCGGCCGGCACCGGCCTTCTGATCCTCGGGCCCGGCATCCGCCTTCCGCCGCTTCTTTTCGGCGGCACCGGGCACGATTCGGCTTCGCGGGATATGCCTCCCTTCCCGCCCGAACGCTTCGAAGCGGGAACGCAGAACCTGCCCGGCGCGGCGGGACTCCTTGCGGGGATCCGGAAGGTGGAAAGCCTCGGTCTCTCTTCGATCGCGCGGTACGAGGCGTCTCTTCTCGCCCTCGCACGGGAGGAGCTTGCGGGGGAAAAAGGGATCCATACGTTTTTTGCCGGAGACGCCGTGCGGCAGAGCGGCCTTTTCTCCTTCGTCCTTCCGGGCGAAGCGCCGGAGGAAACCGCCGCGGCGCTGGCGGAAGCGGGGTTTGCGGTGCGGGCGGGACTTCACTGCGCGCCGGACGCCCACCGGAGCGCGGGGAACCCGGAGGGAAGCGTCCGGATCAGCTTCTCCTGCGCCAACACGCCCGGAGAGGTCGAGAGCCTGGTTTCCTTCCTCCGGGAAAGGATCCGCAAAAAAACAGCGACCGAAGACGCGCCGCCGTCAAAAAGAGATTTGCAATGACGGGCCGGATGTGGTAAAATAACCTGGAAAGGGAGGGATCCCTTCCCGACCCCAAAGAGAAAGGAGACGGTACGTTGACCGACATCAAAACTGTCTTCTACAATACCATCGGCCTGATGCAGTGGAGCGACGTCATCGATATCCTTCTGATGACGCTGGTCCTTTATTACGTTTTTACGCTTTTGAAGGATACCAGCGCGGGACAGGTGGTGAAAGCCATCGTCATCATCCTGATCGCGACGCAGGTCACCTCCTGGCTGAAGCTCTACGTGACCAACTACGTGTTTTCCACGATCATCCAGATCGGGGCGATTGCGCTGGTGGTGGTGTTCCAGCCGGAGCTCAGAAAAGTCCTGACCCGGCTCGGCAGCTCCCGGGCGCGGGAGCTCTTCGCCATAGACCGCGAAAGCGGGAGCAACCGGTTCGAATCCTATATCGCCATCATCCTGAAGGCCACCTATGATCTGGCCGCCACCCGGACCGGCGCCCTGATCGTATTCGAACGCGCCACCAATCTGGGGGAGATCTCCGCCACCGGCACGCAGGTGGACGCGGAGCTCACCATTGAAATGCTGAAAAACATCTTCTATCCGAAAGCGCCGCTGCACGACGGAGCCGCCATCATCCGGGATTTCCGGATCCACGCGGCGGGGTGCGTTCTGCCCCTGTCCAAGAACACCGCGCTCAGCAAGGATCTCGGCACCCGCCACAAGGCCGGCGTCGGCATGAGCGAGGAAAGCGACGCCGTGGTCATCATCGTGTCGGAAGAAACCGGGGCGGTATCCTGCGCCGTGGGCGGCATGCTGAAAAGACATCTGGCGAAGGAAACGCTGGAAAAGCTCCTGATCAACGAGCTTGCGCCGCGCACCGAGCTGAAAAAAGCCGTGTCGATCTTCTCCAAAAAGAGCAAAAAGGCAAAGACCGGCAAAGGAGGGGAAGCGTAATGGGCCGCAGAAAAATCCGTTTCAATCTCTGGTATCTGATCCTTTCGTTCGTCCTGGCGATTTTTCTGTGGTTTTACGTCATGGGCATTCAGGACCCTACCATCAGCGAGACCTTCTACGGCGTCAGCGTCAACGTGGTGGGGGAGGATACGCTCTATCAGAACAACGGCTTCACCGTGATGAACAAGATCGAGGACAGCACGGTGAACGTCCGCCTTTCCGGCAAACGGAGCGTGATCCTGAAGGTCAATCCCGGAGATATTTACGTGGAGGCCGATCTTTCCCGCATTGCGAAGGCGGGGACCACCTCTCTGAACTGCACGGTAGTGCCGCCGGATTCCACCCTGACGGTGGAAAATCTCTCCGACGTGCGCGTCCAGGTGAACGTAGACGCCCTCGTCACCGTGCAGATCCCGGTCAAGCTGGACTTCGAGTATGATCTCACCGAGGATGAAATGGTGGGGACCTATTCGGTCTCGCCGGAAACGATCACCGTGCGCGGCGCCGAAAGCGAGCTTACCGGCATCAGCTACGCCCTGGTGTCTCCGGAGAACACGGTGACCGCCTCCTATTACGACGAGCTTCCCTTTACCTTCGTGGATTCCACCCTGGAGCCGGTGGATACCGCCTATACCACCGCGTTCAGCGACCGCGTCAAGGTTTCGATCCCGGTCCTGGAAAAGAAGACGCTCCCGCTGGAGGTGCATATCGCCGAAGGCGGCGGCCTTCTCCGGGAAAACGTGGACGTGGAGATCTCTCCGAACCGCATCACCATTGCGGGCGAGAAGTCGGTGGTGGAGGGCATGAACGCGCTGGTGCTGAAGGACGTGGATCTTTCCGCCGTCACCAAAAGCTCCAGCTCCATCGAGGATATCGTGCTGGACGACGGTCTGGTGAATATTTCCGGGGTCAACACCGCCACGGTCAAGATCTCGCTTCGCAACGTATCCGAAAAGACCATGATCGTTCCCGCCAGCCAGATCTCCATCATCAACGCGCCGCAGGGCTTTGACGTGACGGTGATGGAAAGCGATCTGCAGCTGGTGATCTGGGGCGGCAATTCCCTGATCTCGGTGGTCAAAAACACAAACGTCAATTTTATCGTCGACCTTACCGGCGTTTCCGATTCGGGCGAATACAGCCTGAACGTCCAGGTCAGCTTCCGCGATCTTGCGGCGTCGCCGCGGGTGGTGGGAAGCTACAAGGTCACGGTGGTCCTGAAACCGACCGAGCCGCCGGAGGATGAATAGAAAATGCTTTATGTCAGTGGGATCGAGCTTCCCCTTGAAGAAAGCGAAGAAACAGCCGTCGCCGCAGCGCTCGCGCGCTGCGGCTTGCGCGCGTCAGGGAACGTGACGGCCCGGATCTATAAGCGCGCGGTGGACGCCCGGAAAAAGAACCTGCGCTTTTCCTACACCGTCTCGATCGAGACGCCGGAGGAGGAAAAGCTCTTCCGGAAGCTCGCGGGAAAAGGCGTGACGCTGCGGCGCGCGTCGCTTTACCGCCCGGAGGAACGCTTCGGTCTTCCCGGGAAGACCCGGCCGGTGATCGCCGGCTTCGGCCCGGCGGGGGCTTTCGCAGCCCTTCTGCTCGCCGAGAGAGGCTTTCGCCCGATCGTTCTGGAGCGCGGGGGAGACGTGGAGGAAAGACGGGCGGCGGTCGCCCGTTTCCGGGAAACGGGGATCCTGGATCCCGAAACGAATATCCAGTTCGGCGAGGGCGGCGCCGGCACCTTTTCCGACGGCAAGCTCTTTACCCGCGTGGGTGACGAACGGTGCGATTACGTGCTCGGCCGGATCGAGGAGTTTTCGGGGATACCGGGACTTGCGGCCCTCGCGCATCCTCACGTGGGCACCGGAAACCTGTATAAAATGATGAAGGGGATCCGCGAAAGGATCCTGAATCTCGGCGGGGAGATCCGTTTCCACGAAAAGCTGACCGATCTCAGGATCGAAAACGGCCGGCTCAGGGGCGTCGTCACCGACAAAAACGAGATCCCCTGCGAAAAGCTGATCCTTGCCGCGGGACACAGCGCCCGGGATACGCTTGCCGCCCTGAAAGGAAAGCTCGCCATGGAGCCGAAAGGCTTTGCGATAGGGCTTCGGATCGAACACAAAAGACGGGATATAGACGAGGCGATGTACGGCGACTGGGCGGGGCACCCGCTGCTCGGCAGCGCGGAATACCGGCTGGTCTCGAAGGAATTCAACGCCTTCACCTTCTGCATGTGCCCCGGCGGCACGGTCGTGGCCGCGGCCAGCGAGGAGGGAGGCGTCGTCACCAACGGCATGAGCGAATACGCCCGGGACGGCGAGAATTCCAACGCCGCGCTGGTGGTTCCCGTCAGATACGACGGCGCCGATCCGCTCGGCGGCATAGAATGGCAGAGAGAGCTGGAAAGAGCTTGCTTTCTGGCAGGCGGCGGCGGTTACGCCGCGCCGGTCCAGACCTTCGGGGATCTTCTGGCAGGAAGAAAGACCGTCTCGCCCGGATCGATCAGACCCACTTACCCGCGCGGGACCCGCGGGGCCGATTTCTCGACCATCCTGGCAAAGGAAACGACCGACGCCATCATCGGCGCGATGGGAGAATTCGGCAGGCGCGTCAAAGGCTTCGACCGGTCCGACGCTCTGTTCACCGGGGCGGAAACACGCACCTCTTCACCGGTCAGGCTGACGAGAAACGGGAATTTCGAGGCGCTGGGCGCCGCGGGCGTGTTCCCGGCCGGAGAAGGCGCGGGATACGCGGGCGGCATTCTCAGCGCGGCTGTGGACGGCATCCGCGCGGCGGAAAGGAGTACGTTATGACGCTGGAAGGCTTTGTGGAAAAACGGAACGGAAACATGGCGGAGATCTGCCTTGCCGACGAAAACTGCGGCGAAAGCTGCGCGGCCTGCGCGGGCTGTACCAGAAAGAACTCCCGCCGGACGATCCTCGCCGAAAACGGCGCGGGCGCCGACGTCGGAGACCGGGTCCTGCTTTCGGCGCCGGGTGAAACGGTGGCGACGGCGGCCTTTCTGGTTTTCCTTCTGCCGGTGGCTCTGGCGGTCGGCGGGTACGCGCTTGTGAAGAGCTTCGCCGCGGTCGGTTTTGCTCTGGGGGCGGCCGCGCTCGGACTTGCGCTCGGAGTGCTTTTCTGCGTGCTGTACGGGAAAAAGCTCGGCAGGCGGTCCGAGACCGTTTATCGCGTGACCGGGATCCTTCCTCAGGAGGAGGAAGGGCCGCCGGAGAAGAAGGACTGAATCCGGACGGATCGTCGCCCCCGGCAAAGCCGGGGGTTTTTCATGCGCGGACACGGCCCCCTGTTCCTCAAGGGCGCGTCGAACGCACCGCCCCCCCGAGCCTTCCCCTTGAGGGGCGCGGGTCTCCGGTGGAGACCTTTGAGCGCAAGCTCAAAAGCGCCGACCGAGCCGGCAGGCGAGACAGGTGGCTCGGCGCCAGCCGAGACGGATGAGGTGGCCCCCGCCGGATGAGGTGAAACCGCATGCGGATCTCCGGCGAACGCGCCGCCCCACAACGCCTTCCCCTCATAGGGGAAGCCTATAGCTGAGCACCTTTTGAGCCTTCCCCTCCGAGGGGAAGGTGGGTCCGAAGGACCCGGATGAGGTGGCCCCCGCCGCCTGTTCCGCCCCCGGCGAACGCGGAAAACGCAATACCACCTCATCAGTCAGCTAACGCTGACAGCTGTCTCGCTGCGGCTCGGTCAGGGCAGGGTCTGGATCTCCACAGAAGATCCATTCAACACCGACCCCTTCCTTCGGAAGCCCTCATAGGGGAGGCCTATAGCTGAGCACCTCTTGAGCCTTCCCCTTGAGGGGAAGCTGTCAGCCACAAGGCTGACCGATGAGGTGTTGAACACATTGCCGCATCATTATACTTCTCAGCATGGCGAAAAGGATTGCAGAAAAGACGCGTTGAGACAAGCAATAACCGGCTAAAAGAACATGAAACAGGCGTGACCGCCACGGTCACGCCTGTTTTGTCTGCCTGTTGCGGATTTTGGGTGCAAAATCCGATGCTCGTTATGACGGTGGACAAGGGATAATTTCCCCGACTAAAAATGATAGAATAGACTTCTTTATTCTTTCAAAGCAAAACTTGCT
>JAFRWU010000112.1 GCA_017441705.1 Clostridia bacterium | reverse complement strand
TTTTCGACCCTGGCCTTGGAGGCGCAGTAGAAGACGAAGTCCGGTTCGTACGCGGCTTCCTCCTCCGCGGTGGGACGGATGAACATGTTGGTGACAAAATGAGCCTGCCACGCCACTTCCATGATGAAACGGACCGCCATGCGGGTGTCCTTGTTGGCGCCGCAGAAGGCGTCGACGACGTAAAGCTTCTTGCCGGAAAGCTCTTTCTGCGCAAGGGATTTGACTTCGGCCCACACGTCCTCGGACATAGGATGGTTGTCGTTCTTGTACTCGTCGGAGGTCCACCACACGGTGTCCTTGGAGTTTTCATCCATGACGATGTACTTGTCTTTCGGGGAACGGCCGGTGTAGATGCCGGTCATGACGTTGACGGCGCCCAGCTCGGTCAGGGTACCCTTTTCATAGCCTTCCAGAGAGGGATCCATTTCATCCTTGAAAAGGAGCTCATAGGACGGGTTGTAAACGATTTCGGTGGTGCCGGTGATGCCATACTTGGCAAGATCGATGTTTTTCATTGTGAAGTACCTTCTTTCTTTGAGTTCGTGAAGCACCGCGCAGACCGCGCGGAAAGGCCGGAACCCCAATCTTCACCAGATAGCTATACTATACCACATTTCCCGCGGAATAGCAATCGAGGAAGTGAAACCGCCGCGAAAATTGTTGCCGAAAACTTCTTTCAAAATGCGGCGCCTCCCCGTCTATTTTCCCAAATCGGCGCGGGAAACGGCCGGACGCGGCTTACCGGCGCGGCTTGATGTTCAGATTGACGCCGAGACGGTCCTCGGAATCCACGATGGTCCAGCTGCTGCCGGGATAGACGCCGAGGGTGCGGTCCACGTCATACCCGTCGTCCTTCAGATCGGCGATCACCTGATCGCGGTCGGCGCCGACCTCGAACCCGAGGTGATGCACGCCGCTGCCGTGCTTATCCAGGAATTCCTGAAAGCTGCTTTCGCCGCCGGCGGGCTCGTGGAGCTCGATGACGAAGCTCCCCATGTCGATGTCGCAGACCTTCAGGTCGCAGGAGACCGGCTTCCCGCGATAGGCGTAGTTTTCGCCGCCTTCGAGATGACGGTTCTCGATTTTGAGATCGTCCCGGCCGAGAAGCGACGACCAGCCCTTCACCGCCTCTTCGATATCCCGGACGACGATGTTGATCTGGATGAACTGATCCTTGCTGAGAGGTGTTTTCACGCTTTTTTCTCCTTTTCCTTTTTTGGCGGAGGGCCGCCCTTTCTTATTCTGATGATATCATATTTCCGGACTTCCGGCAAGGGGAGAAGGAAAGGACGGCGGGACTTTCTTTTTTTCTCCGGCTGTGGTACAATGAATAAAAAGAGCCGGGAAGCCGGCGGGGAGGAATCTATGTCAAGCTTCAGCATTCTGGAAGTATACGACGTCGAAACCGGGGAGAGAAAAGCCCTGCGGGAATTCGAAGGACTGATCGAGGCGCCGAACTGGCTTTCGGACGGCGACACGCTGCTTTACAACAGCGGAGGCAGGATCTGGACCTATTCGATCGCCCGGGACGAGGCGAAGCTCCTCGAGACCGGGGAATGTGTGCATTGCAACAACGACCACGTGCCGTCTCCCGACGGGAAGTATCTGGCGGTCAGCCATAATCCGCCCATGCCGACGGGCTGGGGCTCCTTTATCTACGTCATGCCCATGGGATCGGGCGAGGCGAGACAGGTGACGCCGCTTTCTCCCTCCTTCCTGCACGGATGGTCGGTGAAGGACGAGCTGGCCTACTGCGCCTTCCGCGGGGAAGACGCCGGCGAACGCAAGGTGGATATCTACACCATGCCGGCCGGGGGCGGCGAGGAAAAGCGCCTGACCGACGGGGTCGGCTACAACGACGGACCGGAGTATTCGCCCGACGGCGAGGAGATCTGGTTCTGCAGCACCCGGGGAAGATCCGGCCTGATGCAGATCTTCAAGATGAACCGGGACGGGAGCGGTGTGACCCAGATCACCGACACCGGCGAGAACTGCTGGTTCCCGCATCTTTCCCCCGACGCGTCCCGGGTGGTTTATCTGACCTTCCGCAAAGGGGATCTGGAACCGCACGAGCACCTTCCCGACAAAGAGGTGGCGCTCTGGCTGATGAAGCCGGACGGCAGCGAAAGGCGGAAGCTTTTCGACCTTTTCGGCGGGCAGGGCACGATCAACGTCAATTCCTGGAGCCCCGACGGGAAAAAATTCGCCTTCGTGAGCTATCGATGAAAAAGCCCGCCCGCCGGAGGGCCGAGCCTCCGGCGGGCGGTTCTTCATAAAGGATTTGCCGGTTCGTCACCTTCCGCGCACAGAGGCGCGGTATAATCGAGACGCAGCCGGAGAGAGACCGGAGAAATGCAGACGGCGGAAAAGAGAAGAGGATCATGATCGAAGCGAGGCATCTTTCAAAAAGCTACGGGAAAACGGAGGCGGTGACCGACCTGTCCTTCCGGATCGGAAAAGGAGAGGTGGTGGGCTTTCTCGGCCCGAACGGGGCGGGGAAAACCACCACGCTGAATATGCTGACCGGCTGTCTTTCCCCCGGCGCGGGCGAGGTGCTGATCGACGGGATCGATCTCTGCCTGGAACCGGTCAGGGCCAAAAGAAAAATCGGCTATCTGCCGGAGACGCCGCCGCTCTACGCCGACATGACGGTCCGGGAGCATCTGCTTTTCGTGGCGGCCGCCCGGGGCTTCCGGGGCGCGGCGGCCGAAAAAGAGCTGATCCATGCCGCGCGCCTGACCGGGATCGCCGGCGTCATGAAAAAACTGATCCGCAACCTTTCCAAGGGCTACCGCCAGCGGGTCGGGATCGCTTCGGCGATCCTCGGCGACCCGGAGATCGTCATCCTGGACGAGCCGACGGCGGGACTCGATCCCGGTCAGATCGTGGAGATCCGGCGGCTGGTGCGCAGCCTCGGCAAAGAGCATACCGTCCTGTTTTCCAGTCATATCCTATCGGAGGTGCGGGAGGTCTCGGACCGGGTCCTGATCCTTTCCCACGGAAGGCTTGCGGCCGACGACAGCGCCCGGGCGCTGGAGGAAAGGGCGGGAGAGGGAAAGCTCGCGCTTCGCGTCCGGGGCGAAAAGGACAAAGCCCTTGCCGCCGCGGAACGGGTCCCGGGCATCCGGGTCCTGGACGCGGAGGAAGAGGAGACGGGCGCCCTGCGCCTGACCCTCGCCGCGGGGAAGGACGACGGAACGAAAGAGGCGATCTTCGCCTCCTTCGCGGGGGATTCCCTGCCGATCCTCGGGATGGAAGACGTCCGGTCGGGACTTGAGGAGGTCTTCCTGGAGCTGACCCGGGAAGAAAGCGGCGGGGAGGAAGGAAAGGAGGGAAGCGAGGCGTGAGAGCGATCTACGAGCGGGAACTCAAGGCCTGCTTTCTGAATTTTACCGGGTACGTATTCCTCGCTTTTCTCCTTCTGTTCGCGGGGATCTATACCTACGTGATCAATCTGGCCAACGGCGTCGCCCATTACGAGGTGACGCTGGGGAACATGGCCTTCGTCTATATCTTCGCGATCCCTCTCCTTTCCATGCGCGCCTTTCCGGAGGAGCGGAAGCAGAAAACCGATCTGCTGCTCGCGTCCCTGCCGCGGAGCACGGCGGAGATCGTGGGAGGGAAATACCTCGCCGGAGCGACGGCGCTTCTTTTCGGCGTTCTCGCCATGGCGCCGGTCCCGGCGGTGCTGAGCTTTTGGGGCGAGGTGAATTTCGCGGTCGCATACTTTGCGCTTTTGGCCTTTTATCTTCTGGGCGCGGCGCTGCTGGCCTTCGGGCTCCTGGTGTCTTCGCTGTGTGACAGTCAGGCTGCCGCGGCGGGGATCTGTTTCGGCGCGATGCTGCTATTGTACTTCCTTTCGGACCTGGCGGGATTCCTGCCCGGAACGGCTCTGGCTTCGTATCTTGCGCTTCTCGCGCTTGCCGCGGCGGGCGCGGCGGCGGTCTTCTGGCTTTCGCGTTCGCGCGCGCTGGGACTTGCCGCGGCGGGAGCCGGGATCGGAGGCGTCACGCTCTTCTATCTCCTGGACAAGACGGCGTTCGAGGGACTTCTGGAAAAGGGCGTGAACGTCGTTTCCCCCTTCCAGCGGTTTTACGCGGTTCTGGGCGGCGAGGCCGATCTTACCCTGATCGTATTCGATCTTTCGGCCGCCGCGCTCTTCGTTTTCTACACGGTCTACGCCGTGGAGAGAAGGAGGTGGAGCTGACCGTGAAGACAAAGATCCGGAAAAAGAACGCCTACCGGGGCGGTGTCGTAAGCGCTCTGATCCTTCTCGCGGCGCTTTTGGCGGCGGTCGCCCTGAACCTTCTTGCGGGCGCGCTTCCCCGGAAGGCGACGAAAATCGATCTGACCGGGAGAGGCGTTTATTCCCTTTCCGGGGAGACGACCGAAAGGCTTCGCGCTCTGGAGGAAAAGGTCACGCTGACCCTTCTCGCACCGGCCGGGAAGGAGGATTCGGTCCTCCTTTCGGTCCTGGAAAAATACGCGGCGGAGAGCCCGATGGTGGTTTTCGAGGAAAAGGATCCCGCGCTCTACCCGCATTACGCCGAACGGTTCACCGAGGAAGCGGTGAGCGAAAACTCGGTGGTGGTGGAAAGCGCGCGCCGCGCCCGCTTTATCGCCTACGGGGATCTTTACCGGACCGACGTGGACGAGGAGGTCTACGCCGCCACGGGCACCGAGGGCGTGACGACGCTTTTCGTGGGAGAAAGCAGGATCACCTCGGCGATCGATTTCGTGACCGGAGACCGGCTCCCGAAGCTCCTCCGGCTCACGGGCCACGGGGAGGCGGCGCTGCCGGAGGGGTTCGCCGCGGGACTGGCCCTGGCCAATTACGAGGTGGAGGAGATCCGTCTCCTTTCGCTTCCGGCGGTGCCGGAAGGGGATCTCCTTCTGATCAACGACCCCGAAACCGATCTGACCGAGGAGGAGGCGCAGGCGATCGGGGAGTTTCTCGGAAAAGGCGGGAGCCTTCTCCTTCTGACCGATTATGAAACGAAAGAGCTTCCGAGGATAGACGCGCTGACCGCCTCCTACGGCATGAGGGCCGCGCGCGGCCTCGTGGTGGAGGGGGACGGAGGACACGCGATCTATTCCTATCCCTACTATCTCCTGCCGGACGCGGGAGACGGGGAGATCGCCGGGAGCGTGAAGGACCGGGATTTCCTGGCGGTGACGCCCATGGCGCACGGGATCCTTTTTGAAGAGAATCTGCCGAAGGCGCTGGTCCCGGAGGAGCTCCTCAAGACCTCCGGCAAAGCGTACCTGAAGGCGGGCATCAGGGACGGCGAAAGCGTGGAAAAGGATGCGGGCGATCCGACGGGAGCCTATCTGATCGGAGCGGCGGCGACGAAAAACGCGGGAGAGGAAAACGAAAGCCTGCTGATCTGGTTCTCCTCCGCCTCCATGACCGACGACGCGGTGGACGGGATCTCCTCGGGCGGGAACGTCCGCCTGATCCTGGCGGCGATCGGAAAAGCCGTCGGGCAGGAAAGCCTCCTGCCGATCGGCGAGAAAAACGTGAGCTACGCGCATCTGACCGTCCCGGCAAGGGACGTCCGGATCGCCTCGATCCTTCTGATCGGCGTTTTGCCGGCGGGGATCCTTCTGGCCGGCGGCGTGATCCTCTGGCAAAGGAGAAGACGCTGATGACGAAGAAAGGAAAGACCCTGATCGCGGCGGCGGCTCTGGCGGCCGTCCTGACCGCGGGATGGATCGCGGCCCGGTATTTCGGAGACCGGGAAGAGGAGGGACAGCCTCCCGCCGGAGAGGAGATCCTTTTTGCGGAAGAAAGCGATCTCCTGCTCTCTCTCGGGATCGGATCCGGGGAGGAAACGCTGACTTTTTCCCGGGACAACGGGGATCTCTCCTGGACCGTCGAAGAGTACCCGGGCGCCGCGGCGGACGAAGGGAAGATCGGCCGCATCCTGGACGCGGTTTCGCCGCTGAAGGCGATCCGGCGGCTGGAGGGAGAGGCGGAGGACGCCGGCCTCGGGGACGGGGCGCTCCGGCTCATGATCGGGACGGAGGACGGCGAAAAAATCTTTTGGATCGGGAACGAAAACAGGGCTCTGGGGGGCGTCTATCTCCGGATCGAAGGGGAAGATGCGGTCTTTCTCGTCCCGCGGGAGCTCTCCGATGCGATCCGTCACCCTGCGGCGTATTTCCTGAAGCCGGATCCGATCCCGCGCCTTCTTTCGCCGGAGGAGATCCGGGTGAACGGCCTTTCTCTCGTTTACCGCGAGAAGGGATCGGACAAGGTCTGGTCGGGCGAATTCCGCTGGTTTTTTGAGGGGAGCGACGATCGCTACGCCGGGACGGACGAGGTGGAAGCTCTTCTCAACGCAGTGCGGAAGAGCGCCTTCCGGGAGGTCGCGGGGAGGCGGGACGATCCCGCGCTTCTGCTCCGGTCCGGACTCTCCGCGCCGGAGGCGGTATTCGGCGCCGACTGGACCGAGGACGGCGAAAAGAAGACCTTCACCCTTCTGATCGGGAAGAGCTTTCCGGGAGAAGACGGGGAAACGCTCTGCTACGCCGCCGTCGAAGGGTCGGAGAATATCTCCGTGCTGGACGGGAGCGTCAGGGAAGCGCTGCTCGCGGCGAACGAAAAAACCCTCTATCCTCACGCGGCGCTGCCGGTCGACTGGGCGTCGGTGGAGCGCGCGGAGGTCGCTTTCGGCGGGGAAAGGCACGCGATCGGCATTGCCCGGGAGAACCGGGAGGACGAAAACGGCGAAATGCGCGAGAGCCTCGTGTTCCGCGAGGGAGAGCGGGAGCTGGACGGCGAAGCCGCGGAGGCCTTCTTCGACGCTCTTTCGGCCCTGACGGCCGAAAGAGAAGCGGAGGACGGCGCGGGGAGCGAAAAGCCGGTCCTTTCGATCACGCTGTACCGGGACGCCGAAAGCTTCCGGGAAATGACCTTCGAGCTTCTGCCGTACGATCCGCTCTTTCTCCGGGTGCGGTTTGACGGACGGGATTTCCTCCTGGTGGGGAAGAGCGAAGGAGAAAAGCTTCTTTCGCTTCTGGACGAGCTGTTCGGCCTTTCGTAAATCCAAAAAAAGAACGCCCCCGCAGACGCCTCTTCGGCGTCTGCGGGGGCGTTTTCCGGAAAATCAGTCTGTTCCCGGCCGAACCTTCCCGGCCGGCTCGTCCCAGGCGGGAAGATCGATCCCGGCGGGATCGTCCGGGGAGGGACGGAGCATCCAGTCGCGGGTGCCGGGCGTGAACGCCGCGATCTTTTCCACCGGCATCTTCACGTATTTGGCGGCTCCGGAGGCCAGAAGAACGCCGTCCGGACCGTAAAGACGGCATTCGCCCACGAAAAGGCGCCGGGCGTTTTCGGCCACGCGCGCCCGGAGCTTCAGGGGAACGCCGTAGGGGACCGGCTTCAGGAACCGCACGGTCAGTTCGCCGGTCACCGCCCAGGTGTCGGGCTCGATGATCTGTATCACGCGCCCCGCGGCCTCGTCCAGAAGGGCTGAGATCGCCCCGCCGTGCACCCGGCCGGGGTAGCTTTGATGATTGGGGTGAAAGGTGACCAGAGCCGCGAGATCGCCGTCCTCCAGAACGTAAAACTTCGCGTGAAGCCCGAAAGGGTTGTCGGCGCCGCAGACGAAGCAGTCGGCGGCGGTATTCTGAACCGATACGACTTTATGGAGCATGGGGAGTCCCTTCCTTTTTCTTTCAGAGCGTTTTGTCCTCCGGCTTTCCCGCGATGATCCTTCCAAGCCTTTCGCTGAGGATCCGGCGATCGTCGTCGTCCACCAGACTGAAGCGGTTGCCGTCGTTGGGCGTACTGAGATAGTTCCAGACGCAGTAGGGGACGCCGTTTTCCCGGAGGACCGAGATCACGTCCCGCATCCAGTTTTCACGCCATTCGATCTTTGCGTGCCGGATCGTGCCGAATTCGCCGCACCAGAGGATCTTGTCCGGATGCTCCCTGATAAAATCCAGGGCGGGGGCAAGGGATGCACGGATATAGCGGATATCCATCCGGTCGTATCCAGGATAAGCGTCTTCCGTTCCCCATACCGTCCGGTGAAAATCGCGGTAACGCTCTATGTCGCCGGGGTAGGGCATATCGCGGTTGTAATAAAGCTGGGGCGCCTGCAGGACGCCGCGCTGATGGGTGAATTCGTGCGGCGCATAGGTGTGGAAGGTATAGATCACGTTTTCGTCCGGAAAGATCCGCAGATCCTTCAGACCGGGAGGGTTGTTCCAGCAGGTCGGGCCGACGATGATCTTCCGGAAAGGATTGAGGGCGCGGATCGCGCCGATCGCACGCTCCGCAAGGTCGTTCCACTTTTCCGGCGGCACGTCGCGCACCTCGTTCAAAAGCTCGAAGGCGACGTCCGGAACGCCGGAAAAGCGACGCTCGATCTCCGTCCAGAGGGCGATGAACCGCGCCTGCAGCTCCGGATCGTCCAGAAGACTGACCTCTTCCTCGATGTCGCAGTAATTCCCCACGGCCTTGTGAAGATTCAGGACCGTGTGGAGACCGTATTTCCGGCACCAGCCGGTGAAAGAAAGCAAAAGAGAGAAGATCTCCTCCCGGTACCGGTAAGGCGCCTCTTCCAGGACGATCTGGTCGAAGCCGAGGCGGATATGATCCATGCCGAGAGACGCGATATACGCTGCGTCGCGTTCGGTGATATACGAGGCGAAATGCTCCCGGTCGCCGACGGTGATCGGAAGCCTCCATTTGTCGGGCAGTACGTTGAATCTTTTGTAGTTGGTCAGCCAGCCGCCGATCCCCATGCCGCGTTCGAAGCCTTCAAAGCGTTTCATGTTTCCCTCCGGATCCTCCGGCGGTTCCCGGACGGAAAAGGCGACGGCGCGCGTTTCTTCCCGGCGGGGAGAAGGATCCGCCGTTATTCTACCACGCCGGAGCGAAAAAAGTCAAGAAAGGCGCTTTGTGAAAGCCCCGGACGGCGCGCGGAAAAACCGGTTGCATTTCCTTTGAGGTTATTGTAGAATGAAAATGAAGACGAGCCGTTTTCAAAGAAGGAAGAGAGGGGGAGGAAAGCTTTGAAGCTGAAAATCGCGGTTCTGGACGACGAGAAGGAAGCCCTCTCCTCCCTTTTGCGCGCGGTCGGCGACTGGATGAAGGACAGAAAGGCGTCCGGCGGCGCGGAGGGATATCCTTCCGCGAAGAGCTTTCTTTTCGCATACGACGGGGAGGAGGATCTCGATATCCTCCTTCTGGACGTGGAAATGCCGGGGACCGACGGGCTGACCCTGGCGAAGGATCTCCGGGAGAAGGGATGCCGGGCGGAAATGATCTTCGTGACCTCCCACGCCGAGCTGGCGTCCGAGGGATACGAGGTGGACGCCCTTCACTATCTTGTGAAGCCGGTGAAAAGAGAAAAGCTCTTTCAGGTGCTGGACAAGGCGGCGTCCCGCCTGGCTCTGGAGCCGAAAACCGTCCTGATCTCCACGGATGAAGGGACGGCAAGACTTCGCGAGGATGAGATCCTCTACCTGGAAGCAAGACTCCACGAGGTGAAGATCGTCACGAAAAAGGGGGATCTGCAGGTGCGCGAGCCGTTCCGGGAGCTCCTCTCCCGTCTTTCGGAGGATTTTTGTCAGACCCACCGGAGCTATGCGGTATCGCTTTGCGCGATCGAAAAGATCCTGCGGGACGAGGCGTACCTTTCCGACGGGAGCCGGGTGCCGGTATCCCGTACGCGTTACGGGGAACTGATGCGGGCCTTTATCGAAAGAAGGTAGACGATGCGGAAAAGAACGTATTTGAAGCTTGCCTCCTATCAGAATGAGGAGACCGAAAAGCATATCGCCGAGGTGCGCTCGATCCACGCCGAGATGCGGGGATACAAGCATGATTTCCATCACCATCTGGAAACCCTGAAGGGGTATCTTTCCTCGGGAGAGATCGAGCGGGCAAGGGCGTATATCGACGAGCTGGACGAGAGGCTGTTTGCGGTGGACACCCTCCTCAAGACCGGGAACGTGACGCTGGACGCCATTTTATCGGCCAAGATCGCCAAGGCCAAAGCCGAAGGGATCGCGGTCAAGGTGAAGGCGGTCGTGCCGGAGGAGCTGACCCTTTCCGACGTGGAGCTTTCCATCCTGGTGGGAAATCTTCTGGACAACGCCGTGGAGGCCTGCCGGGAGGCCGCGGGGGAGAAATTCATCCGGCTGTATATCGCCATGAAGGGGAAAATGCTCTATTTTTCCATGCTGAACGCGGCGGGCGAAAAAAGGCGGAAGGAACATGGACTCTTCGCGACGCAAAAGCCGGGACTTCACGGCTTCGGCCTTCGCCGGGTCTCCTCGGTGATCGAAAACCGCGGCGGATGGATCAAGGCGAACAGCGAAGAAGGCGCCTTTTCCACCGAATTCCTGGTGCCGGCGCTGGCATAGAATACCGTTCGTGCATGAAATCCCGCATTTCGTGCA
>JAFRWU010000111.1 GCA_017441705.1 Clostridia bacterium | reverse complement strand
CGGCATAACGGAAAGGTCGAGCGCAGCCATCGCAAGGATAATGAGTATTTCTACGCGTCGCACAAGTTTTATTCTTTCGAGGATTACCGGAAACAGCTTGCCGTCTGGCAGTACAAATACAACGATTTCCCCATGCGCCCACTTAATTGGCGCTCTCCTAAACAGGTCCTTTATTCTTTTCCCTATGTGTAACACATCATTGACAAACCCACATTTCTGAAAAAAGAACCGGGAGAAGCGAAAGAATTTCCGCCCGCCGCGGAAAGAGACATAATTTCCCATTTGACGGGGAAACTACGGAAAAAGCTTTTCCGGGAGGTTCGGACGATGCTTCTGCCGCTTTTGCGCACGCTGATCCTTTATGCCGCCGTTTCCTTCGCTCTGCGCTTTCTGGGCAAGCGGCAGATCGGGGAAATGGAGCCGCAGGAATTTGTGGTGACGATCCTGATCTCGGATCTGGCGTCCATTCCCATGCAGGATATGGATATCCCCCTTTTGTACGGCCTCGTGCCGGTGGCGGTCCTGATCCTGGTGGAATACCTCCTCTCCCTGATCCTTTTGAAGAAGAGGAGGCTCCGCCTCCTCTTCGCCGGAGAGCCGGAGCTCGTCGTCCGGGACGGGAAGATCCTTCCCAAAGCCCTCCGGAAGAACCGCGTAACGCTGGACGAGCTTCTTTCACGCCTGCGGGAAGCGGGCGAAAACGACGTGTCCTCTCTGAAATACGTGATCCTGGAGACCGACGGGACCCTGAGCGTGGTAAAGAACGAGGGGGAAGCCGGGAAGGAAGGGCTCTTCCGGCTCCTGATCGCCGAAGGGGAGATCAACCGGTCCATGCTCCGCGCGGCGGGACGGGACGAGACCTGGCTCCGCGCGGCGGTGAAGGAGAGAGGCGCCGGGATCGAGGACGTCTATTATTTCGCGCTGAGCGACGGGGGAAAGATCGTCTGCCAGCGATTCGGGGAAGAAAGGGGAGATAAGACGTGAAGAGCAGGCTGACCGGATGCATCCTCGCGCTCCTCGCTCTTTTCGCGGCGGCAGCCGCCGGCGGCGACGGCGTGAGGATGATCTGCCTGGAGATGAGGAAAGAGATCGGGGAGGCGGCCGCGCTGTATGCCTCCGGCGACCGGGAAGGCGCGGCGCGGGCTTTCGCCGCCGCCCGGGACGACTTTGAAGCCGGGCGCTTTTTTCTGGAAAGTATGACGCACCACGGGGCGATGGAACGGGCCGGGGAAAAATTCGCCGCCGTCGGCGAAGGGATCGCCGGCGGCGGGGATGACGATGGGATTCTGCGGGAAATGGCTTCGCTCGGGGAGATCCTCCGGGAGATCGCGGAGAGCGATCTTCTGTCCGCGGGGAATCTTTTTTAGCGTCATTTTTCCTTGATCAGACGCTGCAGCTCGTCCATAAAGGAATTGACGTCCTTGAACTGCCGGTAGACCGAGGCGAAACGGACGTAGGCCACCTCGTCCAGATTGCGCAGTCCGTCCATCACGTATTCGCCGATGACCGAGGAGGGGATCTCCTTGTCCAGAGAGTTGGAAAGCTTCTGCTCGATGTCGTCCACCAGCGCTTCCAGCTTCGCCACGGGCACCGGCCTCTTTTCGCAGGAGCGCATCAGGCCGTTCATGATCTTGGAACGGTCGAACATTTCCCGGCTGCCGTCCTTTTTGATGACGATCAGGGGAAGGGTCTCCACGCTTTCATAGGTGGTGAAGCGCTTCTGGCATGAAAGGCACTCACGGCGTCTGCGGATGTTTGAAAACTCATCGGTGGGACGGGAATCGATCACGCGGCTTTCGGTGTAACCGCAATAGGGACACTTCATCCTTCAAGACCTCGCTTTCCGGCCGTCCGCTTCTTTGAAGAAGCGGGTTTCCTTCTGATGCTATTATACGCCCCGGAACCGGGGATTTCAAGGCTTATTTCCCGAAAGAAGCTCAAATTTGGCAAGCTCGCTTTCAAGAAACAGCCGGGAAACCTGAATGCGGGAAAGATCGGCGATGTCGCGCCGGTAGACCTCGGTGACCAGGATCCCGTCGAAGCCGACGGCCCGGAGCCTGGTGAAAAGCTCCCGGTAATCAAGACGGCCTTCACCCGGAAGACGGCACCGGTTCGCGATATCCAGATCGTTGATATGGACGTTCCGGATCCGGCCTCCCATGGCGTCGATCAGATCCTCGATGGCGAAGCCCGACTGCACGGCCTGCTTGAAGTCGAGATTGTACCCGAGCTCGGGGATCTCCTCCGCCAGGTACCGGAAGGTCTCGGGAAAGGCCGAAAGGAATCTCCGCACGTTTTCCTGCAGGACCTCCACGCCCACTTCGCCGCCGTAGGCAAGAAGCTCCCGGTAGACCTCGATTTCGTGGGGATAGAGCGGACGGAACGCATCCGCCGACCGTCCCGGCCCGTGCAGGATGAAATACCTCGCTCCGTACCGGGAGGCGGCGCGCAGGCATTTTTTGTAGGATTCCAGGACCTCCTTCCGGCGGCGGGGATAGTCCGAAAAGAGCATATAGGATTCGCTTCCGGACTGATAAGGATGGATCGACGTGACCCGCATCCCGCGCTCCTCCAGGAGAGCGAGGAAGAGATCGATATACTCGTCGCTCCATTCGTATTCGCAGTTGACGAAGACCTCCAGCGTCCGGAATCCCGCGTCGCAGGCCGCAAGAACGGCTTTTTCCGGCTCCATGGGGTAAAGCGAGCCGGTGGAAAAGGCAGGGATCATGCTTTTGCGAAGCGGCGCGCGACGCCGATGAGAGAGGCGACGCACTTGTCCATTTCCTCGGTCACCGCGAATTCCAGCCGGCCGTGATGATTGTGGCTGCCGGTGCCGAGATTGGGACAGGGAACGCCCATGAAGGACAGACGCGATCCGTCGGTTCCGCCTCTGACCGGCGGGGAAGAGGGCTCGCCGCCGGCTTCCCGGATGGCTTCGTAAGCCCGGTCCACCAGATAAAAGGCGGGCAGGATCTTTTCGGACATGTTCCGATAGCTTTCACGGATCGTCAGGGTCACCGAGCCCTCGCCGTATTTGCCGTTCAGGTAGGCGGCGATCCGCCGAAGCGTCTCTTCCCGGGCGGAAAGGATCCCGAGATCGTGATCCCGGAGGATGTAGTCGAGTGCGGCGCGCTCGATCTCGCCCTGCATGCCGATCAGGTGGAAAAAGCCGTCGCGGCCGGCGGTGCGTTCCGGGCGCTGTCCCTCGGGGATCATGCCGTCGAATTCCATGGCGACGCGGGCGGCGTTGACCATTTTGTCCTTTGCGCTGCCGGGATGGATGCTCTTGCCCCGGAATTCGACGTGAGCGGAGGCGGCGTTGAAGGTCTCGTAATCGACCTCGCCGAAGCTGCCGCCGTCCACGGTATAGGCGGCGTCGGCCGCAAGCTCCTTCACGTCGATGTGAAGGATGCCGCTGCCGATCTCCTCGTCGGGTGTGAAGCAGATCCGGATCCTCCCGTGGGGGATCTCGGGATGGAGGAGGAGGGTCTCGGCCATGGTCATGATCTCCGCGACGCCGGCCTTGTCGTCGGCACCGAGCAGGGTCTTCCCGTCGGTGACCAGAAGCGTCTCGCCTTGATAGCGGGAGAGCACGGGGAATTCCGCGGGGGAAAGGCGGCTTTCGCCGTCGGCAAGAAGGATCTCTCCGCCGTCGTAGTTCTCGATCAGCGCGGTTTTGATGTTTTCGTAAGGCACCGTGTCCACCACGTCCATATGGGCGAGGAAGGCCACGGTCTCATCGTAAGGCGCGGTGGCCTCCAGCGTGCCGTAAACGAAGCCGAGTTCGTTTTGATACGCGTCGGCGATCCCCAGGGATTTCATCTCTTCGACGAGCGCCCGTCCGAAGGCGAGCTGCGACGGGGTGGAAGGACAGGCTTCTTTCGTCTCGTCCGAGGCGGTGGGATACGCCGCGTAGGCGATCAGTCTTTCGTAAGCTCTCATGGAAACTCCTTTCATGACGGAAAGAATACGGAGCCCGCGGGCATGCCGGGGCTCCGGACGGACAGGATTCAGTTCATTCCCAAAAGACGCTCGCAGGCGGCGATCCGGACCGCGACCGAAAAGAGCTCGCAGGCGGTTTTCAGATCTTCGATCGAGGGGAAGGTCGGCGCGATGCGCACGTTCCGGTCATAGGGATCTTCGTGATAGGGGAAGGCCGAACCGGCGGGAGTCAGAGCGACGCCTGCGTCGGCGGTCAGAGCCACGGCGCGTCTGACGCTGCCGATGGTCTGGTTGAAGCTGATAAAATAGCCGCCGCGCGGCCGGGAGAAATCGGCGATGCCCCGTCCCTCCAGCTCGCGGTCCAGCGTCGCTTCCACCGTTTCAAACTTCGGCCGGAGGATCTCGGCGTGCTTTTTCATATGCGCGCGGATCCCGTCGGCGGTCCGGAAGAAGGCGGCGTGGCGCTTCTGGTTGATCTTGTCGGGGCCGATGGTCTGGAAGGAAAGAAGCTTCTTTGCCCAGAGGATGTCGGCCTCGTCTGCGACCAGACACGCCACCCCGGAGCCGGGGAAGGAGATCTTGGAGGTGGAGGCGAACTCGTAGACCATGTTTTTGGCGCCGACGCTGCGGCATTCGGCGAAGATATCGGTCAGAGGGATCTCCTCGTAAAGATCGTGGACGCAGTAGGCGTTGTCCCAGAAGATGCGGAAGTCCCGCGCCGCCGGACGCAGCGAGGCGAAGGCCCGAACGGTCTCGGGGGAATAGACCGTGCCGTCGGGGTTGGAATACTTCGGCACGCACCAGATCCCCTTGACCGTGGGATCGTTTTCCGCATATTCTCTGACCTCGTGCATATCGGGCCCTGCGGAGGTCATTTCGATCGGGATCATCTTGATGCCGAAGACCTCGCAGATGGCAAAATGCCGGTCGTATCCGGGAACGGGACAGAGAAATTTCAGCTCGCGCTGCTTCGACCAGGGGACGAAGCCCGGCGCAGTGCCGAACACCATGGCGCGGGAAATGGCGTCGTACATCATGTTCAGGGAGGAATTCCCGCCGCAGATGACGTTTTCGGGCATCACGTGAAGCAGATCGGCGAAGATCTGCTTCATTTCGGGAATGCCGTCCAGCATGCCGTAATTGCGGATATCGGTCTTGCCGGAAAAGCATTTTGCGCCGCTGTCGATCACCTGGAGCATCCCCTCGCTCAGATCCACCTGTTCCCGGCAGGGACCGCCGCGGGTCATGGTCAGGGAAAGATTCATGGCGCGGAAGCGCTCGTATTCTTTTTTCAGTTCTTCCTCTTCCCGGAGAAGCTCTTCCCGGGAGTAGCTTCGATAGTCCCTGTGCATGGTTCACGATCTCCGATCGTCAAGAATTCCTGTCTGTCCCGTCCCGAGGGGGCGGGAAGATCATTTGCGGACGCCCTTGTCGTAGCGCAGAAGAGCCGTGGAGACGGCGCCTCCGACGGCGGTGGTGATCAGGGCTTCCAGAAGCCCCTGCACGCCGACCATGGCCACGATGACGGCGATCACGGTCCCGAAGCCGTAATCGGGCATATTGGGAAATACGGTTTCGTTGTGAAGGAGGAAGATCACCAGAGTCGACATGAAGAGCACCGTGTTCAAAAGCGCGGAGGAAAGGGAGGCGACGAAGGTCCCCGTGGTGCGGACCGCCGTCTTCCCGGATTTGCCGAAGGGCAGGTAAATCATGCCGCAGAGCCACCCCATCAGCATGCGGGGGACCAGCGCCAGGACCGTCATGCCGACGGGATTGACGTTCATCATAAAGGTGCCCGTGGGATCCATGCCGAAGCACTGGGCAAGGCTTGTAAGGCCGAAAATGGTCCCGAGGACCAGCCCGGCGGTCGGGCTGAGGACGACGGCGCCGACGGCCACGGGGATCATCAGAAGAGTCATCGACATCAGGCCGATGCGGAGATATCCCAGAGGCGTGAAGGCCATCAGGATCAGTAGGGCGGCAAGTATGGCCAGACGTGTCATCCTGCCAAGATTCAGTTTTTTCATAGGTACGTTCCTTTCGCTGACGCTCCCCATTGTCCGGCTCCCTGCTCTTCGGGACGGACGGGGATGTGTCGCAGATTTATTTCTCCGTGAAGGGGCTTACCGGTTTTTCTGGTAGAGCAGATAGAGCCCGTTCATCAAAAGACTGGGGTCGTGCAGGACCTTTTTCCTGCAGTGGGGGACGATCTCGGGGGCCATGCCGCCGGTGGCGATCACCGCTGCGACGGGGCCCTTTTCCTCTTCGATCCGGTTGATCATGCCGTCCAGCATGGAGGCGGTGCCGTATACCACGCCCGAGCGCATGGAATCCACCGTGTTTTTCCCGATGGCGGAGGCGGGGGCCTCGATGGAGATCGAGGTCAGCTGCGCCGTCCGGGAGGTCAGAGCGCTCAGAGAGGTGCGTACCCCCGCGACGATAGCGCATCCTTCGTACACGCCGTCCTTGTCGATATAGGAAACGGTCGTGGCGGTGCCCATGTCGATGACCACGAGGGGCCGGGGGTAGGCGGCGGAGGCGGCCACGGCGGTGACCACCATGTCGCTTCCGAGCTGAGCGGGATTGTCGATGGCGATGTGCAGACCGGTTTTGATGCCGGGACCGACGACCATCGGCTTTTTGCCGAAGAGCAGCGCGACCGCCCGTGAGACCAGGGAGGTCATCGGGGGAGAAACGCTGGAGAGGATCGAAGCCGTGATTTTCTTTTCCTCGGCTCCGTAGAGCTTGAGGATGTCGCGGAAATCAATGGCGTACTGCGCCTCGGTCTTGTTCTGATCGGTGACGAGACGCGAGATGAACAGGAGCTTTCCGCCCTCGTCAAAAACGCCGAGAACGATGTTGCTGTTTCCCACGTCGATGGCGAGAAGCATGAAATTCCCTCCTTGCGGTTGATTTCAGAATTCGGCGGTGCCGACGGTGCGGGGGTAGGGGATCACGTCGCGGATGTTCGACATGCCGGTGACGTACATGATGAACCGCTCGAACCCGAGGCCGAAGCCCGCGTGGCGCGTGCCGCCGTAGCGGCGCAGGTCCACGTACCAGGAGTAATCCTCCTCCCGGAGTCCCAGCTCGTTCATCCGGGAAAGGAGCTTGTCGAGCCGCTCCTCCCTCTGGCTGCCGCCGATGATCTCGCCCACGCCGGGAGCGAGGAGGTCCATGGCCGCGACGGTTTTGCCGTCGTCGTTCTGACGCATATAGAAGGACTTGATTTCCTTCGGGTAATCGGTGACGAACACCGGGCGCCGGAAGGTCTTTTCCGCCAGGAATCTTTCGTGCTCGGTCTGAAGGTCGGCGCCCCAGAAGACCTTGTAATCGAAGTTGTCGTTGTTCTTTTCCAGAAGCTCCACCGCTTCGGTGTAGGTCACGTGGGCGAAATCGGCCTTTCTGACCGCGTCGAGCCGTTCCAGAAGGCCCTTGTCGATGAAATCGTTGAAGAACTTCATTTCCTCGGGGCAGGTCTCCAGGCAATAGTCGATCAGATATTTCAGCATATCCTCGGCCAGCGCCATGTTGTCCTCCAGATCGGCGAAGCAGATCTCGGGCTCGATCATCCAGAACTCGGCCGCGTGGCGCGGGGTGTTGGAATGCTCGGCGCGGAAGGTGGGGCCGAAGGTGTAGATCTTGCGGAAGGCGTGTGCGTAGGTCTCGCCCTCCAACTGGCCGGACACGGTCAGACCGGTGGTCTTGCCGAAGAAGTCCTTCGTGTAGTCGATCGCGCCCGACGCGGTGCGGGGCGGATCGGCGGGATCGATGGTGGTGACCCGGAACATTTCACCCGCGCCTTCGCAGTCGCTCCCGGTGATCAGGGGAGTGTGCACGTAAACGAAGCCGCGCTCCTGGAAGAACTTGTGGATGGCGTAGGCCGCGGCGCTTCTCACGCGGAAGACCGCGCTGAAGGTGTTGGTGCGCGGCCGGAGATGCGCGATGGTACGCAGGTATTCCAGGGAATGACGCTTTTTCTGCAAAGGATAATCGGCGGTGGAGGCGCCCTCCGGCTCGAAGGACGCGCATTTCATTTCAAAGGGCTGCTTGGCGCCCGGCGTCAGGACAAGTTTGCCGCGGCAGATCAGGGCCGCGCCGACGTTGGTCTTCACCGCCTCGGCGTAATTCGGAAGCGTCGCTGCCTCCAGGACCACCTGCAGAGGCTTGAAATAGGTGCCGTCGTTGAGCTCGACAAAGGCGAAACTGCCCGAGTTGCGCAGGGTGCGCACCCAGCCGCCCACCGAGATTTCCCGGTCGGCAAAATCCTCCGGAGAGGCGAATACGTCTTTCAGCTCGACAAGTTTCATGGGAGAGGATCCTCCTTCGTTACGTTTCTTTATGATAATAATCGAAAAACAGTCTTATCCGGGACCGGGATCCTCCTGGGATCACAAAAGCTCGATCCCGGCTTCCCGCAGCGTCTCGCGCATGCCCCGGGGCCACACCGAGGATTGCACCTCGCCGATGTGGGCTTTGCCCAGAAGCACCATGCAGAGCCGGGACTGCCCGATGCCGCCGCCCATGGTCAGGGGAAGCCTTCCGGCAAGCAGCTCCTTGTGGAAGGGGAGCGACGCCCGCTCTTCGCAGCCGGCGGCCCTGAGCTGGGAAGCAAGGGATTCTTCATCCACGCGGATCCCCATGCTGGAAAGCTCCACGGCGCGGCCGAGAAGCGGATAGGGGACCAGGATATCGCAGTTGAGCGCCCAGTCGTCGTAGTCGGGCGCGCGGGAATCGTGCGGCTTTCCGTCCGCCAGAGGAGCGCCGATCCGGAGGATCGCGACGGTCCCCTTTTCGGCGGTGATCCGGTCCTCCCGCTCCCTGGGAGAAAGACCGGGATAGGCGCTCAGCAGTTCTCCCGAATCCACGAAGAAGACGTCTTCGCCGATCAGGGGCTCCACCGCGGGATAATACCGGTTCAGATCGATCTCGGTGTCGGCGATGGCCTTGACGATGCGGGAAACGGCGTCGCGGAGAGTGCCTTCGTTCCTCGTCTCGCGGGTGATGACCTTTTCCCAGTCCCACTGGTCCACGTAGACCGAATGGAGATTGTCCATCACTTCGTCCCGCCGGATGGCGTTCATATCGGTATACAGCCCTTCGCCCGGACGGAAGCCGTATTCCCGGAGGGCGAGCCGTTTCCATTTGGCCAGAGAATGCACGATCTCGCAGTCGGTCCCGGCGGCGGGGACGTCGAAGCCCACGGGACGCTCCACGCCGTTCAGATTGTCGTTGAGGCCGGAGCCCGCTTCCACGAAAAGCGGCGCGGAAATGCGCTCCAGGTGCAGCTCGCGGGCCAGATTGCGCTGGAACAGATCCTTCAGCGATTTGATGGCCCGCTGCGTCGTGCGCAGATCGAGCGACGGACGGTAGTCCCGGGGAATCAGAAGTGACGGATACACGTGCGATACCTCCCATGATAGAATCCGAAGAGAAAGGGGAAGAAGAGCGCCGGGAAGACCGCCTGGCTGTAAAAAGCCGCCGCGCGGCGTCTTTCGATCCGAGCGGCGGTACTCTTTGATTGGTCGCCGCGGAGGAAAGCCCGAATGCGCTTCCGTCCGCCTTCATCTTTCAAAGCGAACGCAAGCGCCGACGATTATTGAGAGTCATGCAAAAGCTTCTCATCGTGGGGATCTCCTCTGCGATAATACGGGTATTCTATCACAAGCCGCCGCTTTTGTCAACTAAAGTTTTCGCTTTGACAACAAGATCCGTTGCAGACGGGGATTTGCGCCTCCCTTTTCCCGATCCGACCGGCGTTTTTCCGGACGGCGTTCAGGATAAACCGGTCCGGAGCCATGCTGCGCGTCCCTTCATGGACGTAGACCGCGTATTCAACGTTCGTTCCGACGTAAACCGCGCCGCCGTGATCCTCCGCCGGGACCGAGCCGAAATACCGACCGCTGCCCGAGCCTTCCGAAGCGTGATATTCCGTGATCGCCGGCGTGTGACCGTCGACCGCGTAAGTGATGCTGTTTCGGAGTAAGCCGGTATCCACGCGAGTCGGCACGTTTTCAAGCTCGATCTTCGCTTCGCCTTCCAGATGCAGCCCGATCTCCGTCAGGATCTTCTCAACGGCGTCGTCCTTCGCTTCGATGACTTGCTTGCTGTTGTCCGTTATCTTTACGTTTGACGGCATCGATGGACTCCTTACAGGTACTTTTTGTCGATATCATAATCAAGACCGATATTCGACAAATCACCTTCGTACAAATCTCTGATAATCGTCAAGGCCTCTGCATATGCCAATAGTTGGCCATACTCAAGATCAGACACTTTTCCCTTGCTCTTAATCTCATCCGCTAATGAGGTCAGGTTCTCTACAACTTCAAGAATCTGGTTTTCATTCACTGAAACGTTCCTCCCACACTTTTATCTCGATATAAACCTGTTGTGCATTCCGCATTCTGTCAGTCTTCCATTTTCGGATCAATCCCTTTTGGGCGTTTTCATTCTTTGAGGCCCATCCAGTATCTTTTTCCGAAGGATTTGCTATTTTATTGGTGTGCTCTTCGACTTGTTTCGCGTGCGATTTAATGGATTGTTCAAGTCTGCTTTTCTTTTTTGTCAGCGCATCTTTATAAATGCCTTTATGAACACGGCCGGATTTCGCATGCTTAAGTACCAACTCCGGATCTTTATTCAAATAGCTTTCTACTAAGTCAGTATACTCTTTTACCGAGAAGTTATCAACTCTTTTTCCCCCGTTTCCGCGATATTCGTTGATATATTTCTGCCGTATTGCTTCTCCCTTTTTCTTCTGCGTCAGAATATCCTGCGATACACCGTGATCAGCTTTCCACTCCGCGTAAGTCTGTCCTGTCTTGATGACCTGACCTTGCTTCGACATGGACTGCCAACCGGCGATAACCGCTCGCGTCGTGCATCGGCAGTTCCAGATCAGGTATCCCGGAGCGGTCGGATCGCCCGGAAAGCGGATCGTGTCGGTCGTTCCCGGAACGACGAACACGCCGCCGGCCTTCTTGCGCGGATCGTCCGTCAGCCGGCGTTCGCGGAGGAAGAAGCGGCAAAACCGCTCCGCGCGGCCGGCCCGGGTTGACAAAACGAGCTTCTCTATGGTATGCTCGTTTCAAAGAAAACGAGGAGGATTTCCGATGAAAAACGTCCGATTTTCAGAAAACGAGCTGTTCTTTTCCCGCGCGGGAGAGCTTCTGCGCGTCACCTCGCCCGCGCCGGACACCCTGCGGGTGGAAGCCTTTCCCGACTGCCGCTTTTTTGAGGAAAACTTCACCCTGATGCCGCGGGACCTGCCGATCGGGGTCGCGGAAGACGAAAAAGAAGTCCGGATCCTTGCGGGCGGACTTTCCCTCCGCCTCCGGGAAAACGGCAGGATCTCCTTTTCGGAGGGCGAGAGGATCCTCCTGGAGGAAAAGCCGGAGCTCGCTTTCGAGACCGGCTTCCGCCGTTATGAGAACGCGGCGAGCGGTCTCTGGTCGATCCGCACGACTTTCGAGGGACGGGAGGAGGAAAAGCTCTACGGTCTCGGCCACGAGGCCTCGGGAGCCTTCGATCTGAAGGGATGCTCCTTCGATCTGCGGCACGTGAACGCGAAATGCACGATCCCCTTCGTGTTTTCCTCGCTCGGCTACGGCTTCCTTTGGAACAACCCGGCGCTGGGGAACGTGGAGCTTTCCCGCAACCGGACCCGCTGGAGCGTGAACGCCGCCAGAAAGCTCGACTATCTGGTGATCCTCGGATCGCCCAAAAAGGTCGCGTCGACCCTGGCCGATCTCACCGGTCACGCCCCGGTGATGCCCGACTGGGCGACAGGCTTCTGGCAGAGCAGGCTCCGCTACGAGACTCAGGAGGAGCTCCTGGAGGTGGCGCGCCGCTATAAAAGGGAGGGGATCTCTCTTTCGGTCATCGTGGCGGACTATTTCCACTGGACCGAGCAGGGCGATTACAGATTCGATCCCCGCTACTGGCCGGACGTCAGGGCCATGACCGGAGAGCTTCATGAAATGGGCGTGAAGCTGGTGGTTTCCATGTGGCCGACCGTCAATCAGGCAAGCGAAAACTACGCCGATATGAAGGAGAAAAACCTTCTCATCCGCACCTCCCGCGGATCCGACCGTGTGTTCGATTTTTACGGATGGCAGGCGGAGATCGATCCCACCAATCCCGAAACGCGGGAATACGTGTTCGACAAGCTGAAAAAGAACTATCTGGAAAACGGCGTGGATCAGCTCTGGTTTGACGAGGCCGAGCCGGAGATCCATCCCGAGCATTTCGACAATCTTCTCTTCCACGCGGGGCGCGGGGACGAGGTGGGTCTCCTGTATCCCTACTATTACGCGAAAATGGTATGGGACGGTTTCCGGAAGATGGGAAGGGAACCGGTCACCCTGACCCGGTGCGCCTATCTCGGAAGCCAGAAGTTCGGCGCTCTGGTCTGGTCGGGGGATATCCCCTCCACCTTCAGGAGCCTTTCGGATCAGGTGAAGGCGGGACTCAATATGGCGATGTGCGGGATCCCCTGGTGGAACACCGACGTCGGCGGCTTCTGGGGCGCGGATATCGAAAGCGGGGAATTCCGGGAGCTGATCGTCCGCTGGTTCCAGTTCGGTGTGTTTTCCCCGGTGATGCGCCTGCACGGGAGCCGGGTCAAGCACGGCAAAAAGACCGATATCATTGAACCGTCCGGCGATCCCAACGAGATCTGGTGCTTCGGGGAAGAGAACTTCGCGATCCTGAAGGATCTGATCCTTCTCCGGGACCGTCTGCGCCCGTATATCGGGGAATGCATGAAGACCGCCTCCGAAAAAGGCTATCCCGTGATGCGGCCGATGTTCTTCGAGTATCCAGAGGACGGAGTCTGCTATACCCTGGGCGGGCAGTACATGTTCGGCCCCGATATCCTCTTCGCGCCGGTCACCGAGAAGGGCGCCCGGTCGAAGAAGGTCTACCTGCCGGAGGGCGAATGGATCTTCGTCCGCGACGGGAAGGAATACGCGCCCGGCTGGCACGAGATCCCTGCGGAGCTTCCGGAATTCGTCGCTTTCGTGAAAAAAGGAGCCGGAGTCCTGAAGGTCTTCTGAGCCCGGCCCACAGAGAAGCGCCGCGCGGCTTTGGGCCGCGCGGCGCATTTTGTGAGATCGGACGCCCGTCAGAAAAGG
>JAFRWU010000110.1 GCA_017441705.1 Clostridia bacterium | reverse complement strand
CCGCCCGCGGCATCGAAGAGATCGTCGGATGACCCTCTCTGATCCCTGAGCATCAAACGGCGGGAGGACGCGCGTCCTCCCGCCGTTTGATGCTCAGGGATCAGAGAGGGTCATCCGACGATCTCTTCGATGCCGCGGGCGGCGAGCCAGGCGGCATCCTCCGCGTGCTCCGGCAGCACGATCTGCGGATCGATCCCCCTGTCCAGAAGATCCATGAACCGGTCGGCGCTGTCCCGGAAATCCCCGCCGTTCCGGCCGGGATCGCAGATCATGGCCGCGCGGCGCGGGGCCGGGACACGGGGAGCCTTTTTGAAATCCGCGATCCAGCGGGAAATCAGCTCGCCCGCAGGCTTCACCCGGTTTCCGGCGTCGATCAGACCGAGATCGTATTCCAGATCCTGAAAACCCGTGAGCTGCCTCCCGATGTCGTGGGAGCACCACCAGGTAAAGCCCCAGAGATCGGGGATCTTCGGGAGAGCGTCCAGCGTTTTCCGCGTGAACGCCTCCACGCTTTCGCCGGGGTTTTCGCACCAGAGCCGGGAACAGCCGAATTCCTGGAGCCAGACCGGGCGGCGGGGATCGCGGCTGTAGGCTTTCGCAAGGGCGGCCATGTAGTCGGCGAGACGGGTGCTGGCGGTGCCGAGAAGGCCGCCCCGGCGCTTGTACGCGCCGGTGAAGTAAGTCCAGCAGTGCAGGGCGTTGACCGCGCCGGTGTTGGAAAGCACGTCGCGGGAAAAGGAGAAGTCGCCGAACCAGGGCTGATGATCCACGCCGTTGTTGTGAAGCTTTCCGGGCGCCGCCTCCTCGCAGACGCGGAGCATGTCCCGGTGCCAGTCGTCACAGGCGGCCATGCTGTAGTTCCTGTCGCGGCCGGCCACGCAGGAAAGCTCGTTGCCGAGATCGAAGCCCAGAAAGGCCGGGCTTTTTGCGGCGACCTTCGCGATCTCCCGGATATAGAAGCGCTGGGGCTCCCGGCAGGCGGGATCGGAAAACATGCGGAAATCCTGGCCGAACCGCATCCAGGCGGGGATGAAGTAGAATCCGCTCATCCACCCGGTGAAAAGCGACAGGACGAAATCCAGACCGGTCTCTTCACAGAGCGAGACGAACCGCTCGAGATTTGCCATGCTCCGCGGCGACGTCCGCCCGGGATCGGTCTGGAAGTAGCTCCAGAGAAGATGGGCGCGGATATGATCGAATCCCAGAGAGCGGATCGCGAGCAGGTCCTCGCGGATCGATTCTTCGTCGAAATCCAGCCAGCAGTGAAGCCAGCGCCCGGAGGGAATGTAATTGACGCCGAAACGCACGGGAATCAGCTCCTTTTGCAGTTGCGTTCAGGATACGGGGAACGGGGACGTCTTGCCGGGAAAAGCGGCGCCCTCCGCCGCGAAAAGGCTTGACAAAAGAGACGGCGCGCGATAGAATGCTTTCTGCAGATCGAACCGTCCGGGAGAGGATCCGCCGCGGCGCGGATCACCGAAGGGGTCATACTCTCAGGTAAAAGGACTGGACGGGGACTGCGCTCTGGAAAGCGAAAGCACCGACGAAGCAATCCGCCCACCGGGCGGAGCATCTTTCAGGTCAAACGACAGAGTACTTCCCCGAGGGGGAGTACTCTCTTTTATTCTGCCGTTTATCGGAGGGACGCGCGATGGATATCTTTTTTTTCGTTCTGGAGATCACGGGAACGGCGGCGTTCGCCGTGTCCGGTTCCCTTCTGGCCCTGACCAAGGGGATGGACCTTTTCGGGATCTGCATCATGGGTCTGGTCACCGCCTGCGGAGGAGGGGTCATGCGGGATCTGTTCCTCGATCAGCTGCCGCCCGCCATGTTCCGCGAACCGGTCTACGCACTGACGGCGATCGGCGTGTCTCTGGTCATGTTCCTGCCCTTCGTGCGCCGTCTCCTTTCCAGGGGAGAGAAGGTTTACGAAGCCGTGCTTCTGATCGCCGACTCCCTGGGACTCGGGATCTTCACGGCGGCGGGCGTCGCGGCCGCGATCAAGGCGGGATACGGCGGGAACTTCTTTTTCGCCGTCTTTCTCGGCACGGTCACCGGCGTCGGCGGAGGCGTGATGCGCGACGTCCTGGCGGGTCTTCCGCCCTATATCTTCGTCAAGCATATTTACGCCTCGGCTTCCATCGCGGGGGCGATCCTCTGCGCGGCGCTCTGGCATTTCACCGGGCAGCCCTGGGCGATGCTCGCCTGTCTTGTCCTGGTGTTCGTGATCCGGATCCTGGCGGCAAGATACCGCTGGAGCCTGCCGAAGGCGAAGCTTTGAAGCGCGGAGACCGACGCCCCGACGCTTACCAGCGGTAGTCCCTGTTGTGGAATCCGGTGCCGACGAAGCCGATCTGGGCGAAATCGTCGGGGTTGTGCCGGATGATATAGTCGACGTAGCTTTCGATCATCCGCGCCGTGAAGGCGTAGCCCGCCGCGTTCAGGTGTCCGCCCAGGAAGAAATACCGGCGGAAGGTTTCGTCGTAGACCGGGGCGTAGGCGTCCAGATCGATCACGTAGCTGAAGGGGAAAAGCTCGGCAAGCCGGTATAAAAGCGCCGTATGCCCGGGCGAACGGCTTCCCCGTTCGTCCCGCGGCATGGTCACGAAGAAGAAACGGGCCTTCGGCTGGATCTCCAGAAGCCTCTGGACGATGCCTGCGTAAAACCCCGCGAAGGTGGGCCGGTTGTTCCGCCAGTCGGAAAGATCGACGTCGGAGACCGTTCCTACCTCCTGCCCCATATTGAGCACGTCGTTGACGCCCAGGGCGAGGATATAGGCGTTGCAGGCCTTGTCTTTGTCCCAGAAGCCGTTGGCTTCGGCGAAGGATTTCATGTATTCCGAGGCCGTCATGCCGCCCCGCGAGAAATTCCGGACCAGAAGGCCGCAGTCCCGGGCCATGAACTGCCCCCAGGAATATTCGAACCTGTCGTGATATCCCTTGTTCCCCGCCTCGTCCAGGGACTCGAATTCGCCCGAGGAAAGGCTGTCGCCGATGCAGGCGACGGTGCGCAGGATCGAGGTCAGACCCCCGTTTTCCGCGAGGGTTTCCAGCGGCTTTTCTTCCGGATCCTGAAAACGGAAATAACGCATATAATCCATATTGCCTGCCTCCTTGAGAGTCTGTTCCGCCGTCGGGTCAGAGCGTGAGACGCGCGATGCGCAGCCGGTTCAGCATCCCTCCGTCGCCTTCCTGTCCGGCGCAGTAGCCGAGAAGCGCCGACCGGTCGGGGAGCTCCAGAATCGCGGTGTAGGCGTAGCCCAGATCGGGATCGTCCTCCAGGATCTCGGGAGAGGAGAAGGTTTTCCCGTCGTCGAAGCTTCGCGCTGCGACCAGGGGCGTGCGCCCGCCGGTCCAGAAGCCGTAGCGAACGGAGCGGTCGCCGCGGTGATTCGTGATCGGAACGGGGTTCCAGACCGCAAGGATCGAGCGGTCCGAAAGCCGTTCGGCGGTAAGCGGAGAGGGCGGCGCGGTGAAGGAAGAGCGGACCGGACCGGTCCAGCTTGCGCCGCCGTCGCGGGAGAAGGATTCGTACTGCCATCCGGTGTCGGTGCGGAACCACGCCCAGAGGGTCCCGTCGGAAAGCTCCAGAAGGCCGGGCTCCTGCAATCCCGTCCGGCTGCGCTCGAAGCCGCCCGCGGGATGCGTCTCTCCCTTTTTGTACCAGGTCGCCCCGTCGTCATCCGAGGCGTAGACGATAAAATACGCCCGCCCGAAGGAGCCCTCGCCGGTTTCGTCGTCGATCAGGACCCCGGTGCAGGCGGCGGGGGCCAGCCAGGTCCCGTCCCCGGTGAGGATCACCCGGTCGTTGTTCACCACGAAATAGCCCCGGTGCGGGATGCAGGCGACGGGAGCGGAGAAGGTCTTGCCCTCGTCCGGGGAACGCATGAGGAAGAGCCGGCACTGGAACGGCGCGCTCTTTTTCAGAAAGAAAAGCCCAAGGTCTCCGTTTTTCATGCGCCGGAGGGTGACCGACATCAGATTGTCCGCGCCGCAGGATGCGCGGGAAACCAGAAGACGGGGCTCCGAAAAGCTCCTCCCGCCGTCAGAGGACCGGATCGCGTAAAGATCGGCCGCGTCGCCGTCCCCGTCGCCGGCCCCGTAGCGGGAATAGACGAAAAGGATGCTCCCGTCCTTCAGAAGGATGAAATCGCCTTCGCTGTTGCGCCGGTTTTCTTTCGTCGGCGCGAGATCCAGGATCTTTTCAAAGGTCAAGACACCGCCCCCTCGGTTTGATTTACGGTCATCATATCACGGGGAAAGAAGAAAGTAAAGCCCGAAAAGACGCCGCTTCTGGGATGATTTCATAAAAAGTACGGGAAGAGAAGGCTATTTTCGGCAAATTGACCGCTTTACAAGCGCACGCAGGCGTGATACTATAATAAAGAATTGAAGAGCAGGAAGGAATAGAGGCGCAGCCTTCATGAGTACCGCGGGCGTGAAAGACCGGGCAAGGTCGTTTCCGGCGGGAAAGGGGCGGCTGCCGAAGGAAGGGGAGCTGCGCCCCCTTTCTGGGCAACGGGAGAAGATCCCCTTGACTGTCGCGTTTTGCGGAGAGCTATGACCGGATTGCGTCACCCGTCCGGGGCCGGATCGGCCCGGGCGCGTGAAGGGGCATGAAGTCGGTCGGCGCGGGATCCGCGCCGGCTTTTCGTTTGAACGGGCATGGGAACGATGACGCACAGAATGGAAAGGGAGAACCTGTCATGAAAGGAAAAAACCCCGTATTTCGCGGCGCGGCCACCGCGCTGATCACCCCTCTCACCCGGGAGGGCGTGGATTATGAGACCTTCGGAAGGCTGATCGACTGGCAGATCGAAGAGGGGATCGACGCCCTGGTGATCGCCGGGACCACCGGCGAAGGCTCCACCCTCACCGACGAGGAACACCGCGCGGTGCTCCGCTTTGCCGCCGGAAGGGCGGCGGGCCGCGTGCCCATGATCGCGGGCACCGGATCCAACGACACCGATTACGCCGTCGATCTTTCGCGCTTCGCGTGCGGCGTCGGCTACGACGCGCTTCTGGTGGTGACGCCCTACTACAACAAAGCCACCCAGAAGGGTCTGATCCGCATGTATGAGACCATTGCCGACGCGGCGACGAAGCCCCTGATCCTCTATAACGTGCCCAGCCGCACCGGCGTCAACATCGAGCCGGCCACCTACCGGGCCCTTTCGGAGCATCCCGGGATCGCCGGCGTCAAGGAGGCCAACGGGAATCTTTCCAAGATCGTGGAGACTTTCGCTCTGGCCGGCGACCGGCTGGATATCTATTCGGGCAACGACGATCAGGCCGTGCCGATCCTGGCCATGGGCGGGGAGGGCGTGATCTCGGTGCTTTCCAACGTCCTGCCGCGGCAGACCTCCCTCATGTGCCGGAAATTCTTCGAAGGCGATCTGCGGGGGAGCATGGCCATGCAGAAGAAATACCTGCCGCTGATCAACGCTCTTTTCTCAGAGGTCAATCCCATCCCGGTCAAGGCCGCGATGGCCAGACTCGGCTGGGGCGAAAACTTCCTCCGTCTGCCCCTCACGCCGATGGAGGAAGCCCACGAAAAGATCCTTTTCGATCTGATGGCCGGAGAGGGCCTGATCGGATAAACCGGCGCCGTTCGGGAAAACCGGGCGAAAAACGGCGCGCGCATCCCTTGCGGGGAGAAAGGAATCCAATATGAAAATCGCTGTTTACGGATATGGAAATCTCGGAAAAGGCGTGGAAGCCGCCGTCCGGCAGAATCCGGATGCGGAGCTCGTCGGGGTCTTCACCCGCCGGGATCCCGCCGCAGTGAAGACCCTCACCGGCGCGAAGGTCTTTTCCGCATCGGAAGTGAAGGCGTTCAAGGACGAGATCGACGTCCTGATCCTCTGCGGCGGCAGCGCCACCGATCTGCCGGAGACGACCCCCGCCCTGGCCGGAGACTTCAACGTGATCGACAGCTTCGACACCCACGCGCGGATCCCGGAGCACTTCGAACGGGTGGACGCGGCGGCGAAGAAGGGCGGAAGGCTCGCCCTGATCTCGGGCGGATGGGATCCGGGTCTTTTCTCCCTGAACCGTCTTTACGCCTCGGCGATCCTGCCCGACGGAGCGGATTACACCTTCTGGGGCCGCGGCGTCAGCCAAGGCCATTCCGACGCGATCCGCCGCATCCCCGGCGTGAAGGACGCGAGGCAGTACACCGTTCCGGTGCCGGAGGCGCTGGAAAAGGTCAGAGCCGGGGAGACCCCCGCGCTCACCACCCGCGAAAAACACACCCGGGAATGCTTCGTGGTCCCCGAAGAAGGCGCGGATCTTGCGGCCATTGAGACCGCCATCAAGACCATGCCCAACTATTTCGCCGATTACGACACCACGGTCAGCTTTCTCACCGAGGAGGAGCTTCTCCGGGATCACGCCGGTCTTCCCCACGGGGGATTCGTGATCCGCACCGGGAAAACCGGCCTGGAGAAGGAGCACAGTCATACGATCGAGTACAAGCTGACGCTGGATTCCAACCCGGAGTTCACCGCCTCGGTGCTTCTCGCGCTGGCGCGGGCGGTGGATCGCCTGGCCAAAAGAGGCGAAACCGGATGCAGGACCGTATTCGATATCGCCCCCGCCGATCTCTCACCCCTTTCGCCCGAGGAACTGCGGGCGAGGATGCTCTGACCGCCGGACGCCGGCGACGAAAGGATTCTTATGGCATACGAACGACTGCCCCTGTCCGACAATCTCTCGGTCAATGAGGAAGGGCGCCTCTTTTTCGCAGGCGCCGATACCCGGACGCTGGCCGAAAAATACGGCACGCCCCTTTATCTGATGGACGAGGACCGGATCCGGGCGAACATCCGGCTTTATAAAGACGCCTTCCGGGATCTGTGGCCGGGCGAGGCCGAGGTGCTTTACGCAAGCAAGGCCTGCTCCTTCCTGGAGATCTGCCGCATCGCGGAGAGCGAGGGGATCTCGCTGGACGCGGTGTCCCCCGGCGAACTGCTCACCGCGAAAAAGGCGGGGTTCGATCTCGGCAGGGCGTATTTTCAGGGAAACAACAAAACCGACGAGGATATCGCCTGCGCCGTCGAATGGGGCGTCGGGACCTTCGTGACCGACAATCCCGAGGAGCTTTCGGCGCTGGAAAAGGAGGCCGCCCGGCGGGGGATCCGGCAGAAGATCCTCCTGCGCCTCACGCCGGGGGTCGACTGCCACACCTACGAGGCGGTCAACACCGGCAAGGTCGATTCCAAATTCGGCGTCGCGATCGAAACCGGACAGGCCGCGTCTTTTGTCCGGGAGGCGCTCGCCTCGGCGCATCTGGAGCTTCTGGGATTCCACTGCCACGTGGGGTCGCAGGTCTTCGACGAGGACGTCTTCGAGCGCACGGCCCGGATCATGCTGGGCTTTATCGCCTCGGTCCGGGAGAAGACGGGATATACCGCCCGGGTCCTCGACCTCGGCGGCGGGTACGGCGTTCGGTACGTGGACCGGGATCCCGCGATCGACGTGCGGAAAAAAATCGGCGACGTGTCGGAAACGATACGGGAAACCTGCCGGGAGCTTTCGCTTCCGCTTCCCCGGCTTCTGATGGAACCGGGACGCAGCATCGTGGCCGACGCGGGCCTGACCCTTTACCGCACGGGCTCGGTCAAGCGCATCCCGGGTTACAAAAACTATCTTTCGGTGGACGGCGGCATGGGAGACAATCCCCGCTTCGCGCTCTACGGCGCGCGATATACCGTCTATCCCGCGGAGAAGATGCGGGAGGAGCGGGATATGGTCTGCGATCTGGTGGGAAGATTCTGCGAATCGGGCGACGAGATCCAGAGAGATATCCGCATGCCCCGGAGCATGGAACGGGGCGACCTGGTGGCGGTCGCCACCACCGGTGCATACAACTATTCCATGGCGTCGCTTTATAACCGGGTGCCCCGCCCGCCGGTGGTGATGATCCGGAACGGGGAGGACCGGCTGGTCGTCCGGCGGGAAACGCCGGAGGATCTTCTTGCGCTGGACCTGTGAGGAGACCGGGAAAACGAAAAAGGCCGCGGAAAGCTTTTCCGCGGCCTGCCTTTTTCATTGCGGTCACGCCGAGAGGATCTCGTATCCCTCCTCGGTGATCAGGATCATATGCTCCACCTGAGCGGAAAGCCCGCCGTCGATGGTCCGGACCTGCCATCCGTCGGTCTTGTCCACCGTGAAGAGGGGGGATCCCTCGTTGATCATCGGCTCGATGGTGAAGATCATCCCGGGCACCAGCACCATGCCCTTGCCTTTTTTGCCGATGTGGCAGACGTAGGGCTCCTCGTGCATCTTGAGGCCGCAGCCGTGGCCGCCGATCTCCCTGACCACGCTGAAGCCGTTTTTCCGGGCGTGCCGGTCGATGTAAAAGCCGACGTCGCCCAGATGACAGCAGGGATACAGGTGTTCCACGGCGATCTCCACCGATTCTTTCGTCACCCGCACCAGCTTTTCGGCCGCGGGGGAAAGGGGACCGAAGGTGAACATCCGCGAGGCGTCGCCGTAGAATCCGTCCACGATGGTGGTGCAGTCCACGTTGACGATGTCGCCCTCCTTCAGGACGACCCCGTCGCTGGGGATCCCGTGGCAGACCACGTCGTTGACCGAGGTGCAGACGCTTTTGGGAAAGCCTTCGTAATTCAGGGGAGCGGGGATCCCGCCGAGGGCGCGGGTCGTCCGGTCCACGATCCGGTCGATCTCTCCGGTGGTCATGCCGACCCGGATCTTTTCCGCCACCGCGTCCAGGACGAGGGAATTGATCTTCGACGCCCTGCGGATCCCTTCGATCTGCGCCGCGTTTTTGACCAGGGTTTTCGGAGGCACCCGTTCGCCTTTTTTGTGAAGCGCCTCCAGCCGGAGATCGCTTTTTTTATGACAGTCTTCGTAGGGAAGGCCGCTTCCGCACCAGCAGTGAGCCATGAACTTTTCCTCTTTTCCGAAAGATCCGGCGTTTGCCGCGGGCCGGAGGAGCTCCCCGGCCCGGCGATCCCATTATACCGGAAAAGGACGGAAATTGCAAACGGCGCGAAAAGAAGAAAAAAGAGGGGCGCACTTTTCAAACCTTCTTTTTTGTGGTACAATACATCCCGTCCGGGCGAAGAAACAAGGCGGACGACGGAGGAACGAAGGGTATGGAAGGAAAAGGCAGGATCATCCGGGACCTGACGGTGGGGAGCGTGCCGGGCACGCTTCTGCGCTTTGCGTTCCCGCTGTTTCTTTCGGGCCTTCTGCAGATGGTCTACAACATGGTGGACATGGTGATCGTGGGGAAATTCGTGGGCACCGAAGGCCTTTCGGCGGTGGCCATCGGCGGCGAGATGCTCCAGCTCATCACCTTCGTGGCCATGGGCTTTTCCAACGCCGGGCAGATCCTGATCTCCCGGTACGTGGGCGAAAACCGGCGCGACAAGGTGGGGGAAATGGTGGGGACCCTTTTCACCCTGCTTCTCAGTCTTGCGGTCGTGATCACCGTGGCCTTCCTCTTTTCCTACCAGGGGATCCTTGCGTGGCTCAACACGCCGGAGGACATCTGGGAATTCACCAGACAGTACAGCGTCACCTGCGTCTGGGGCACGGTCTTCATCTACGGATACAATCTGGTGTCGGCGATCCTGCGCGGCATGGGCGATTCCCGCCACCCCTTCCTCTTTATCGCCATCGCCTCGGTGATCAACATCGTTCTGGATCTTCTCTTCGTCGGTCCTCTCGATATGGGCCCCATGGGCGCGGCGCTGGCCACCGTGATCGGCCAGGCGGCAAGCTTCCTGTTCGCGCTCCGGCTCCTGTACAAAAACCGGGAACAGATCGGCTTCGATTTCCATCCGAAGCATTTCCGGCTTTACAAATCGGTGACCAAACCGCTGATCGCCCTGGGGATCCCCATGGTGATCCAGTCGGCGGCGATCACCTTCTCCATGCTCCTCGTCAACTCCTATATCAACGTCTACGGCAAGGAGGCCGTGGCGGTCACAGGCGTGGCGCGGAAGCTGGAGGGCATGATCGGCGTGGTGTCGCAGGCGATCTCCTCGGCGGGCGGCGCCATGATCTCGCAGGCGCTGGGCGCCCGGAAGATCGAAAGAGTGCCCCGGGTGGTTTTCACCGCTCTCTGGATCGTGGCGATCCCGTCTGCGATCTTCGCCGTCATCACGCTTTTCCATCCCGAATGGCTCTTTGGCCTCTTTTCGGACGACCCGAAGGTCCTGACTCTGGCCCTTTCCTACGTGCCGGTGGCGATGGTGCAGTATCTGGGGGCTACTCTGCGGCCGGCGAACTTCGCCCTGATCAACGGCTCCGGCAACTCGAAGCTGAATCTTCTGGTGGCGCTTCTGGACGGGATCGTGGCGCGGATCGGGCTTGCGCTGCTTCTGGGGGTGGCGCTTTCCCTGAAGATCGTCGGTTTCTGGTACGGCAACGCCCTGGCGGGGCTGGTGCCCTTCCTGATCGGCGGGACCTATCTGATATCCGGGCGGTGGAAAAAGCAGAAAAGCGCGTCCGCGCCGGAAGGACAGAAAAACTCTTGACAAACGCGAAGACGCGGGCTATAATAAGGCTCGCCTGAATCGATCGCTCCGGTTTATGCAGGCATGTAATGAAATAAGCGAAAAAAAGGCAGCGACGGAACGAGTACCCCCGGAACGGCCGGTCAGAGAGAGGGACGCATGGTGAAAGTCCCTTCCGGATCGCGGGGCGAAAACCAATCCCGAGCCGCGGCGCGGAGAAAAAAGCGCCGCCGTCCTCCCGCGTTAAGGGGAAAAGCGCCGGAAAGATCCGGCGGCTTTGAGTGAAAAATCAAGGTGGGACCGTGCAAAGCATTTGCACCCTTGAGGGCGAAACGCCCCCGGGGGTGTTTTTTTGTTCCCCCGCGGCGCGGCAGACGAAAACCGCAAAGGACAAATGGATCGAAAAGGAGAAGGAACATGAAAGTCATCTATCACGACGGTCACGTGGGCGAATGCGCGCCGGAAGAAGAGCTGCACGTCATACGGCATACGGCGGCGCACGTCATGGCGCAGGCCATCCGCCGTCTCTGGCCGGAGGCCCGCTTCGCCTACGGCCCGGCCAACGAGCGGGGCTTCTATTACGACGTGGATCTGGGCGACAGAAAGCTCGGCGACGAGGATCTTCAGGCCATCGAAGCCGAAATGAAAAGGATCGTCAAAGAGAATCTTCCCATCAAGGCCTTCATTCTCCCCCGGGACGAGGCGATCGGACTGATGGAGGAAAGAGGCGAGATCTACAAGGTCGAGCATATCAGCGACCTCGCTCCCGACGAGGAGATCAGCTTTTACCAGCAGGGCGAGTACATCGACATGTGCGTCGGTCCGCATCTGACCTACACCAAGGGACTGAAGGCCTTCAAAATCATGGATCAGTCGGGCGCCTACTGGAAAAACGACAAGGACAACAAGATGCTCACCCGCATCAGAGGGACCGCCTTCCCCTCCCAGAAGGAGCTGGACGATTATCTCCGGCAGCTTGAAGAGGCCGAAAAGCGCGATCACCGCCGCATCGGCCGCGAAATGGGCCTTTTCGCCCTGAGAGACGAAGCTCCCGGCATGCCCTTCTTCCTGCCCAAGGGCATGGTGCTCCGGAACACCCTTCTCGATTACTGGCACGAGGTGCATAAGAAGTGGGACTATCTGGAGGTATCCACTCCGCAGATCATGAAACGGAGCCTCTGGGAAACCTCCGGTCATTGGGATCACTATAAAGAAGAAATGTATACCACGGTGATCGACGACGAGGATTTCGCCATCAAACCGATGAACTGCCCGGGCAGCATCCTGATCTACGATCTGGAGCCCCATTCCTACCGCGAGCTGCCGCTTCGCTACGGCGAACTGGGGCGGGTGCACCGTCACGAGCTTTCGGGCGCTTTGCACGGCATGTTCCGGGTACGGGCTTTCACGCAGGACGACGCGCATATCCTGCTCGCAAAGGAACAGATCACCGACGAGGTGATCCGCATCGTCAGCCTCTTCGACGAGGTTTACAACCTGTTCGGTCTGCCCTATACCATCGAGCTTTCCACCATGCCGGAGGATCACATCGGCACCGAGGAGGACTGGGAGATCGCCACCAAGGCGCTGGCCGACGCCATCACCAAGGTGGGCAAGACCTACGTCCTCAACGAAGGGGACGGAGCCTTCTACGGGCCGAAGCTTGACTTCCATCTGGAGGATTCCCTGGGAAGGACCTGGCAGTGCGGCACCATCCAGCTGGATTACCAGCTGCCCGGCCGTTTCAATCTGGAATACACCGGCGCCGACGGACAGAAGTACTGCCCCGTCATGATCCACCGCGTGGTCTTCGGCTCGGTGGAGCGGTTCATCGGCGTCATCACCGAGCATTTCGCAGGGAAATTCCCGGTATGGCTCGCCCCGGTGCAGGTCAAGGTCCTGCCGGTGTCCGAAAAGAGCGCCGATTACGCGTCCGAGGTCTTCAAGGCGCTGAAGGACGCGGGGATCCGCGCCGAAATGGATACCCGCAACGAAAAGATCGGCTATCTGATCCGTGAAGCGCAGGTCAAGGACCGCGTCCCCTATATGGTCATCATCGGCCAGAAGGAGATTGAGGAAAAGAACGTCTCGGTCCGGAGCCGCGACACCGGCGCCACCGAGAGCATGGCGCTTTCGGACTTCCTTGCCAGGGTCGCGAAGGAAACCAGGGAGCGCACGCGCTGAGAAACGCCGCCGGCGGAAGAAATCTTCTTCCGCCGGCTTTTCGATTTGCGGAAAGGAGGAGAAGACCGTGCCGGTCTCTTTCGGAGAGATCCTGTGGCCGCCGCGCTGCTTTTTCTGCGACGAAGTGATGAAGGCCGGGGAAGGGCCGGTCTGCGCCTCCTGCCGGGAAAAGGGCCTTGCGGAAGGAAAGACAAGGACGCGCAGGGGAGAATTCTATGCGTCGGCCAGAGCGCCCTTTTCCTACCGGGACGAGGCCGCCGAGGCGGTGGTGCGGCTGAAACGCCCCGACGGGGCCTATCTTCTGAAGCCTGCGGCGGATTTCATCGCCGGGGCGTGCGAAGAGGAGAAAGAGGAATACGCGCTGGCGACCTGGATCCCGCTGGATCTGAAGCGGAGGCTTGCCCGCGGCTTCAACCGCAGCGAGGAGCTGGCGCGGCTCGTCGCCGCCAGACTGGGGATCCCGGCGGAGGGACTGCTGGAAAAGACGCGCTCCACCGGAAAGCAGGGGCTCCTTTCCGAGGAGGAGAGAAAGGCCAACGTCTTCGGCGCCTTCCGGATGAAGAAGAGAGCCGACGTGCGGGGGAAAACGGTCCTTCTGGTGGACGACGTGATCACGACCGGCGCCACCGTTTCGGAGGCGGCGCGGGTCCTCCTGACCGCCGGCGCGGCAAAGGTGTACGCGGCGTCGCTCGCCATGCGGGATTAGTACCGGGAAAAAAGAAGAAAGCTCCGGCGCTTCCACAGGAAGCGCCGGAGCGGTTTTGCGGGGAGAAAAGACTCAGAAGGTATCCTTGAGAGGGACGCCGTCGGAATCGGTGTCGATTTTGCCCGTGAACAGCATGACTCCTTCGATTATGGCCCAGACGGAGGCGGCTAGGATCGGCAGCACGCCGATGATCAGCCAGGAGGTGAAGAGACCGATCAGGGTCATCACCAGCTGCGCCACGGCCTTGCCGGTATTGCCGAGATAGAAATTGTGTACGCCGTAGATGCCGCAGACGAGGGCGAGAAGCCCCGCGACCATCCGGGATTTCTGTCTGGATCTGTCGATGGGGACCGGAAGGACGTTCCCGCAGGAGGTGCAGACCGCCTGACCGGGTTCCGCCGCCGTGCCGCAGAAGGGACAGAATCGCCGGTCGCTTCCCGCGGCGAAACCGCACTTGACACAGATGGCGGCGCCTTCTTCCATGGGATTTCCGCAATGGGTGCAATACATCATGAGGAGACCTCCTTTACGTCCGGTGTGGATTGGAAACGGCTCCGGCGGGGACGCCTTCCGAAGAACCGCAAGGCGCGTTTTTCGCACGGATGAAAAAGAATCCCCGCCTTTGAGTCCTATTATATCACCCTGCGCCGTCCGCGTCAACCGCGCGCCGCGGGAAGGAAAAAGCACCTTGTGGAAATCCATAAAAAAAGAGGAGCGCGCCGGGGAAAAAGATGGATTTTGCCGATTGAAAAGATACGATTCCTGTGATATGATGAAACCGTGCTTTTCCGATCCGGAACGTCTTCCGGAAAGGGGAAAAACCGATCACAAGAACGGATCATCAAGGAGGAACGAAAGCGACATGAAAAAGAGAATTCTGGCGCTCATCCTGGCGCTGGCCATGGTGACGGCTCTGGCTGCGTGCTCGGGCGAAGCCAAGGACACCGGCAAGACTCCGGAAAGCGAAACCGGCGAAGCCCCGGCCAGCGAAATGAAGACCGTAAAGGCCGGCCTGGTCTGCATCGGCGACGAGAACGACAAGGGTTATACCTACAACTTCATCCGCGCCACCGAAACCGCCAAGGCAGAGCTCGCCAAAAAAGGCATCAACGTGGAATGGGTCATCAAGTACAACCTGATCGAAGGCGATCCGGTGGCCGTTGCCAACGAAGAGCTTGCCGAGGACGGCTGCGCCGTTATCTTCAACAACTCCTACGGACAGGAACCCGCCATGCTTACCGTGGCTCCCAATTTCCCGGACGTGCAGTTCGTCGGCCTGACCAACGAGGGAAGCTGGAAGGACGATCTTGACAACACCCACAACGCCTTCAACCGCATTCACGAGGGCCGTTACGTGGCCGGCGTCGTCGCCGGTATGAAGCTGCAGGAAATGATCGAGAGCAAAAAGATCAAGCCCGAAGAAGCCGTCATCGGCTACGTCGGCGCCTACTCCTTCGCCGAAGTCATCTCCGGCTACACCGCCTATTTCCTCGGCGCCCGCTCGGTCTGCCCGTCGGTCACCATGAAGGTGCAGTTCGTGGGCTCCTGGTCTGACGCCACGCTGGAAGCCAACGCCGCTCAGGCGCTGATCGATCAGGGCTGCGTCCTGATCTCCCAGCATTCCGACAACACCACCCCCGCCACCACCGCTGAAAAGAACGGCGTGTTCCACACCGGCTACAACGCCGATATGATCGACGCCGCGCCGAAGGCCTCCATCATCTCCACCCGCATCGACTGGACCAAGTACTTCGTGTACGCCATCTCCGCCGTTGCCGAGGGAAAGAATTTTGACGCCGACTACAGCCACGGCATGGCCGAGGGCGAGGTCGTCATGACCGATCTGAACGAAGAGATCGCCGCGCCCGGCACCGCCGAGAAGATGAAGGAAGTCATGGATCAGATCGCCGCCGGCACGCTGAAGGTGTTCGACACCTCCAAGTTCACCGTGGACGGCAAGGCTGTTTCCTCCTATACCGCCATCGATATGACCGGCGACTTCGTGCCGGACGAGGGCGAAGCCATCTGGGACGGCGAGTTCCACGAATCCGCCGTGCCGGATCTGATGTCCGCCCCGTATTTCGCGCTCCGGATCGACGGCATCACCCTCCTGAACGAGGCTTACTGATAACCTTCTGCGGTCACAGGGGCTGCATCCGCGGCCCCTGTGACCTTCTTTCTTTTTCCCGCGTCCCGACGGGGCTTCCGCCGGAAGGGAGCGCCGTGAGAACGCGGAAAGCGATACGAGAGGAAAGGATGACGTCTGTGGAAAACACCTGCGCCGTGCGCATGGAGGAGGTCACGAAGACCTTCGGCTCCGTGACGGCGAACGACCGGGTCACGCTGGAGATCCGGAAAGGGGAGATCCTGTCGCTGCTCGGCGAAAACGGGTCGGGCAAAACCACGCTGATGAATATGCTGGCCGGGATCTATTTTCCCGACAGCGGCCGCATTTACGTGAACGGGAAGGAAGCCACCATCGCCTCTCCCAGAGACGCCTTTGCCCACGGGATCGGCATGATCCACCAGCATTTCAAGCTGGTCAACGTCCTGTCCGCCGCCGAAAACGTAGTGCTCGGCCTGGAGGGCGGAGTGTTCCTGGATATCCGGGAGGTCTCCCGCCGGATCCGCGAGATCGCCGGACAGTACGGCTTTGCCGTGGATCCCGCCAAAAAGGTCTACGATATGTCGGTCTCCGAAAAGCAGACCCTGGAAATCATCAAGCTTCTCTACCGCGGGGCGGATATCCTGATCCTGGACGAGCCGACCGCGGTTTTGACCCCGCAGGAGACCGAAAAGCTTTTCGACGTCCTGCGCAGGATGAAAAAGGACGGAAAAGCCATCGTCATCATCACCCACAAGCTGCACGAGGTCATGGAGCTTGCCGACCGGGTGGCGGTGCTGCGCAGGGGCGAATTCGTGGGCGAAATGAAGGTCAGTGAGACCGATACCGCCGCCATGACCAACATGATGGTGGGAAGGCAGATCTCGCTGAATATCGAACGGTCCGAACCGCGCGATCCCAAGCCCCGCCTTGCGATCACCGGCCTTACGGTGGTGGACGGAGAAGGCGTCACCAAGCTGGATCACGTGAGCTTTACCGCCATGGGCGGGGAGATCCTGGGGATCGCGGGCGTCGCCGGCTCCGGGCAGAAGGAGCTTCTGGAGGCCGTCGCCGGGCTCTGTCCGATCAAGGAAGGAAAGATCCTTTACACGCCGGAGGGGAAAGAGCCCTCCGATCTGGTGGGGAAGACCCCCATGCAGATCAAGGACGCCGGGGTCGCCATGGCCTTCGTGCCGGAGGACCGGCTGGGCATGGGCCTGGTCGGCGGCATGGGCATGGTGGGCAATATGATGCTCCGCTCCTGGCGCGAAGGCGGCGGCATCTTCGTCCGGCACAGAAATCCGGGCGCGCTTGCCAAAACGGTGATGGACGAGCTGGAGGTCGTCACGCCCGACGTGAACTATCCGGTGCGCCGTCTCAGCGGCGGCAACGTGCAGAAGGTCCTCGTGGGACGGGAGATCGCCACCGCGCCGTCGGTCCTGATGAGCGCGTATGCGGTGCGCGGTCTGGACATCAACACCTCCTATACCATTTACAATCTGATGAATCAGCAGAAGGAAAAAGGGGTCGCGGTGATCTTCGTGGGAGAGGATCTGGACGTCCTTCTGGAGCTTTGCGACCGGATCCTGGTGCTTTACGACGGACGCGTTTCGGGCATCGTGAACGCCCGGGAGGTCGCCAAGGAAGAGGTCGGCCTGATGATGACCCGCCTCGGAAAGGGGGAGAACGCCGATGCATGAAAGGAAACAGCCGATTTTCCATCTGGTCAAGCGTGGCGAGCTTTCGTCGAAATACGCGCTTCTGATCCGGCTGGCTTCGATCCTTGCGGCGCTTTTGGCCGGCGCCCTGATCTTCCTCCTTCTGGGCAGCAATCCGATCCGGGCGTACGGCGAGATCCTGGCCGGCTCCCTCGGACGGGAAAGCGCGAGACAGCGCGTGATCAACATCGCGGTGCCGCTTTTGGGAACGGCGCTGGCCATCGCTCCCTGCTTCCGGATGAAATTCTGGAACATCGGCGCGGAGGGTCAGATCACCGCGGGCGCCGTCGGCGCCACCTACTTCGCGCTGACCTTCGGCGGAAAGTACGGGATTTTCGAGGGGAAGGAGCCTTCGCTGCTCCTGCTTCTGATGATGGCGCTCGGCGCCATGATCTGCGGCGCCTTCTGGGCCCTGATCCCGGCTTTCTTCCACGCGAAATGGGGCACCAACGAAACGCTGTTCACCCTGATGCTGAACTATATCGCCATCGGTATCGTCAAGTGGCTGCAGGGCGGACCCTGGGAGGGCAAGCCAGGAAGCCAGATCATTCCGAATTTCCATGCCTCGGCGCTTCTCCCGAAGGTTTTCGGCGTGCATATCGGATGGATCCTGGTCCTTCTTCTGACCGTTCTGATCTTCGTATACATGCGATATACCAAGCACGGATACGAGATCGCGGTCCTCGGCGAAAGCATGAACACCGCGCGCTACGCGGGCATGAACGTGGCGTGGATCACGATCCGGACCATGCTGCTTTCGGGGGCGATCGCGGGGCTGGTGGGCTTCATGATCGTATCGGGCGCCAACAAGACCCTGTATTTCGGCGTCGCGGGAGGCGTCGGCTTCACCGCCATCACGGTTGCGTGGCTCGCCCAGCTCAACCCCTTCGCCATGATCGTCATTTCCCTGATGCTGGCGGTCCTGGAAAAGGGAGCGGGCAATCTGGAAACCGTCATGGGGATCCCGACCTCCATTGCGGACATCATCACCGGCGTCATTCTTCTCTTTATGCTGGCCTCGGAGTTCTTCGTCCGGTACCGCGTGGCTCTCGGCTCGCGCGGTCTGGACTGGGTCAGATGGGATGAGGGGAAAGCCGGCGTCGCGGGAAAGGAGGAAGCCGAATGATTCCGGTCTACAAAAGAAAAATCGCCCCGGCGATCGTTTTTTCGTTCCTTACCGGCGGTCTCTGGACGCTTTTCTGGGAGTACCTGCTCCTGAAAAACACCAGAGCCGTGAAGGGGGATCCTTCCTCCCCGACAGGCGAGTATCTCTGTCTGATCCTCGTGCCGCTTTATTCCTGGTACTGGCTGTATACCCGCGGAGAGACGGTCGCGCGGGAATTCCGGAAGAGGGGATATCCCGTGACGGGGAACGGCAAACTCTATCTGCTCCTCGGCATTTTCGGCCTTGCGATCGTCGCGCTTGCCATCATGCAGCACGATTTCAATTCGCTTCCCTCCGCAAAGACGCTTTCCTCAGCGGAAGAAAAGGAGGATAAGACATGACGGCACTCGACGCGATCGTGGCCCTGATCTTCAACGCGATCCTGAACGGGACGCCCCTGATGTTCGGCACCATGGGCGAGATCCTGACCGAAAAATCGGGCAACCTGAACCTCGGCGTGGAGGGCATGATGTATATGGGCGGCGCCTTCGGCATCGCCGGCGCCTACTATTACGAAAAGGCGGCGGGCGGCGCGGCCAGCGGCCCTCTGGCGATTTTGATCGCCCTTCTCTGCGCCTTCCTGGCCGGCGCGTTCGGCGCCCTGTGCTACGGCTTTGTTACCATCACCCTGCGCGCCAACCAGAACGTCACGGGCCTGGCTCTGGCGATCCTCGGCACCGGCGTGGGTCAGTTCGTGGGCGAATATATGCGCCTGCGCGAGGGCGGCTACGTGGCGGTCAGCAACGCCCTGAAGGACAATTTCCAGAATCCGGTCTTCCCGGAATTCCTGCAGAGCATCCCGGTGGTGGGAAAGATCGTGTTCGGACACAATCTGTTCGTCTATCTCGGGATCCTGACGGCGGTCGTCATGACCGTGTATTTCAACAAGACCCGCCGGGGCCTGAACCTGCGCGCGGTGGGCGAATCGCCCGCCACCGCCGACGCCGCCGGCATCAACATCACCCGGACCAAGTACCTGGCCACCGTGATCGGCGGCGGGATCTCGGCCATCGGCGGCATGGTGTATATCATGACCATCGCGGGCTGCGTTTGGAATCACGAGGGACTCGCCGGCGAAGGCTGGCTGGCGGTGGCGCTGGTGATTTTCTGCCTGTGGCGTCCGCTCAACGCCCTGTGGGGCTCGGCGCTCTTCGGCGCCTTGATGATCCTTTACATGCGGGTGCATCTTCCGATCCCCGACGAGATCTACAAGATCCTGCCCTACGTGGTGACGATGATCGTTCTGGTGATCACCAGCATGCGGAGGAAAAAAGAGGATCACCCCCCCGAAAGTCTGGGCGTCGCCTATTTCCGGGAGGAAAGATAAAGAGAAATCGAAAGCGCCGCGGACCGGATCCGGTCCGCGGCGCTCTGCCGTTTCCGGGATCTCCCCGCGGCGCGGGAAGCCTTGACAGGACGTTTCCCGGCGTGATAGAATGAACCGGCCGGGATCCCGGCTGTCCGCGAAGGCGCGGAGCCGGGAGAAAAGAGAACGCGAAGCCCGGCGGCTCCGCGCGAATGTCTTTCCGCATAGGGGAGGAAAACGTCATGAAGTATACGAAGGAAATCAGCCTTCATTCCCGTTGGGACGTGATCGTCTGCGGCGCGGGCCCGGCGGGGATCGCAGCCGCGGTCACAGCGTCCCGCCTGGGCATGAAGGTCATGCTGCTGGAACGATACGGCGTCGTGGGCGGGTGCCTGACCCTGGGAAACGTCGCCACGGTGATGGGCGGGGTGGCCCCCGGCACGATCCGGGATGAGATCGCCTCCCTGCTTTCCAGCCCGAACGGGGAAACCGGCATCGATTGCGAATCGGCCAAGGGCATCCTGACCGATCTTCTGGCCGGGGAAAAGGTCGAGTTCCGTCTTCAGTGTCCCGTCGTGGACGCCTACGTCGTCGACGGAGAGATCCGCGGCGTCTTTGCGCTGACACAGCAGGGCGTCGTCCTGATGGAGGCGAAGCGGGTGATCGACGCCACCGGCGACGGGTACGCGGCGGCGATGGCCGGATGCGAGGTCATGACAGGCCGCGACGGGGACGGTCTGGTGCAGCCTTCCTCCCTGATGTACATCATCGAGGGCATGGACGAGGAGAGCACGCTGGTATGCCGGCACGAGGAGGACGACACCGTCTTCCCGGACGGACGCCGGTATCTCGCCATGTGCGAAAGAGCCGCGGCGGAGGGAAGGCTTCCCGCAAACGTGACGATCGTGCGGCTTTACAAGACCGGGCGGAAGGGCGAACGCCTGGTGAACGCCACGCAGATGAACGGCGTGACGATCCTTGCCGACGGCGACGCGGAGAGATCGGAGATCGAGCTGCGCCGCCAGATGGAGATGGTCAACCGCTTTCTCCGGGAAGAGGTGCCGGGCTGCGAAAACGTCCGGGTGCGCATCAGCGCGTCGACCCTCGGTGTGCGGGAAAGCCGGCGCATCCGCGGCAGGTACCTGCTGGAGGCCGAAGACCTGATCGCCGGGCGCGTCTTTGAGGACGCGGTGGTCCACCGGGCCGATTTCTGCATCGACATTCACAATCCCACCGGCGGCGGGCAGGCCGAAACCGGAGGCCAGCCCTACAGGACGCAGCCTTACGACATCCCCATGCGGGCCCTGCAGCCCCTTCACGTGGACAATCTGGTCCTTTCGGGGCGTTCCATCAGCGGATCGCACCGGGCGCACGCCTCTTACCGCGTGATGAACATCGCGATGGCGATCGGCCAGGCTTCGGGCACCATGGCCGCCGTGTCCGTCCGGGACGGCTGCCGGATCTCCGAACTGGATTACCGCGCCGTGCAGAGATCCCTGGAGGAGCAGGGCTGCCGCCTGAGAGACTGACGCCCCGCTTCCGGGAAGGAACCGACACATACAAGACGCGCCGCAGATCCGACACGATCCGCGGCGCGTTTCTCCGGCGCATGGCTTTGCGGCGACGGCAGGATACGATACGATAAAGACAAGGCCCGGCGATCCGTCTCATGGCGTTTCCGCGTATGACGCCGCAGACGAACCGGGCTTCTTTCATGCCGGGACCGCAAAAGCGTACCGGGGCATGGGAAGAACGCCTGGAAGCATGCCGGCAGAGAGCCCCGCAAACGGGAGCCTGTCAGCCCTTCGTTTTCAGATCCTCCATCCTGACGAACGCTTCTCTGTGACTGGCGGATTCCCTGTAAAACTCCGCCATTTCTTTGCACGGAAATACGTCGCAGAAGGCGCAGAAATCGATCCCTTTTTCACGACAGCATTTGACCGGCATACACATATCGTCGTCCTTCCATTCCGTAAGCCTGCAGGACGGACACCTTTGATGAACGAAATCGGCGCATTTCATACAGTCTGCGCCGCAATAGGCTATGTGGTTCTTCATAATCGCCTCCGCAGATCGGGGAATCACTTTTTCCCCGCGGCGTAGCGGCGGATGGCGTCGTTGACCTCCGTACGGAATGCCGTGAGGACCCCGGGGGAGGCCGCGGAGCTGTAAAAATCACATGCGCCGAAGTACTTTTCGATGACGGCCTCGCAGACCGGACGGCCGGAGAGGCTTTCGAGCAGCTGCAGGGCGCGCATATCGACGAGCCCCTCGGCGAAGATCTTCTGCCGTACCGACTGATACGCCGTGCCGTCCGGCGCGGGATAGACGCAGTAGGAGGTGGCGGGGTTGGGATAGCCGCCGGTGGGCGTCAGGAAGGGATCGGCCAGACCGAAGGAGAGCTCACCGTAGTAGTAATTGTAGCCCCAGTGCAGGAAGCCTTTGGCCCCGCTTTTGTACAGCTGCACGCCGAGGCTCCGGTTGCGTTCCCGGGAGATCGTCAGGATGCGGTTGCTCATGCCGTTCCCGACGTCGGCGCCGGTGTAGTAGACCCAGATATCGCCGCCTCTGCCCACGAAGTCGGCGGCATGCGGCGCGGAGGCGATCGGGAGCTTCACGAGGCCGGATTCGAAGAAGCGGACGTCGGAAAGGGCGTCGCCGACCATGTATCCCTCCAGCAGGTCCGCGATTTTTGCGAACGCCGCTTCATACGCCCGGAAATTGGACGCGTTCGGCTCGTCGGAGACGTGGAACAGGACGTTCTTCTCCAGCCCCTTCTCCCGCAGGAAGCCGCGCAGCGCGGTCAGATAAGACCTCAGAAAGCCGACGTAGCCGTCGCTCAGCGCGTCGGTGTCCCAGCCGAAGAGCCGCACTTCTCCGCTGCCGGTGTCCGCCAGGATCTTCGGCGCGTGCGCGGCGCCCCACTGCGTAAAAAAATGGGAGTGCTCAAAGTATCCGATGCCCTCCTCGCGGCAGAGGTCGATAAAGCGTTCAAGAAGGCTGAAATCGAAGCGGTATGCGCCGTCTTCTACGGTGACACGCACCAGCTGCGCCGTCATGCGCTCCATGCCTGCGGGCGTGTCCAGCGGCGGCGTAAAGGCCGGCAGGAGGATCATGTTCATGCCGTTGCGTGCGGCCTTGCGGACGAAGTCCCGCATGATCTCAAAGAACCGGTCCGAGAAGATCTCCGTGTGATACCAGTCCGCCAGGCAGTCGCAGTGGAACCAGTTTGTGTAGAGCAGCGTCTGCGGCGGCAGGACGGCGTCCAGCACCTCCAGGGAGAGCGACGCCTCCCCGACCTTCGCCCTCTTACGGCTGAACAGCTCCATCCGGACGCCGTACGTGCCCGCGGGCAGCTCCGCGCCGTTTTCGTTCACGGTGAACCACAGCGCCTGCCAACTGTCGTTATAGGCAAAGAGAGCCGTTTTTTCGCCGGACTCGTAATATCGGACCTCGCCCCAGGTCTCCACCCTCGTCAGAGGCGGATTGACGGCCTTGGGCATCAGGACGTCCGGGTAGGGTCCGACGGGGGGCGTCGGCTCCAGCGGCGGGAAGTCGGTGTGGATGACGGGGACGCAGCCGACGTAGTAGCAGCTCAGCGGCAGCTCTGTTTCGACCCTGACGAAGAAGGGGACGGACTTCTCGGGGCCCTCCGTGATCCGGTAGGCCATCTGAAACGAAAAGGGTTCGTTTCGGCAGAGGGAAAAGGACGAAAGCGTCGGACCGTCGAAACGACCGGGGAAAACCGGCGTCAGCGAGTCTGTGAGCCTGACTGTGATCATAGCGGCAGCTCCTTTGTGTTTCTGTCTCCTGCGGCAGACGGGAACGGAACGAAATAGGGAGAAACGGCGCCCGTTTTCAAGGCGTTTCCGGCTTTCAGGGAAAAAATATAGGATTGCTATCTTGTTAACAGCAATCCTATGATGGCT